>JBCDFL010000025.1:0-24669 GCA_039178165.1 Pseudomonadota bacterium | reverse complement strand
CGATTGGCGCTGAGGATGCCCGCGATATCCCGTTGGGAGCCGTTGGGATTGTCCGCGTACCGGAACGCCACGCGGTCCTCCCCCTCCAGCGCGTCGAGCGTGGCGACGTCAGCGAAATAGTTGCCGTCGTGGTGCGCGATGGGAATATGCGCCGTGTCGCCCGCATTGTAGCCCTCGGTGAAGACGCTGGCGGAGGTGCCGACGGTCAGAGGGATTGTGCGGCAGATGTAGTGCAGACCCGCATTGCGCAGCAGCGCGCCCGGCAGCAGGCCCGTCTCCGTCAGCACCTGGAAGCCGTTGCAGATGCCAAGCGCGTAGCCGCCCCGCTCCGCATGGGTCTTGAGCGCGCCGCAGATGGGCGATTGCGCCGCGATGGCGCCGCAGCGCAGATAATCACCGTAGGAAAACCCACCCGGCACGCCGACCAAGTCGGTGCCCGCGGGCAATTCGGTCTCTTTGTGCCAGACCATGGTGACATCCGCCCCCGCCGCGCGCAGGGCGACGACCAGATCACGGTCGCAATTCGATCCGGGGAAGACGAGGACGGCGGCTTTCATGGGCAGGTCTCCTTTGCATTCGGGCCATAGCGCAGGTGCGCCCCGGGGGGAAGTGGCTCAGAAGCCAGAGACGAGGAGGTCCACGGCGGCGATCATCTCATCCCGCAGGTGGGACGCGTCGCCGACGATTTGGGCCAGATCTTTGCGGGGCAAGGCAATCATCTGGGACATGACGATCAGATAGGGTGCCTCGCCGATGCTGATTGGGATGTGTAGTTTGCTAGCCCGCGGGGAGATCATTTCCGCCGGAACCAATGGGGCGCATAAAATGAAAATCGTGTCTGCCCCAAGTTCGGACTGGATACGGCACACCATCTCTGGGCCGGTCCGCAGCCGAAAGATCCGGCCCTGCATGACTAGCGAGAAAACGTGCGGTAGCGGGCCAAAGTCGGCCCATGTTTTTCATACATGGCGCGTTCTGCTTCTAGTCCTGGCCGCGCCGCTTCGATCCATTCTTCCTGGGCGCGTTTTCGCGCCGCCTTGTCGAGACCGTCGTCGAGCAACGTGCGCACGATCTCCGCGACCGGCACGCCGCGGGCCTTGGCTTCGGCCTCCAGCTTGGCTTTGCGCTCCGCGCCGATGTCGCGAATGTTAAGGGATGTGGCCATGTGGTCCTCCGTGTGCTGCGCCCTGCACTGCATCTGTGCAACACATAGCGCAACACGGGCCGGGCCCCAAGCCTCAGGCGGTGAAATCGGTGATCACGGCCATGCCGGGCGGCGCGGCAGTGTCGAAGAGCGCAAGCTCGGCGGATGCGTCACTCAGCGCGACACGGCGCGCGATCATCGGCGACAGGTCCAGCCCCGTCGCCGCCAAAAAGTCGAGCAGTGCGGGATAGCGGTGCGCCGGCATCCCGCGGGTGCCGAAGATGGCCAGCTGTCCGGAATAAAGGCTGTCCCAGGGCAGCTCCATCCGGGCGTGATCCCCGGCGGGCATGCCGACCTGCACCATCCGGCCCAGCTTGCGGCAGCTGCGCATCGCGTTCTCGGTCGTGACCGGCAGGCCCAGCGCCTCCACAGCGACATCGACGCCGCCGCCCGTAACCGCGCGCATCTGCGCCGCGCCGTCCCCGTTCGAGACATCGAGCGCGACTTCTGCCCCCAGCTCCCGCGCCAGGGCCAGCTTAGCCGGCACAACGTCGGCGACCGCCACGCGCGCGCCCATCGCGCGGCCCAGCATCAACGCGGCCAGGCCGATGCCGCCCGCCCCCCACACGCCAAGCCATTCGCCCGGCCGCAGCGCCGCCCGGCCCGTCAATGCATGCCAAGCGGTGGTGACCCGGCACCCCAGCGCCGCCGCCAGCTCCGGCGCCATGCCGGCGGGCAAGCGGGTCAGATTGGCATCCGCATGGGGCACCGCGATAGCTTCGGCAAAGGCGCCGGGAATGGTGAACCCGGGCACGGCCTGGGTGCCGCAGATCGTCGTATGCCCCGCGCGGCAATCGCCGCAAGTCCCGCAGGACAGGATGAAGGGCGCAATGACCCTGTCCCCCTTGGCCCAGCCGCGCACGTCGGCGCCGGCCTCCACGATGGTGCCGCAAAATTCGTGGCGCGGCACGTGGGGCAGCGTGACGTCCGGGTCCGCCCCCGTCCACGCGTGCCAATCGGAGCGGCAAATGCCGCAGGCCATCACCTCCACCACCACGCCGTCCGGCGGGCAGACGGGATCGGGCACCGAGGTCAGCTCCAACGGCGCGCGGTAGCGGGTGATGAGCGCAGCGCGCATGGGGCGGTCCTCCCTGGCCTTCCTGGCCTCCGGTTCAGCCTATGACCGCCCCGCGCAGCGTGCCTAGATCAAAAGCGACATCCCATCGTCGCCGGGGCGTCAGAGCCAGTTGCCCATAATGATGAACGCCGACCAGAAATAGGGATGCGCGAAGCCCTGGGGCGGCGGCTCCGGCGCGTCCTCCAGCGCCGCGGCGGCGCGCATCGCCATCAGCGTCGCGGTACCGCCATCTCTCAGCATCGCCACCTGCGCCGCGCGCAGCGCCTCGGCCTTGTCCAGACCACCGCCGTAGAGCCCTTCGTAGAAGTCGCGCATCAGGATCGGTGTTGCCGCATCCGCCACCGGCCACAGCGACGCCATCACCGCGCTCGCCCCCTTCTGCAGAGCCGCAACCCCCATCCCGTCAATCTCTGAGCCATCGCCGCCCCGCGCCGTCTGACAGGCCGACAGGGTCAGAAGGTCCACGCCGCTCAGGTTGAAGCGGCGCGTGCCGAATTCCGACAGGCGCAGTTCGGACCCGTCGCCCAGCAACAGAAAGGAATCGTCGATCTGCCCCGGCGCCAGCGCGAAATGGCTGGCGATGTGCAACAATTCCGGCGGATTGCGCAGCACCTTGCGCAGCGCGCGGGCGTCGAACCCTTCGTCCAGCGCCGATTGGCCTTCCAGCACCCCCTGCCCGTCATCGGCGGTGAACAGCGCCTCAATCTCGAACCCCACGCCCGGCAGCGCGTCAAAGCCGCCATGGGCCTGGGTCACGCCGAACCCGGCGGAGCTGGCCCGCTGGCGATCCGGGCGGCCGTAATTGGTCGGCACGGCGGCGACGTATTGCGCAAAGGCGAAATCCTCCACCGCGTAGTGCGTGCCATCGTGCAGCGCGGCGAAGGGCACATACCGCAGAACGTCGCCTGCGTTGAGCATAATCACTTCCGTCCCCGCGATCTCCAGCTCCTCGCGCACCGGTGCCAGCAGCAGATCGTGCAGGCCCTGCAGCGCGGTGTTCACGTCCGGGTCCACCCGCTCGATCGCTTGCAGAGCGGCAAAGACCTGCGCGCGCATGTCGCCGCGCGTGATCTCGACCGTCTTGTGCACCGTCGCGCCGGGCAGCGTCAGAAACAGGTGCGTCGCCTCGTCCAGCACGGCGAGCTGCAGGATCGCGCTCGGCCGCTCCTTTTCCTGCAGGATGTCCTGGTAGGCACCGGTTGCGTCGAACCCCTCTTCGAAGCCCTTCCGGTCCGCCTCCGCCACCTGGGCGAGGAAGGCATCCACGCTGTCCTGATAGGCGGCCTCCGCCTCCTCCATCGCGTCTTCAAGCAGGAAAAGCTGGTCGTCCTGTTCCGGAGTCGGATCGTCGCCGACCTCTTTCAAAAGCGCGCGATACACCTCGTAGGCCGCGACGGGACGCGCGGCGAGGGCGTTCATCTGCGCTGTCTCGTCCAGTTCCTCGTCGGTCAGAACCGCCCGCGTTTCCTTCAACGCGGCGGAGCTGTCGCGCTTGAGGAATTCGAACGCCTCCTGCTCTTTCTCCATGTTGAGGACGGCCTGCGCCTCGGAAAAGCGCCCTTCCCGGATCATCAGCGCCGCCAGCTCCTGGTAGAGGGAGCTCCACCGCGCGCGCAGCGCATCCACCTCCGCCTCCGCAAAGCCGGAATTGCGCGCGCGGATCTCCTGCTGCGCGTTCACCGCGAGCTTGCCGAACATGATCGCCCGGTTCGCATCCCCCTGCTGGGTGTAGACCTTGCGCAGCACTTGGAACGTCCAGCGCTGCTGCTCGAGGCTCAGCTCGGGATTGGCGGCCAGGTACGGCACGATGGACAGCGCGAGGGTCCGCGCTTCCTCCAGATTGCCCAGATCGTAGGCCAGCAGTGCGGCGTTCATCCGCGCGATCACGCTGACGTAATCGTAGCGCGCGGCGTGCCGCTCGATCAGGGGCATTCCGCGGTCGAACCATTCTTTGCTTTGCGGAAAATCGCCCGCATACCACAGCGTCGTGGCCAGGTTCAGGATCGCCACCGCCGTCAGCTCGCTGTCCTTGCCGGTATGCGCCTGCGCCATCTCCAGCCCCTCCTCGCGGTAGCGGATGGCGTTCTCGTAATCCTCCGACAGGGTCACGGCGTAGGTCGCCATCCCGTGCGAGTTCAGCGCCCCTTCGAGGTAGATCTGCTCGTCCGTCTCGTCGTAGTGGGCCAGCTGGATGTCGATGGAGCGTTGGTGCCACTCGATCGCCCGCTGCGGCAGCGCCATTTGCACAAAAAGCGTGCCGGCCGTGTCGTAACACCAGGATAGATACAGCCGCGGCTCACCGCTGAGGGCCTCATCGTGATCGGCGCAGCGGCGGATCCAAGCGATCGCGTCGTCGAAATCCTGCCGGGCCACCAGCCGCCCGGCCATATTGGCGGCCACCGCCGCCTGGCCGTGGGCGTTCCCTTCGGCCTCGAACGCGCCGTAGAGCCAGTCGAGCCAGCCGCGGACCTCCGTCCAATCCTCCGGCGCGATGATGTCCTGGTTCAGGACGGGCAAGACGTAGGAAAAGCCGGCATAGGGATCGCCGCCCTTCGCCGCCGCGTAATGCGCCGGATCGGCACCGTCCAATTCGGGGTAATCGAAGGCCCAGGCGCCCTGCGCCCAGATGGCAAGGCAAAGACAAGCAACAAAACGGCGCGCACGCATCGGTCAATTCCTTATAAAATTGACCCAAGATAGCCGCGCGCACGGCCTGCGCAAAATGAAAATTGCCGTCAGGTGGGCCTAGCCCAAGGCGATGCGATAGCTTTCGATCACCGTATTGGCCAGCAGCCGCTCGCACATCTGGCGGACGTCGTCTTCGGTCGCGCCCTCGGCCAGGTCCAGCTCGATCACCTTGCCTTGGCGCACGCCGCCAACCCCGTCAAAGCCCAGCGCGCCAAGCGCGTGGCGCACCGCCTCCCCCTGGGGGTCGAGGACCCCGTCCTTCAGCATCACTGTCACGGTTGCTTTCATCGTCGTCCCCCGTGCCGCCCCCGGGCCGGAGCGCGGCGTCCTTCATTCACTTGGCCAAAAACAACTCCCCCGCGGGAGCGTCCCGCCCGCGCCGCAGGCACGGGCCGTTCAGTTGATCAGCGTCGGCTTGCCCAAAGGCGCCGTGTTCTTCGGCATCACGCCCAGGCGCCGGGCCACCTCGGTATAAGCGTCCGCCAGGTTGCCCAGATCGCGGCGAAAGACGTCCTTGTCCAGCTTCTCGCCCGTCTCAATATCCCACAGCCGGCAGCTGTCCGGGCTGATTTCGTCCGCGACAATCAGGCGCTGAAAATCGCCGTCGTAGATGCGCCCGATCTCGATCTTGAAATCAACCAGGCGGATGCCGACGGCCAGCATCACGCCGCTCAGAAAGTCGTTCACCCGCAGCGCCAGGCTCAGGATATCGTCCATATCCTGCTGAGACGCCCAGCCGAAGGCGGCGATATGCTCCTCGGTGACCAGCGGGTCGCCCAACGCGTCGTCTTTGTAGCAATATTCGATGATCGGGCGCGGCAATTGCTGGCCCTCTTCGATCCCAAGGCGCTGCGATAGCGTGCCGGCGGCGTAGTTGCGCACGATCACTTCCAGCGGGATAATCTCGCAAGCTTTAACCAGTTGCTCGCGCATGTTCAGCCGCTCGATGAAGTGCGTCGGCACACCGATCTGGTTCAGACCGGTCATGAAGAACTCGCTGAGACGGTTGTTCAGAACGCCCTTGCCTTCGATCACGTCCTTCTTCTGCGCGTTGAAGGCGGTGGCGTCGTCCTTGAAATACTGCACGATCGTGCCCGGGCGCGGCCCTTCGTAGAGGATCTTGGCCTTGCCTTCGTAGATTTTCTTGCGCCGCGCCATGCTGGGGCCTTTCGCCTTGCGGGGGAGTGGGGACGCTTTAGTGCAGCCCGCCCGCGATGCCAAGCGTTTCGCACTACACAGCCGCCCGCACGCCTCCTATGTGAAGGGAAGACAACCGACCGGAGGACCCCATGGCCCAATTCGACGACCGTAAAGACGCGTTCGAGAACAAATATGCCCACGACGCCGAAATGCAGTTCAAGGCGGAGGCGCGCCGCAACAAGCTGCTGGGCCTGTGGGCCGCGGACCTGATGGGCAAGACCGGTGATGACGCCGCCGCTTACGCCCGCGAGGTCGTGAAGGCCGATTTCGAGGAAGCCGGAGACGAAGACGTCTACCGGAAGGTCGCCGGCGATCTGGGGAGCAAAGCGGATGAGGCGACGATCCGCGCGCAGATGAAGGCGCTGATGGTCGAGGCGAAGGCCCAGATCATGTCCGAAGTCGGCTGACGCCACCTGGATACTAGACGCGACGCCCGGCCCCCTGCGGCCGGGCTTTTTCGTGTCGCCCTCATAATCTTATTGAAGACTATGAATTAGCCTCAAGCTGCGCGCCGTGCGAAAGAAGCGGCGAGCGAAGTGAGAGGCGTGCACCATGACAAATCCCCTTTTGGACCTCCTGGCGGAGCGCGGCACGCTTCTGGCCGATGGCGCAACGGGCACGAACCTCTTCAATATGGGGCTCGAATCCGGCGACGCGCCAGAGCTGTGGAACGATGCGGAACCCGCCAAGATCACGGCGCTCTACCGCGGCGCGGTGGACGCAGGCTCGGACGTGTTTCTGACCAATTCCTTCGGCGCGAACGCCTCCCGCCTCAAACTGCACGACGCGGCCGCGCGCACCCACGAATTGGCGCGCCTGTCGGCAGAGATCGCGCGCGCGGTTGCGGACAGCGCGGATCGCAAGATCATCGTCGCCGGGTCCGTCGGCCCGACGGGCGAAATCATGGAGCCTGTGGGCGCCCTGTCCCACGCTGCCGCGGTGGAGATGTTTCACGAAGCAGCCGATGGCCTGAAAGCCGGCGGCGCAGATATCGGCTGGCTGGAGACGATCTCCGCCCCCGAAGAGTACCGCGCCGCTGCCGAAGGCTTTGCCCTTGCCGGCCTGCCCTGGGTCGGCACGATGAGCTTCGACACCGCCGGGCGCACGATGATGGGCGTGACCAGCACGGACCTGGTGCATCTGGCGGACAGCCTCGACAACCCGCCCGCGGCCTTCGGCGCAAATTGCGGCACCGGCGCGTCGGACCTGCTCCGCACCGTTTTGGGGTTTTCCGCCACCGGCACCGAACGGCCCATTATCGCCAAGGCGAATGCAGGCATCCCGCGCTACCAGGATGGGACGATCTATTACGACGGCACGCCCCCGCTGATGGCGGATTACGCGGTGATGGCGCGGGCCTGCGGCGCGGCGATCATCGGGGGCTGTTGCGGCACGCTGCCCGAGCATCTGCGCGCGATGCGTGACGCTCTCGATACCCGCCCGCTGGGAGCCGCGCCGAGCCTCGATGAGATCGTGGAGAAACTGGGCGCCTTTTCCTCCAAGACCGACGGGACTGAAGCAAGCTGCTGCGGCCCCAAACGCCAGCGCCGCGGACGCCGCCGCGCGGCCTGACCCTTGCGGCGCTGCGCGCGCGCTATAACTGCGCCCCGTGCAGCGCCTGACCGAAATCACCCTCGACCCGAACGGCCCGGACGTCCCCCTCGCCCCCGGCGAGCGGGTTCTTTGGACCGGACAGCCCGCCTACGGCACCGGGTTTTTCCAGCCCCCGCACAGGGAGACGACGTGGCACATCCTGCTTTTTCTTTGCGCCATCGCCGCCTGGGCGGCCCTTCTGGGCGGCGGCGGCAGCTTCGCGCAGCCGGAGCGGATAGGCGCGGCGGTCATTCTGTCGGTCTGTCTGGTCGCATTGTCCTCTGTCACTGCGTCGAACCGGCAGGCCGGGATGCGGTCCCTGCGCTACGCGCTGACGGAAAGACGCGCGCTGATCGCGCACATCCCTGCGGCCTGGCTGGGCGGGCGGCGGCGGACGCTGCTGTCCGTGCCCCTGCCCCGCATTGCGGCGGAGGTGAGATTACACCGGTCCGGCACAGCCTCCGTGCGCCTCACCACGGCATCCCACCGCGAAGGGATCACGCGCTTGCCACTGGCAGTGCCAATGCCCGAGCGCGCACCGGAGCACATCGCCTTTCTGCACCTCACGGATGCGGACGACGTGGCGCGGTTGATCCGGTCAGCTCAAAACAGCGACAGCTGAGCGCCCGGCAGAACCGGCGCGCGGAAGAGATCGCAACGCATCGGAGCGAGGTCCGTCTTCAGCCGGAGGCGCTTCACCGCCAGCGCAAAGCGGGCGGCGATCAAATCGGCGTAATGCCCCTCGCCGCGCATCCTCTTGTGCCAGGCGGCGTTGTAATCCTGGCCCCCGTGCATCTCGCGCAGGCGGGCCATGATGCGGGCGGCGGAGTTTGGAAATGCGTCCTCCAGAAACTCCCGCCAGAGGGAGGAGACCTCGCGCGGCAGGCGCAGCATGATGTAGCTGGCGCTGCGGGCGCCGGCGCGTTTGCCGGCCTCCAGGATCGCCTCCAGCTCCGGGTCGGTGAGCGCTGGCACGAGGGGGGAGGCCATGATGCGCACCGGGATGCCCGCCCGGGCCAGCGCCGCAATCGTCTCCAGCCGCCGGGCGGGGCTGGGCACCCGCGGCTCCATGGCACGGGCGATCTGGGCGTCCAGCGTGGTGACGGAGATGCCGACCCGCGCAAGGCCCCGCCGGGCCATCCGCGCCAGGATGTCGATGTCCCGCTCGATCAGCATGCCCTTGGTGACGATCGCGACGGGATGGCCCGCGCCCTCCAGCACCTCCAGACAGCGCCGGGTGATGCCGTAGGTCCGCTCGATCGGCTGGTAGGGGTCCGTGTTGGTGCCTATGGCGATGGGCGCGGGGCGGTAGCGCTTGGAGGCAAGCTCCCGCGACAGCACCTCCGGCGCATCCGGGCGGGCGATCAACTTCGTCTCGAAATCGAGGCCGGGCGACAGGCCCAGATAGGCATGGCTGGGCCGGGCGAAGCAGTAGATGCACCCATGTTCGCACCCGCGGTAGACGTTGATCGACCGGTCGAAGGGCAAATCGGGCGAGCGGTTGTAGGTGATCAGGCTGCGCGGGCGTTCCGTGCGCACCTCGGTGCGCAAGGGCGGCAGATCGGCCTCGGCCTCCCACCCGTCATCGACCGCCTCGCGGCCATGCGCCTCGAACCGGCCGGGCGCATTGCTGCGCGCGCCCCGGCCCTTGGCGCGGTCTATATACCCTCGTGTCGCCATTGCGGCAGAGTAGAACAAATTAAGAACATCGCAACCCCAAACGGGCAAATGGCGGGGCCCGGGTCGCGCACGGCGCGGCCCATGTCGCAATTACGATTGTGGACAATTGCGTGCCGCGGCATGCACGATCTGTGACCGCAAGCCGCACGCTCGCCCGAACAAAGGACGTATTTATGGCCGACGAAGACGACATCATCCTCTCCGAACTCGATGACGAAGAGCTTGTCCAACAGATGTTCGACGACCTCTACGACGGTCTCAAGGAAGAGATCGAAGAGGGGGTGAACATCCTGCTGGAGCGCGGCTGGGCCCCTTACGACATCCTCACGAAGGCGCTGGTGGGTGGGATGACCATCGTCGGAGCCGATTTCCGGGACGGTATCCTCTTCGTGCCCGAAGTGCTGCTGGCGGCCAACGCGATGAAGGGCGGGATGGCGATCCTGAAGCCCCTCCTGGCCGAGACCGGCGCGCCGCGCGTCGGCAAGATGGTGATCGGCACGGTGAAGGGCGACATCCACGACATCGGCAAGAACCTGGTGTCGATGATGATGGAAGGCGCCGGGTTCGAGGTTGTGGACCTCGGGATCAACAACCCGGTTGAGAATTACCTGGAGGCGCTGGACACCGAACAGCCCGACATCCTGGGCATGTCCGCCCTGCTGACAACGACGATGCCCTACATGAAGGTCGTGATCGACACGATGGTCGAACAGGGCAAGCGCGATGACTATATCGTTTTGGTCGGCGGCGCGCCCCTGAACGAAGAGTTCGGCAAGGCCATCGGCGCCGACGCCTATTGCCGCGACGCCGCCGTTGCGGTGGAAACGGCCAAGGAATTCGTCGCCCGCAAACACAACCAGCTGGCGGCGGGCTAAATCACAGGAGCGCGCGATGCCCCTCGACAAACTGGTCCTAATCGTCGGCTGTGTGGTCGTCGCCTTTGGGGTCACGCTGTGGCTGGGCGGTTTGCTTTTGGCGGCTTTGGCGGTGCCGTTCGGCTGGCTGGCGCTGATCCCGGCGGCCTTTGTCGGCTATGTCGCCTACCGCGTGATCGCGGAACGGCTCGGCAATGCCGAGGGCGATCATTACGACAGGATGGATCACTGATGCTGCTGACAACCACCGAAGCCGTCGCGGGCCGCGAGATCGCGCAGACCTTTGGCCTGGTGCGGGGGGCGACCGTGCGGGCCAAGCATTTCGGCACGGACATCGTCGCCTCGCTGAAGAACCTCGTGGGCGGGGAAGTGTCGGGTTATTCCTCGCTTCTGGCCGGCGCGCGCGAGCAGGCCATCGACCGGATGATCGCGGAGGCGCGCGAGATGGGCGCCGATGCCATCGTCTGCGTGCGGCTGGAGACGTCGACCATCACCCAGGGCGCGTCGGAGGTTGTGGCCTACGGCACCGCCGTGCGCCTCGCCTGAGCCTGCGGTGACCGCCCCGGCCCCCCTGCCCCAGGCCGAGCGGGTTTTGCTGATCGCCTGCGGGGCATTGGCGCGCGAAATCCTGGACCTGAAGCGCGCTGGAGGCTGGGATCACCTCGACCTCACATGCCTGCCGGCGCAGTACCACCTGACGCCGGAGCGGATCACCGACGCCGTGCGCGCCACGGTGGCGGAGCATCGCGGCGCCTACGCCGACATCTTCGTCGTCTACGCCGATTGCGGCACGGGCGGTCAGCTACAGGCCGCTTGCGCGGAGATGGGCGTACAGATGATCGCCGGCCCCCATTGCTACAGTTTTTTCGAAGGCATTGACCGCTTCTCCGCCCTGGCGGAAGACGAGATCACGACCTTCTACCTGACCGATTTCCTCGTCCGCCAATTCGAGGCGTTCATCATCAAACCCATGGGCCTCGACCGGCATCCAGAGCTGCGGGACATGTATTTCGGCAATTATACCAAGCTGGTCTACCAGGCGCAGACCGACGATCCGGCCCTGACGGAGAAGGCTCGGGCGGCAGCAGACCGTCTGGGCCTGGACTTCGAGCGGCGGCTCACGGGCTACGGCGATCTGCGCACCGCGCTCGCCGCGCTGTAGCGTGGCGTCAGGCGGCGCTCGTCACCTCACGGATCCGCTCGATCATCGCGCGCAGGCCGTTGGAGCGTTGGGCCGACAGGTGATCGTTCAGGCCCAGCCGCGTCATCTCCGCCGGGGCGTCGACCGCGCCCACCGCTCCCACAGGCAGGTCGTTGTAAAGCCGCTGGAGCACTGCGATCAGGCCACGCACGATCATGGCGTCACTGTCGCCGTCGAAGCGAAACGTGCCGCCCTCGATCTGAGGATGCAGCCAGACCTGGCTCGCGCAGCCGTCGACCTTGGTGGCGTCCACCTTCAGCGCCTCGTCCAGCGGATCCATGCCCTTGCCCAGGTCGATCACGTGGCGATAGCGATCCTCCCAATCGTCCAGGAACTCGAAATCTTCGACCAGTTCTTCGAATGCGGGTTGTGCCATGATGCGTCTCCTTGACCCTCACCTCGGCGCGCGGCGCGCCGCGGTCCAGAGCGACCTTTTCAACGCCCGCGCGCGCGGCTATGAACAGGCAAAGATTGGGAAGCTGCACATGATCCGCCTTGTCCTCGTTCTGGCCGCGCTGAGCCTGACCCTCTCCGCCTGCGGATTTCGCGACAGCCGGGTGAACCCGCTGAATTGGTTCGGCAATTCCCGCTCCGAACCGGTCCAGGTGCAGGCGCCCGAGGATGTGAACCCGTTGATCCCGACCCGCACGGGCCTGTTCCAGCGCCAGCGCGCGGAGGCCGCGCGCTACCAAGGCACGCCCGTAGACGCCGTGACCGACCTGCGCGTGGAGCGCGTGCCGGGCGGTGCCATCATCCGCGCCACCGGCGTGGCGCGCGAGCAGGGTCTGTTCGAAGTGCGCCTGACCCCGGAAAACGACGGGGACGCAGTGGACGGCGTTCTGAGCTACCGGCTGGAAGCACGCCGGCCCGAAGCGGTGCGCCCGGGCGGGCCAGAGGCCACGCGCCGCGTGACGGCGGCCGTCTCCGTCACCGATCAGGACTTGCGCGGCGTGCGTGTGATCCGCGTCGTGGGGGTTGAGAACGCCCGCACCTCGCGCCGCCGCTAAAGCGACACGATCTCGATCCGCTGGCCCTTGGCGGACAGCGCCACCTCGCCCGCGCAAAGCCGCAAGGCATCTTCGCCGAACACCTCGTGCCGCCAGCCGCGCAATGCGGGCACGTCCCGCTCTCCCGCCGCGAGTGCATCTAGGTCGGCAGCTGTGGCGATCAGCTTGGCCGCGACGCCTTCCTGCTCCGTCTTGGCTTTCAGCAGGACGCGCAGAAGGTCGGCGATGGCGGGGTTCACCTGCAGTTTCTCGCGCCCCGGCGCAGGCTTCGGCAGGTCCTCGGGCGGCAGGGCGGCGGCGCGGGCCACCGCGTCCAGGATGCCCTGCGCGATGTCGCCCTTGCGCGCCTCGCGCAGCAGCAGGCGCGAGCGGCCCAGTTCATCCATGTTGGACGGCCTGTTTGACGCCAATTCCACCAGCGCGTCGTCCTTGAAGACGCGGCTGCGCGGGATGTTGCGGGTCTGCGCCATCTCTTCGCGGAAGGCGGCGAGCTCCCGCACGGCGGCCAGAAATTTTGGCGAGGACGAGCGAGTCTTGATCCGGCGCCACGCCTCGCGCGGCTCGGTCCGGTAGGTTTCCGGAGACGTCAGCGTCGTCAGCTCTTCGCGGACCCAGCGGGCACGGCCTGTCTTCTCCAGCTCCGCCGACAGGTATTCGTAGATCTGGCGCAGGTGGGTGACGTCCGCCAGGGCATAGGTCTTCTGCGCATTCGACAGCGGCCGGCGGGACCAATCGGTGAAGCGGGACGATTTATCGAGGCTGGCGCGCGCGATCTTACGGACCAGCGTCTCATAGCCCGCCTGCTCGCCAAAGCCGCAGACCATCGCGGCAACCTGCGTGTCGAAAAGCGGCGTGGGAAAGAGGCCCGCATCGACGAAGAAGATCTCCAGGTCCTGGCGCGCGGCGTGAAAGACCTTCACGACATCTTCGTTGCGGAACAGCTCGTACAGCGGCTCCAGCGACAGGCCGTCGGCCAGCGGGTCCACCAGCACGGCATTGTCCGTCTCCGTCCCCGGCATGGCCAGTTGGATGAGGCAGAGTTTGGAATAATACGTCCGCTCGCGCAGGAACTCCGTATCGACCGTGACGTAGGGATGGTTTGCAGCCTCCGCACAGAAGGCGGCTAGGGCGTCGGTGGTGGTGAGGGTCTGCATCAGCGCCCGTTTCTTCGTTGTTATGCGCAAGGCATACACGAGGCGGCGCAGCGGCGCCAGCGCAGCGCTACAGATCGCGGTGGCTGCGGTCCCCGGCGGCGAAACGGCGCAGCGCATCGGGGTAGAGGCGGTGTTCCTGCACCAGGACGCGTGCGGCCAGCGTATCGGGCGTGTCGCCTGGCTCAATCGGCACCTGCGCTTGGCCCAGGATCGGCCCATCGTCGAGGGCCGGCGTCACCTCGTGCACCGTGCAGCCATGGACAGTGTCTCCGGCGGCGATGGCCCGGGCGTGGGTGTCGAGGCCGCGGTATTTGGGCAGCAGCGAGGGGTGGATGTTCAGCATCCGGCCCTGCCACGGCGTCACGAAGCCCGCCGTGAGCACGCGCATGAAGCCCGCAAGGCAGATCAGATCGGGCGCGTGGGGCGCCAGCGCGGCGTTCAAAGCGGCCTCGAACGCCGCGCGGTCGCCTTGGAAGGGGCGGTGATCGACCACCTCCGTCGGCAGGCCCTGGCCCTGCGCCCAGGCGATCCCGCCGGCGTCCGGGCGATTCGACAGGACCAGGCAAGGCCGGGCCGGGTGATCGCCGGTCATGGAGGCCACGAGCGCCTTCATGTTCGACCCGCCCCCCGACAGGAAGATCGCGACCCGTTTGCTCACGCCAGCGCGCCGGTGTAGCGCACCGCGCCGTCCCCTTCGGTGACGTGGCCCAGGCGGATCACCGTCTCGCCGGCGAGGGCTTCGGTCACGGCGGCCTCCGCCTCCGGCGCGACGATCAGGGCCATGCCGATCCCCGCGTTGAAGGTCTTGAGCATCTCGGCCTGATCCAGCCCGCCCTGATCGCGCAGCCAGGCGAAGACCGGCGGCAGGCGCCAGGACGTCAGGTCGACGTCGGCCCCCTGCCCGCCGCTCAGCACGCGCGGCAGGTTCTCCGTCAGCCCGCCGCCCGTGATATGGGCAAAGCCGCGGACGCCGCCCGCCCGGATCGCCGCGAGCGCCGGCTGAACGTAAAGCCGCGTCGGGGTGAGCAGCGCGGCGCCCAAGGAGCCCGCGCCCCAGGGGCAATCGGCGTCCCAGCCGAGGCCCGAGACCTCCACGATCCGGCGCACCAAGCTGTAGCCATTGGAATGCACCCCGTCCGAGGCGAGGCCCAAGATCACATCGCCGGGCGCAACGCCGCTGGGCAAGGCCGCCCCGCGTTCCATCGCCCCGACCGCAAAGCCGGCGAGGTCGAAATCGCCTGCGGGATACATGCCCGGCATCTCCGCCGTCTCCCCGCCGATGAGGGCGCAGCCGGCGCGCACGCAGCCTTCGGCAATGCCCTCGACCACCGCGGCGGCCACATCCAGCTCCAGCTTGCCAGTGGCGAAATAATCGAGGAAGAACAAAGGTTCCGCGCCTTGGCAGACCAGATCGTTAACGCACATCGCTACGAGGTCGATGCCGACGCCGTCCACAAGCCCGGTGTCGATGGCGATGCGCAGCTTGGTGCCTACCCCGTCGGTCGCAGCGACCAGGATCGGGTCGGAATATCCCGCGCCCTTTAGATCGAAGAGCCCGCCGAAACCGCCCAGACCCGCCATCACGCCCGCGCGGTTTGTGCGGGCCGCGGCCGGCTTGATCCGGTCCACCAGCGCGTTGCCCGCGTCGATATCGACCCCCGCCTCGGCGTAGGTCAGGCCATTCTTGCGCTCGCTCATCATCCGTCCCCCGGCGTCGTCGCGGCAGGCCCTACCCCAGCCGCCCGCCCGCGTCTATGGGCCTATTCGCCCCGCTTCAGCTCCAGCCGTTGGCCAAAGCCCAGGAAGAACCGCGCGGCCAGGATGTAGACGATCATGACAACCGCCGCGACGATCAGGAAGGTGCCCGTCGGCAGGGCGGGCAAAGCGGTGCCGGTCAGGGCCGCCAGCGCCAGCGCCAGGGCGCTCGACAGCACGGCAGAGATAAGGCCCATCAGCGCCGACAGACGCCACATATGGCCCGAGCCGAGAGCCGTGCCCGCGCGCCGGGCGTGGGTTTGCCCCGCCTCCATCGCTGGGACGATGATCGTGACGATGCCCAGCCCCGTGCCCATCTCGTACTCGAACAGCAGGCGCAGGGCGAAGCCGATCGCGGTCACCGCGGCAAAGACGATCAGCGTGACGACGGCAAAGCGCGTCAGGATCTGGGTGTCGGTCATAGCTCGTTTCCTTTTGTCTCGCCCGGCGCGCGGGTCCATCCGCTCTTGACCGCTCTGCGGGGCGGGGCTAGCCACAGGAGCATGGCGGGCCTGTAGCTCAATTGGTTAGAGCAGAGCGCTCATAACGCTTTGGTTGCGGGTTCAAGTCCTGCCGGGCCTACCATTTTCGCCTTTTGTCGACGCGTGCAAGCCGTCTTAGGCGCGTTTGACGTGCCAGCCGACGCGCATGCTTGCCACCGTGTCGCCTTGCGCGTCGGTGATGTCCACCTCCACGTCGAAGGCCGTCTTGCCGACCTCCCGCAGCTCCGCCAGCAGCTCTGCGCCCGGCCGTTCGGTGCGGGCAGCGGCGTGCAGCGTGCCCTTGGCGATCTTGACGTATTTGATCTCCGCGCCCGCGGCGACGGGGCGCACCTCCAGCATCACGGGCGCCAGCGCCCCAGCCAACGCGGCACCGGAGGCGGCCTCGCCCAGGGTGAACATCGCGCCGGCGTGCTGCGTGGCAATGTGGTTCGACGTCTCCGCCCGCTGCTCGAGCGTGGCCTGGCCGGTGCCGTCGCCGATCTCTCCCAGCACGACGCCAGTATGATTGGCGAAGGGCACCACTTTGCTCAGCTGGGCGCGGATCATCTCGTAGGGGTTCATCGGGGCCTCCTGTCCTGTGCCGTGCAGGCTGGCAAGCGGCGCCCACTCGCGCAAGCCGTTCCGCTGCGGCAGGCCCGCCGTTAGCGCGCGATGACAATGTCCGCCTGAAGCCCGCCCATCCGCTGCGACGCCCCAAGGCGCAGGACGCCGCCATGGGCCCGCGCGATATCCGACGCGATGGCAAGGCCCAGGCCCGTGCCGCCCCCCGCATCTTGGTTGCGCGCCGCATCCAGCCGCTCAAACGGGCGCAGCGCCCGTTCGCGGTCGTCCTCGGCGATGCCGGGCCCGTCATCCTCCACCCGGAAGCGCAGCGACTTGTCCCCGATGGCGACCGAAACCGCCACGTGGCTGCCGTAGCGCGCCCCGTTCTGCACCAGATTGCCGAGCGCGCGCCGCATCGAGGCAGCGTTGAGGGACACGCAGCCCTCCCCCTCCACCGCGTTCAGCGCCACGTCGAGGCCCGCGCGCTGCGCGTCGTCCACCACAGCGCGGGTCAGCGCAATCGGATCGAGCGGGACCGCGGTACCCTGCTGCGCGCCCTTGGCGAAGTCGAGGAAGGCGTCGATCATCCCCTGCATCTCGTCCACGTCCTGCTGCAGCGGCGCGCGCTCGTCATCGTCCAGCATCGAAAGCGCCAGGCGCATCCGTGTGAGCGGCGTGCGCAGGTCGTGACTGACCCCCGACAGCATCAGGGTCCGCGTCTCGATCTGGCGCTCGATCCGCTGCCGCATGTCGAGGAACGCGGCGCCCGCCGCTCGCACCTCCGTCGCGCCGGCGGGGGAGAACGGCTCCACCCGGCCGCGGCCGAAGGCCTGCGCGGCGGAGGCCAGGCGCTTGATCGGGCGCAGCTGGTTGCGCAGGTAGATCAGCGCGATGATCGTGACCACGATGCCGAAAAAGACCATATAGACAAAGAGTTGGTGCGGGTTATTCGCCGACAGCCGGTACCGGTCGAAGCGCAGCTCGATCGCCCGATCCGGCATCCGCACGCCGAGCGTCACCGTCTTGTCGTTGCCGAGGACCACCCGCTCGATCTGCGGCAGGCTGCGCTGCAGTTGCCGCGTGATGACCCCGCCGGTGAAGTCGTCCCAGGCTTTGACGTTCGGCTGGTCCAGCGCCGCGTCTGGCACCACGGCTGCCTCCATCGCCAGCTCGGGCGCCGCGGCGCGCAGGGCGGCGTCGGGGTCCGGCGCCCCCTCGATCACCCGCAGCGCCAGGCGCACCTCGCGCAGCGTGGTGTCGGTCATCTGACGCGTCACGTCCTCGAAATGGCGCTGGGTGAACAGCACCGTGACCACCAGTTGCAACACCACGACCGGCAGAAGCAGGATCAGCGCCGCTCGCCCGTAGAGCGAGCGCGGCAAATAGTGTTTGAGCCCCAGCGCCGTCATGGGCTAGAGCCTATCCGCCCCGCCCGCCGCTTGAAAGGTCCGCCCATGTTGCCGCCCGACGATTTCGACCCGCAGATCGGCATCGCCGAGACGCTGGAGCCCGGGCTGCGCCGGATCGTGGCGCCGAACCCGTCGCCGATGACCTATCGCGGCACCAACACCTATCTGGTCGGCAGCGGCGAGATCGCCGTGATCGATCCCGGCCCGAACCTGCCGGCGCATCTGGACGCGATCCTGACGGCTCTGGGGCCGGGTGAGCGGATCAGCCATATCGTCGTCACCCACACCCATGTCGATCACAGCCCCCTCGCCCGCCCTTTGGCAGATGCGACCGGCGCGCCCGTCCTGGCCTTCGGCGGGCCGGAGGCGGGGCGCAGCGCGGTCATGACCGCTTTGGCCGGCAGCGGGCTTGCCGGCGGCGGTGAGGGGATCGATACAGACTTTGTGCCCGACACGGCCCTGGCCGACGGCGCGGTCATCGCCGGCGCGGACTGGCTGCTTGAGGTGATCCACACGCCGGGCCACCTCGGCAATCACATCGCGCTGGGCTTCGGCGATGCCTGCCTCACAGCCGATCACGTGATGGGCTGGGCGTCCTCGCTCGTCTCGCCCCCCGACGGGGACCTCACGGATTTCATGGCCTCCTGCACGCGGCTGGCGGAGCGGCCCTGGCGGATATTCTATCCCGGTCACGGCGCTCCCATCACGGAGCCGGCGGCGCGGCTCGACTGGCTGATCTCCCACCGCAAGGCGCGGGAGGCAGCGATCCTGACGGCCCTCGCCCAAGGCCCTGCGGACGCCGCGGGCCTCGCGCGCGCGATCTATACCGACACGCCCGAGGCCTTGCTTCCGGCGGCGACGCGGAACGTGCTCGCACACCTGATCGACCTTCTGGGCAAGGGCCAGGTCCTGCACGAAGGCCCCCTGTCGGCCACCGCCCGATTTGCCCGCACTTGAGCCCGTGAAATTATCGCTCCGGCGGCGCATAATCCATCTGGACGCCCCCAAACCCGGTTGCTATACGGCGCAAACTGGTCCGGCGTAGCTCAGCGGTAGAGCAGTTGACTGTTAATCAATTGGTCGTAGGTTCGATCCCTACCGCCGGAGCCAGATACCCCTAAACTCACGTCACCCACGCAAGCTCGCCCATCATGGAGCCGCAGGCGTCCTGGTGCGAGGTGAAGGCGGCGGCGGTGTTGAAGGCCGTCTCCACGTCGCGCCGCGCTTGGACCATCATGCCGTCCGTGGCGCCGAGGCTGCGGGAGAGGACTGCCTGCTCGTTGGCGACCTTGCGCAGCGCTTGGGCGTCGGTGAACCCGCCCGCCATGCCGCCGCAGCGGCGGGCGACGAATTCGGCGGCGGCGGCCTTGCGCGCTGCGGCTTGCGCGGGGGAGGAGGGCGGCTCCACGCACCCGGCCGCCCCCAAAACCGCGCAAAATGCGGCCACCCGTCCCAACGTTTTCATCGCGCATCCTTTCCGGCGTCATAGTCTCAGCAGCCCGAACCGTAGCGAAGGCTGGTTAACGAAACCTGAACGCAGCCGCGCGCCATTAAGAGTGCGCGATGAGCGCCTTGTAAGCCGTTCGGATCGCATGAGTTATCGGGCCCGCGCCGCCCACGCCGATGGGCCGCCCGTCGATCGACGCGACGGGCGTTTGCGCACCGAACGTGCCGGTCAAAAACGCCTCGTCCGCGCTATAGGCCTCGAGCAGCGCGAAGTTGCGCTCGAACACCGGGATGCCTTCGGCGCGGCAAATCTCGATCACCTTGGCGCGTGTGATCCCGGCCATGCAATACTGGCCGGTGGAGGTCCAAACCTCACCCCCGCGCACGATGAAGAAGTTGCAGGCATTGGTCGTGTTCACCCAGCCGAACGGGTCCAGCATCAGGGCCTCATCCGCGCCCTGGCGCATCGCATGGGTCAGCGCGATGATGCAATTGAGCTTGGAATGGGAATTCAGCCGCGCATCCTGGGTCAGCGGCAGGCCGCGGTGATGCGGAACGGAGGCCAGCGTGATCCCGGCCGGATCGAGCGCGGGCACGGAATGCTCGGCGATGATGACGACGGTGCTGCCCCAGACCGACAGGGCCGGATGCTGGAACGGTTTGCGCTTGCGCCCGCGGGTGACCATGACGCGCAGGTGGACGTCCGTCGTCATCGCGTTCGCCTCCAGCGTCTGCCAAATCGCGGCGGTGAGCGCGGCGCGGTCCATCCCGATGTCGAGATCGATGAACAAGGCCGCCTCGAACAGCCGGTCGAGATGAGCGTCGAGGAACGGGATGCGCCCGTCATACAGGCGCAGCCCCTCCCAGACGCCGTCGCCCAGCATGAAGCCACTGTCGTAGACGGACACGGTCGCCTCCGCCTTCGGTTTCAGGGCGCCGTCGACGTAGATCAGGATATCCTCGTTGCGGGCGTCCTCGGCGGCGTCGTGGGTGGAACTCATGGGCTTCTCCTTGTCCCCGGCACCTTTGGCGCGCGGGCGGCGCTGGTCAAGCGGGCGCCGGGGCGCCATCCTGCCACTATGGAGTGGGTAGAGATCGAAAGCGGCGCGTTGCGCGCGCGCGTGGCGGCGCGGGGGGCGGCGCTGGTGGGGCTGTGGCACCGCGATTGGCCGCATTCGGTGGTGCTGGGCACGGCGGACCCGGCGGTCTTTTTGGCAGCCCATCCCTACGGCGGCGCGGTGGTGGGGCCGGTGGCGAACCGCATCGGCGGCGCGCGGGTGAGCATCGCGGGTCAGCCCTATGACCTGCCCGCGAATGAAGGCAGGACGAGCCTGCATTCGGGGCCGGAGGGGCTGCACGCCCGGACCTGGGATTTGCGGGTAGAAGATGCGGCGGTGCTGGCGAGACATACGCTGCCGGATGGTGCGTGCGGCCTGCCCGGGCGGCGGCAGATCACCGCGCGGTTTGAGGTGGCGGACGAGACGCTGACCGTCACGCTAAGCGCCGTGTCAGACCGGGCCACGCTGATGAACCTGGCACTGCACCCCTATTTCAGCCTCGATGGGTCGGGGCACCTGCGGGATCATCTGGTGCGCGTCGGCGGGGCGCAGTATCTGCGCACCGATGGGGCGGGACTGCCGACGGGCGTTCGGGCGCCGGTACGGGACCTTGGGCTAGGCGACGCGCCCGCGCCTGTCGCGCCGGGATTGGATCACAACATCTGCCTTGAAGCTGGTCCAGCCGTCTATCTGGAGGCCGCGCGGGGACCTAGGGTGAGCGTGCGCACCGACGCACCGGCGCTGCAAGTCTATGCCGGCGCTCATCTGCCCAAGGTTCCGGGCAGCCACGGCGCGCCCATCGGACCGGGCGCCGGGATCGCGCTGGAGCCGCAGATGTGGCCCGATGCGCCTTCCCATCCGGACTTTCCCAGCATCTTCCTGCATGCGGGAAAGGTCTGGTCCCAAACGACGACGTATTGCCTAAAGATGTAACCATACGGCACTGAATTGCCGTACATCGGCCCCAAGAACGCCGAACCCGGCCAGCAACGTCACGTCCGGTCCGTCGATGGAGGTATGACGCCATGGCCAAACCCGCTCCCACACCCGCCCCGCAGCGGCCCGGCCCGGTCCGGAGGCCGCCGGGCACCGTCTTCACGGATTGGGCGATGATCTGACGCAGGCGCTGTGCCGCGCCGTGCAGGGCTCTATCTGCTGACTATGGCAAAGAGGACCTCACCGCGCGACGCGGACAAAATTGCCGAGGCGGACGACCTAGAAGAGCTGGTGCAGGACAAACGCGCGGGCTGGCGCGCGAATGGCGCCAAGGCGCGGCGGAGGCAACGGCGGTACCAAAACCTGCTCACAGCGCAGCTTCTGCGCGGAGACACCCCTGAAGACGACGCCTAGGCCGCCAAAAGAAAACGCCGCGCACCCCGAGGGCACGCGGCGCCATAGCTCACGGCAGAGCCGTAGGCCGACCGTTCAGCCGACCAGTTCGAGGCCGGAGAAGAAATACGCGATCTCCGCCGCGGCCGTTTCCGGCGCGTCGGAGCCGTGCACCGAGTTCTCACCCACGCTTTCGGCGAATTCGGCGCGGATCGTGCCCGGCGCAGCGTCGGCGGGGTTGGTCGCGCCCATCACTTCGCGGTTCTTGGAAATGGCGTTTTCGCCTTCCAGCACCTGCGCCACGATCGGGGCGGAGGCCATGAATTCGCACAGCTCGTCGTAGAACGGACGCTCGGCGTGCACGGCGTAGAAGACGCCGGCCTGCGCCTTGGTCAGGTGGATGCGCTTCTGCGCGACGATGCGCAGGCCCGCTTCTTCGAATTTGGCGTTGATCGCGCCGGTCAGGTTGCGGCGGGTGGCATCGGGTTTGATGATGGAAAAGGTGCGCTCGAGGGCCATGGTTCTCTCCTAAGTCGTGCTGCGCGGCAGCATTGCGGCGCCCCGTAGCATGGCCATCAGGTCTTGGGAACCCTTTGCGGCGGACGGTCCCAGGCGGCGCAGGCCAGCGCCGCGCCCATCGCGCACAGGCTGACCCCGATCATCAGAATCAGCAGGGCCGCGGCGCTGGTATATTGGGCGATCACGTAGGTCGCGGCGGCGGTCAGGGCCGCGCCCAGCCCTAGGGCCAGCGCGCCGTTAACGCCCGACGCGCTGCCCGCAAGGTCCGGGCGGACCGACAGCGCACCGGCATTGGCGCCCGGCAGCGACAGCCCATTCCCGATCCCGACGGTGATGGTCGAGACGAAAAGCGGCCAGACCTGCGCGCCGCCCGCCACGTAGTAGGCGAGCGCCACGCTCAGCCCGGCGATGGGCACGACCCGGCCCACCAGGATCAGGCGCAAGGGGCCCTGCCGCTCCATCAGCCGCGCCGACAGCGCCGCACCGCCCATGAAGCCCAAAGTCGTCGAGCCGAGCGCGATGCCGGTCTGCACGGACCCCAGGCCGAAGACATCCGCCGCCACGAAGGGCGCGCCCGTCAGGAAGACGTAGAAGACGCCGACGCCCAGCGCCTGCACCCCCAGATAGGCCCAGAAGAGCCGCGCGCGCAGCAGGGCGCCGACCTCCAGCCGGTTGCCGGGGCCGGCGTGATGAGTCTCTCCCAAATCCCACCAGCACCAGACCAGCAGCGCGGCGCCCAGCGCGGCATAGGCCACGAAGACCGCGCGCCAGCCCAGCGCCGCGTCCAGCACGCCGCCGACCATCGGCGCCAGCATCGGGGCGATGGCCATGGCGGACGCGATCAGGGACAGCTTCGCCGCCGCCTGCCGCCCGTCATACATGTCCCGCACCACGGCAGAGGACAGGACCCCGCCCCCAACCGCCACCGCCTGCGCCGTGCGCGCGGCCAGAAAGACCTGGATGTCCTGCGCCATGAGGCACAGGGCGGAGGCGACGACATAGACGCACAGCAGCCCCAGGATCACCCGCCGCCGCCCCAGCCGGTCCGACAGCGGCCCCAGGATCAGCTGCAAGACGGCCGCTGCCGCCATGTAATACGAGATCGCGCGCCCCATCACCGCCTCGCTGACGCCGAAGGCGGCGCGCATCGCGGGCAAGGCAGGAAGGAACATGTTGAGCGTCAGGACGGTCAGCGCGGTCAGCAGGACCAGCGTGACCAGACGCGGCGGTGTCTGTGTCATAACGGCGCCTTACCAGGACATGTCTGGGACTGCACCCCGCCGCGCGCTAGGCTGGCGCCATCCGCAGACCGGAGGCCGCAGCCCATGCGCCGCATCTTTTTGTCCCTCGCCACGCTCGCGGCGCCCGCCGCCGCTGCCGATCCGCTGCCCAACATCCCCTACCAGACACTGACGCTGGACGCCGCGCATTCCAGCGTGACGGCCCATGTCAGCCATCTGGGAATCGCACCCTATGTCTTCGGCTTCGATGGGGTGGAGGCGAGCCTCGATTTTGGGACCGACAGGCCGGGAGATACCGTGCTGGTGGCGCGTATCGCGGCAGGCTCGCTGGACCTGCCCAGCCCGCCGGAGGGGTTTGTGGCGCAGATCCTCGGGCCCGGTTGGCTGGACGCGGTGCGCTTTCCGGCCATCACCTTCACCGGCGGCACTTTCGACCGGACCGGCCCGCGCCACGCGCGGATGGCGGGCACGATGCGGATGCTGGGCGTGGACGCGCCGCTGGTTCTCTATATCCACTTTCACGGCGCCGCCCTGGACGGGCCCGCCCCGCGCCTGGGCTTCAGCGCGACGGGCAGCTTCGAGCGGTCCCGCTTTGGCCTGACGGCCCACCTGCCCGGGAGCGGCGCTGCGCCCAGCGTCGGGGACAGGATCAGCTTCCGCATCACGGGCGAATTCGTGGGGGCCGCGCAATGATGTACCTCAACACCTGTTCGCATGGCCTACCCCGGGCACGCACCCTGCACCGCATGGCCGCCCATCTGGCCCGCGAGGCGGAGCTGGGCGAGGCGCGCGCCGCGGCAGACGTCGCGCCAGAGCTCGCCCAAGCGCAAAAGGATGCCGCCGAGGTGATGGCGGGGGCAGACGCGGATGTGGGCTTTGCCTTCACCACCACTCAGATCTGGACCCACGTGCTGACATGCCTCGCCCGGCCCGGCGCGCGGGTGCTGCTGTGTGATTGGGAATGGGGCGCCCACCTGCGCTTTGCCGAAGACCTGGCGCGCCGGACGGGCGTGGTGCTGGACATCCTGCCCGCGCAGGACGCGCTCGATCCCGAGGCGTGGGCCGAACGGATCGACGGCGATCTGGCCCTGATCGCGGCGCCACTGGTCACCTCCGTCACAGGCCAGATGCTGCCCGCGGCGCAGATCGCCGCCCTGCCCCGCCCGGAGCACACACTGACCCTCCT
>JBCDFL010000024.1:0-25311 GCA_039178165.1 Pseudomonadota bacterium | reverse complement strand
CGCGGGGGCGGCCCCCCGCTACCGATGGGCTTAGGCTGCCGCCTTGCTCAGCGCCTGGTCGAGGTCGGCGATCAAATCGTCCGCATTCTCGATCCCGATGGAGACGCGCACAACCTCCGGCGCCGCGCCCGCCGCGCGCTGCTGCTCCGCCGTGAGCTGGCGGTGCGTGGTGGAGGCCGAATGGATGATGAGGGAGCGGGCATCCCCAAGGTTGGCCACGTGGCTGAAAATCTCCAGCGCGTTCACCAACTTGACGCAAGCGTCGTAGCCGCCCTTTACCGCAAAGGTGAAAAGGCCGCCGGCGCCGCGGGGGCAGATCTGCGCCACGCGCTTGTTGTAGGGCGAGGATGGTAGGCCCGCATAGGTCACGTAGTCGACGCGGTCGTCCTGCTCCAGCCAGGCGGCGATCTTCATCGCGTTCTCCACGTGCCGCTCCATCCGCAGGGACAGCGTCTCGATCCCCATCAGCGTGTAGTGCGCGGCTTGCGGGTTCATCGTCATGCCCAGATCGCGCAGGCCCACGGCGATCCCATGGAAGGTGAAGGCGAGCGCGCCGAACGTCTCGTGGAACTTGAGGCCGTGGTAGGCGGGCTCGGGCGCGCTGAGCGACGGGAATTTGTCCGACGCGGACCAGTCGAACGTGCCGCTGTCCACGACGCAGCCGCCGGTGACGGTACCGTTGCCGGTCAGGTATTTGGTGGTGGAGTGCACGACCAATGTCGCCCCGTGTTCGATGGGCCGGCACAGATACGGCGTGGCGGAGGTGTTATCGACCACCAGCGGCACGCCGACCTTGTCTGCGATCGCGGAGATCGCGTCGAGGTCGGTGATGTAGCCGCCCGGGTTCGCGATAGCTTCGCAGAAGACCGCGCGGGTGTTTTCGTCACAGGCGGCCTCGACCGCGTCCAGATCGTCGAAATCGACGAATTTGGCTTCCCAGCCGAAGCGTTTGATCGTTTGGCTGAACTGCGTGACCGTCCCGCCGTAAAGCCGGGTGGAGACGACGATGTTCAGCCCCGGCGCCATCAGCGGGAAGAGCGCCATGATCTGCGCCGCGTGCCCCGACGAGCAGCAGACCGCGCCGACGCCGCCCTCCAGCGTCGCGATGCGTTCCTGCAGCACCGCGACTGTAGGATTGGTCAGGCGCGAGTAGATGAAACCGACCTCTTGCAGATTGAACAGCGCTGCGGCGTGATCCGCATCGCGGAAGACATAGGCCGTCGATTGGTAGATCGGTGTTTGCCGCGCGCCCGTGGCCGGGTCGGGCCGTGCGCCGGCGTGGATTTGCAAGGTGTCGAAGCCGTAGGTGGGGCCGTCGGTCATGGTCATGTTCCCTTATCCGAAGTTGCGCCATGGGTAGGGCATGGCCCCGCGGGCCGCAACCTCAGCGGGCCAGGGGCAGCCCTGCGACATAAGTCGGAAACGCAATCTCGGTATATTGCACCATCTCCAGCTGCACGGCGTCCGGCTGGCCGTTGCACCGCACCACATAATGGGTGCGCGCCTGCCCGCGGGGCGTGCCCGACGGGCCCTGGTAGCGCCAGGTCACCCAAGCCCGCCGCAACGGCCCGATGGGCAGGGACAGGGCCGTCACTTCCGCCCGCAGGCGCGTGACACCCCGCGACAGAAGTGCACCGCGAAAGGTGGATAATTGGGCCCGCGCCATCTCCGGCGTGCGCACCACCATCAAATCGTCGTCGAAATAGACCGGGGTCGGCGTCACGAAGCGATCCGCGACAGCGCGGATATCGCCCGCCATCAATTGATCCGCCATCGTATTCAACAGCTCGGTCGCGGCCGGAAACCGCATGGGATGTCCTTTCACTATTTACATCTTAGGGTAGAGCGCTGCGCGCGCGCGCCCGGTTTAACCTTACGTTTACGTCAACGTAATGCAAAAGCGACGCAGCGCCGACGGAATCGACACCGACCCCACGTCACTTCGCGAGGGCAAAGCGGTGCACGATTTCCGGATAGGCCAGCTGGGTGAAGTGGATCATCTCGATCCGCGCGGCGTCGCCGTCCGCGGCGCCCCGCACGACGTAGGTCACCCGGTCCTTGCGCCGCACGAGGCCGGTATCACCGGCGTAGTGCCAGCTGAGCCAGATTTGCTGGACCCCATCGTGGGGCAGCTCGACGGCGTCGATCTGGCTGGTCATCTGCGTGATGCCGTCTGCCACCAGCGCCCAGCGAAAGGTGGCCAGGGCCCGCCGCAGCGCCGCGGCGTCCGGCAGGACCAGTAGGTCTTCGCCGGCATAGACCGGGATGGGCGTGATGAATTGGGCTGCCACCACGTCGAGGTCCCCTTTCAGGAACGTGTCGGCGTGCCGGTCGAAGAACGTGGCCAAAGCCTGGAACCGCATGCGCGGCACCCTCCCCTTGATGAGTGCATCGCTTCTCCGGATTGTTGATCTATCAAACGCCCGGGCAAAAGCCCGGATTTGTGTCAACGCCTGATCCAGTCCTGTACCAGGCGTCAGCGCATCCAGAAGCCTTCGGATTTGATCCGGTTGCGGATCGCCTGTTCGCGCCGGGGCAGGGCGTCCTGGTCGAAGAGGGCGCGCACCTTGTGGCCACGGCCCTGGTAGATCATGCGCTTGATCGGCTCTGAGCCTTTGAGCACGCGCTTGAGCTTGTTGGGCGCCGCCACCGTCTCCAGCGTGTCGATGACATGCTGCGCCTCGCGGGCGTAGAGCAGCGGCAGAACGCGGTAATGGCAGGTCACGCTGCCGTCCAGCAGGCCTTCGGGCAGGGCGTCGCGCCGCCCGCCGAGGCTGTGAATGACCAGCGGCAGGGCGACCTGATCCAGCCAGGGGTCGAGCTCCTGACAGACAAGCGCTTCGGGCGGGTCCGCCTTGATCCGCAGCGCGTAGTCCAGAAAGCGTGCGCCGAAGACATGCGGGCAGCGGTAGTAAAAGTATCCCGCGTTGAAATAGAGATACCGCGCCCAATACTCGTCCGGCTCGCTCAGATCGAGCGAGCTGTCGAAATCCAGCCCGAACATCTCGTAGAGCGATTGCCAGATCCCAGCGTAACCGGGTCCGTAAAGCTCCGGCTTAGGCCAGGTGCCGGTGACCCGGCGTGACGCGCTGGGCACGTCGAAATCGAACGGCACGCGGCCCAAATCCCCGGTGATCAGCGTGTCGGTGTCGAAGAAGACGAACGGCGCGCCTTTGGGCAGGGCGCTCAGCATCTCGATCTTGTTGCCATAGGGGTAGGCCGCGCCGAAATGGACGTTTTGGAAGGGCACGATTTCGGCCCCCAGGCTTTCCAGCATCAGCCGCACCGGCTCTTCCATGCGCGGGTCTTTGTCCCACAGGGGTCCCAGCTGCGGCTCTGCCACCAAAAGCCGGCCGTTGAAGCCAGGGCTGTGGTGGCGCAGCGAGGCGGCGAAGAGCAGCGCCTCGTATCCCAGTCGCCCGTGCTGGCCGACGATCGCGATGTTGTAGTCCTGCGGCGTTTTGCGTGCCATAACGTGCCTGCCGATTTTGTTTTGGCGCGACTATACGCGCGGCCCGCCGCGCTGTGAAAGCAGATTTAACGCAAAGGAATTAAGGGATGTTTGACATCATCGTCGCGCTGATCGCGCTGGGCCAGGGATCACCTGCCGCCGACACGGACGCCGTCGCAGCACCCGCCGCCGCGGCCGCCCCGACCCTTCAGGCCGAGGCGCAGACCCCCACCGGGAAATTCACCACCGCGACCGAGGTGCGCCCGATCCTGAGCGCGACAAAGGCCAATTGGGTGGTCGTGCGGCTCTACGATGGCAAAGACTACCTCTACGTGACGCACCTGTGGTCCTGGCGCTGCGGGCTCGCGCAGATGGAGGTGGCGATCAATGGCGGGCCGTTCCAGGTTTGGCCGATGCCGCCCTGCTTGACGGAAACGGCCGCGCCGAACGCTTTGCCGGCCGGCGCGCTGCCCTACGCGACCTATCCGCCCGGCGCGATCACGGACGTGTCCGTCCGGGTGACCTATGACGATCTCAGCACGGATGAGGCCGCCTGGCCGCGCAACGCCGTGCTGCTGCCCTAGTCACCGCGGCGGCTGACCAGCCATTGCGCGACGCTCAGCACGCCAAAGACCATGAGCGCCCAAATCAGCAGCTCGAACGGCGCCAGCGGCGTCCCGCGCAGCCAACCGCGCAGCAGCCCGCCTTGGGGTGGCAGCTCACGCAAGCCGAAGAGGCCCGGCCGATCCCACAGCCGCACGGGCCAATAGCGGGAGATGTAGAGCAGCCCGGCACCCAGCAGCGCGACGAGGAGCAGGGCGAGGACGCGCCGCATCAGTCCAGCCGCGCGATGGTGGCCGGATCGATGGCGAAGACCGGCGTCGTGCCGTGCATCGCCAGCGTCCCGGTGACCGAGACATATTCGCCGACCGCGTCATAGGCCGCCGCGGGCAGCGCGCCGCCGTCTGGCCCGGTGACCAGCATGAACTGTTCCCCGCCGACGGGCTGGGTGGAGACGAAGATCGGCGGCACCGCGCCGAGAATGCACAGGTTCGCGCAGGCCTTGTGGGCCAGCCCGCGGCCCGGGCGCATCGCGCCGGCCAAGCATTTACCGTCGCAAATCTCGCCCGTCAGGCGCCAGGTGCCCATCGGCTGCGGGGCTGGAACGTCTGGCGCGGCCCCCTCCACGCTTTGCAGGCCCGCGCGGCCCCCGCGGACCTGCAGCATGAACAGATCGCCCCGCTCCAGCATCACGCCGGAGGCTTGGGCCAGCGTGCCCGCCAGCGGGTTGGCGCGGCCCGCGACGCCCGATTTGCCGCCCGCCGACATCACAAAACTGCTGCCCGCGGCGATGCGGTCGTTGCCCTGAGTGACATGGAAGATGGGGTAGGGGCCAGGCTCTACGGCGCCCTGCACGGTCTGGCGGCCGTAGTCGAAGCGCAGCGCGGCATTGCCCGGGTCGTCCTGCGCCGCGCCCATCAAATATCCAGCGCCGGCCAGCCCGGCGACCAGCATCAGCGCCGCGCCGATCAGAAAGCGGCGCAGCGGGCCGGGGGCGGGCAGATAGCCGACGAAGAAGGGCGTACCGCTCATGTCACGGGCACCGGTGTGGTAGGCGTGCCGGGCGGGTTGGGCGCGGTCTGCACCTCGATCAGGTCCCCGGTCCGGCGCAGATTGTAGGTCGGCACCCGTTCGGTGAAGGGCGCGGGGGAGCGCCCGTTGCGCACGTCGTATTGAAAGCCGTGCCAGGGGCAGGTGACCAGGCAGTCGAGGATGCGCCCCTCGCCCAGCGGGCCGTTTTGGTGGGCGCAGGCATTGGCGATGGCGCTGAGCGTGCCGTCCATCAGGAACGTAGCGACCCGGTCGCCGGAGGGCAGAAGCGTGATGCGCGCGCGCCCTTCGGTGAACTCGCTGGTGCGGCCCACGGCGACCCACTCGCCCGCCAGGCGCGGCATGCGCGGGGCCTTCAGCGCGGCGATCAGGTGAAGCCCGCCCACAGCCGCCGCCGATGCGATCACGAGTGCGGTGAGCACATGGTTCTGCTGATCCTGCAGAATGCCGAGGGCCAGGTGCCCGATCAGCGCGGCATAGGCCGGGTAGATCAGGTAATGCAGGCCCTTCCAAACCGGCGGGGTCAGGAACTTCAACCAGAAATCATGGGACGTCGCCGCGAGGGTCATCAGGCACAGAAGGGCGAGGATGCCGAACGCCTCGAACGGAAAACCCGCGACCTGGCCATAGCTGGTATTGGCTGTGAGGAGGCCATAGAGGCCGCCTTGGGACGAGAAGGCGAAGTACCAGCCCAGGATGAAGCCCACATGGGTGAGCGCGACGAAGCAGGTCATCACCCCGAAATGCCGGCGGTTGTAGAGCAGCGGCAGGAAGCGCGCATCGAGCCGGGCCAGGGGGCCGATGCACAGGATCACCGTCAGCATCACGAAAGCGCAGGCCCCGAAGGCGCGTGCATTGTGGATCTGCGGGTTGATCGGCCGCTCGTGGCTCAGCGCTTCGGGCGTGATGTAGAGGAAGATCCACAAGAAGGCCGTCACGCCGCCCAACATGGCCGCGTTGTAGAGCCATTTGTTAGGGTTCCACTGAACGGGGACATATTTGACGCTCATTCGCCCGCCTCGCTGATCTGGACGGGGGCGATACCGGCTGGCCAGTCCTGCCGGGCGCTCAGGCCCATGCTCAGCAGCAGTGCCATGGCCGCGCACAGCAGGACGGCGGCGGCGGGGTGCGCGCGGCGGAGCGGCCGGTAGCGGGCCATAAAGGTGCCCGCCTTTGCCTCCAGCCGGGCCCAGCGCCACAGGACCAGCGGCCAAAGCATGAGGATCGCCGGCACCATCAGCGGGCGAAAGACGTAGGCGCCGCGGGCGTCCGGGTCGATCCGGTCGATCCCCCAGGTCAGAAAGACCAGCGCCACGGCGGCGCCGGTCCAGAGCCAGATCTCCATGAGGGTCAGAAGGAGGGCGGCGAAATCCAAGGGGCGCTCCGTGTTGTGGCGTCCTGCGAGCAGCCTAACCGCAGCCGCAGCAAGCGCAAATGGAGATGTAATCACGATTTTCCGGCAAGGATGTGGGGGAGCGCTCACGAGGTTGGGATCGGATGTGAACGCGCAGTGTTTCATGCGCGTCGCGGCGCGGGCCTGTACGGTCGCGGCGGTGCGCAATGAATGCGCACCCTACATTGGGCTGAAGCGTTGGCATCACGTCAAGTCAGCGCATGTCGATTTGCTCAGCCCCTAGACATCCGCAGGATGCATACACGCCTGCCCAAGCGTGCCGCGAAGCGGCGCGCGTTGCCCGGCAGCGCATCGTAGGTGCGCGAGAGGGTACCCCCGCCGTTGGCGTGTTCCACGCCACGCACGCAGTCGGTTCGGGGCTAAGCGTTGCCGTTAGTGGTGGGTTGCAAACCCACCCTACGAATTCAGATTTAAGGTTCTTGGAAAGCCTAGGCGCCTTTTGTGCTTAGCCCGTAGGCCTCCGTAAAGAGGCCTACACGCAGGCCGCCCCCCTGCGGTCTGCGTGTTCCACGCCGCCCGCGCGGCCTGCCCGGGCTGAGCTTCTACATCGGTAGTGGTGGGGTGTAACCCCACCCTACAATAGCGCCGCTCGTAGGGTGGGTTTTCAACCCACCGCGGCTCTACGTGTTCACGTAACCCGCGACCACTTGGAGCAGCTTGAACGCGGTGGAGGCGTCGTTCTCCACCACCGCCAAAAACTCCTCCGTCCCCAGGCGCAGGCAGCGCAGATCGCCCTTCGCGCGCATGTCGAGCGCGCGGGCGTCGGCGCGGATCAGCCCCAGCTCGCCCACCAGGGCGCCGGGGCCGACCGTGGCGATCAGCTTATCCTCTCCGTCCTCGGGCAGCAGCAGATCGGCCTCACCCTCCTGGATCAGATAGGCGCCATCGTCGGGCGGGTCGTTTTTGTGAAAGACGTAGGCGCCGTCCTGGGCCTCGTACCAGCGCGCGCCGAAGGCCAGAAGGCGCAGCTGCTTGCGGCTGACCTCGGAGAAGAGGCTCGTCGCCTCCAGCGCGGCGACCTTGCGCGCGAGGTCCGCGGAGGCGGCACTGTCCTGGCCTGCTCCTGCGGCGGCGGTGGTGCCGACGATGCGCCCGCCCTGAACCTCGATCACCTGGGCAAAGGCGCCGGTATCCTCGAAGGACGGGGCGATCACGATGATCGTCGTGCCCGGCAAGATCTCGTGCAGGTTGGCGTAAAGCGTCTCCCGCGCTGCCGCGTCGTAGGAGGCCAGCGCGTCCTCCAGGATCAATATATCGGGGCGCTTCACCGCCGCCCGCGCGATGGCCATCGGCTCGGCAAAGAGGGTCGGCAGGCCCTGGCCGCCGATGGCGACCGGCATCTCGAAAACCAGGGCAAGGACATGCCGGTCCAGGCCCTGCTCCATCATTGCGCCCGCCACGATGGAGCGCAGCTCGTCCCCCTTGCTGCCCGCATTGTCGGAAATCTTGCCGAACATCGCGTTCTCCAGCACCGTCATCCCCTCGACGATGGTGCCGTCCTCGATCGGGGCAAAGAGGTCGCCCAACGTCTCGCGCAGGCGCTGCGCGTGGCTGTGGCGCATCTCCAGCACGCGGGTCATGATGCCGTCCGGAAAGCCCGGGCCGATCTGCTCGGCGGTGATCAGGAACGGCACGGTCAGCAAAAGGGCCGTGTCGGCAGCGTTCAGCGCGGCGCCATCGCGCTGCGCCGCGATCACGTCCACCGCCCGCTCAAAGGTCTGCGCATCAAGGCTGAGCTTGCGAAACAGCGGGTGGTCCGTCCCGTCGAGGCCGAAGATCTGGCGCAACAGGTCCACCACATCCCGCGTCAGCGCCATCAGGTCCTGGTCGAGGCCGAGATCGCGCAACGCCTCCAGAAACGCTGTTTGCCCCGCGATCAGATCGGGCGTGATCGGCTGGCGCGCCGTGGCGAAAAGGAGGTTTTCGGCGACCGGCAGGGCCGGGTTATATTTCGTCCACTTGAAATAGATCGCGTGCTCGGCCAGCCCCGCCTGCGCGATGGCCTGGCGCAGGACGGGGCGCAGCGCGACCAGCTTTTCGCTGAGCCGGGGATGGGCGCTGCCGTCCAGCCGTTGGTCCAGCGCGCGGCGGAACAGGGCGGGGCCGACGCCCATCGTGTCGATCAACTGCAGGCCCCAGCCCGCCATCGTCGCATCGTCGGTGACGCCCGCGCGGGAATAGTCGACCCACGGCGCGGTCAGCATGTCGTGGCTGTTGCCGGCCCGCGCCGCCTCCGCCGCGAATGCGGCATCGGCCGCGTCCCCCCGCGGCTGTGACTTGAGCGGCAGCAGGATGTTGTCCGCCACCGTGCCCAGAAACAGCACCGGGCGCGAGGTCGCGTGCCCGATCCGGCCCGCAATGGTGCCCTGATGCAGCGCGGTCAGGCGCGTGCCCCCGATGGCCACGGTGCCCGCGCTCGGCAGCACTTCGCGGGTCAGCAGCGCGGCGAGGGCCTGCCGGTCCTCTTCGGCGGGCGCGGCGATGCCGATCAGCGCGCCGGCGCCCAGGTGCATGTCCAAATCTTCCAGCACCGCGTTGCCATCGGGGTTGCGGACGGTCACGCCGTCCAGAACGATATCGCCGTCCAGCGCCGCGTCCTCGGGCGCCCGGCCCTGAAACTGCGCGTCGTCGATCATACCTGCGGGCACGAAACGCTCGGTGATCGTCTCCCACCGCAGCTGCATGTCCTGGGATTGGTTGTAATAGGCCAGAAGCTCTTTCCACGGGCTGGAGAGATCCTTGTAGGCCGCCAGCGCCGCGACCAGCGCGCCCAGGGACACCTGCCCCAGGATCACCAGATATCCGCCGAAGGCGTAGAAGAAGAAGGGCGTCAGCTGGGTGATGAAGTTGTTGATGAACTTCATGAAGAATTTCTTCTGGTAGATCTCGAACCGGATGGCGAAGAGCCGCCCCAGCCGGTCGGTGATCATCGCCAGCCGGAAGGGCCAGCCGCCCGACACGCGCAGGGTGGCGGCGCCAGCGGCGCTTTCGCCGATCTCGCCCGCCAGAGCGCGGACCTGCAGCGCTCGCTTCTTGTTCAGCTTGTTGATCTGGCGTTGCAGTTTGGGGATCAGCCAGGCCTGCAGCGGGATCAGCGCGCAGGCCGCCAGGCCAAAAGCCCAGCTTTGCGCAAAGAGAAAGCCCAGAATGGTCAGCATCTGCCCCGCTTGCAGCACCGGCTGGGCCACGGCGTCGCCCATCAGCCCGCCCATCGGCTCGGACTCGGACGTGACCATCGACACCAGCTCGCCCTGGCTCGTCCGCTCGAAATACGGCGCGGGGAAGCGCAGGATGCGCGCGATCAGGCTATAGCGGAAGCGGCGCAAAAGCCGCTCGGCCAGCACCCCCTTCATCGTGTTGATCCGCATCTTCATCAGCCCGTGGCCGATCACCGCCAGCAGAAACATCCCGCACAGCAGAAACAGGAATTGGATCTGCGGGATCTGGTAGCCGTAGACGTCGATGACCGGGACAGGCGCCGCGATCGCGTCGTTGATGATCCGCTTGGGCAGTTCAAGCGTGAGGTAGAGCAGCGGAAAGAGGGTCAGCGTCACCGCCAGAAGGATCAATTGATCGCGCTTGGAGTGCTTCCAGATGAAGCCGAAAATCGTGCGGTCCACGTCTGCCGCCCCCTTTGGTCCCGGCCCGTACGATACCGCGCGGCGCTCAGCCGCGGCAATGACTTAAGCATGCCCCAGCGAAAGATTTGCGCCCCGCCCGCCGCGTGCCTAAGCTAGCGGTGACGACGTGGGAAGGACGGGGGCCCATTGGAACAAAGCCTAAGCGCGGCGCTGATGCTGCTGGTCCTGCTCCAGATCAAGCATTGCGTGGCAGATTTTTATCTGCAGACGCCGATCATGCTGAAGAACCGCGGCGCCTACCTGCATGTCGGGCGCGCACTGCACGTGAGCGAGCATCTGATCGGCTCGGTGATTGTGCTTGCGGTGATAGGCACTGCCTGGCTGGCGCTGGCCGTGATCGTGCTGCTGGAATGGGTGCTGCATTACCATATCGACTGGGGCAAAGGCGCCTGGTCCGACCGCGCGGGCCACACCCCGGCCGATGGCGGCTTCTGGCGCGCAATGGGCTTTGACCAGATGCTGCACCAATTCTGCTACGTCGCGATGCTCTGGGCCTGGCTCGTCTACGGCTAAGCCTGGGAGCCCGTCGCGTTTCCGGCTGATGTGCGGAAAACACTTGGGTGCTTCGGAGAATGGTGGGCGACCCTGGAATCGAACCAGGCGTGCGTCTCCGCGAGGGAGTTACAGTCCCCTGCCACACCTTGCGGCCTGTCGCCCACTGCGCCACTACGACGTGAGCGGCGGGATATCGCTCGCCCCGGGGCGGGTCAAGTGCGAAATCGGCCCGCCCGCGCGACGAAGGAGCCGCCGATGAAAAAGCCCAAATGGGTCGTCGAAAAGGAGCGCGCCAAGCGCAGTGAGGCGGCCGAAACCCTGTGGCTTTTCGGCCTGCACGCGGTGCGCGATGCGCTGATGAACCCAAGCCGGGACAAGCGGCGCCTCGTCGTCACGCTGAACGCTCAGGCCAAGCTTCAGGACGCCATAGACGCCGCCGGGATCACCCCCGACGTGGTCGACGCGCGCAAATTCGACGTGCCCATCGATCCAGGCTCGGTCCACCAGGGCGCCGCGCTCGAGGTGCGTCCGCTCCACTGGGGCCGGCTGGAGGATGTCGCCATCGGGCCCGCCGCGCCGCGCCTCATCCTGCTCGACCGGGTGACGGACCCGCACAATGTCGGCGCGATCCTCCGCTCGGCCGAGGTGCTTGGCGCCTCTGCGGTGATCGGCACCCGTCATCACGGCGCGCCGGAGACGGGCGCCCTGGCCAAGACGGCCTCCGGCGCGCTGGAACGCCAGCCCTATCTGCGCGTGCGCAACCTCGCCGACACGATCCAGGCGCTGCAGGCGATGGGCTATCTGGTCCTGGGCCTCGACGGGACGGCGACCCAGACCGTCGAGGCGGCGGTCGCGGGTCATGAAAACGCCCCCGTGGCGCTGGTGCTTGGCGCCGAAGGCCCCGGCCTGCGCGAAAAGACGAAGGCGACGGTCGATGCGCTGGTCCGAATCGATGCCGCGGGTGCGTTCGGCTCGCTCAACGTCTCAAATGCCGCCGCCATCGCCCTATATGCGTCAAAGGGGCGATGAAGGGGCACCGATGGGCTATCCCACCAAGATCACGACGTGCTGCTATTGCGGCGCCCGCGCGGCGCTGGTCCTCGACCGCGCGCGGCACGAACTCAGCTGTTCCAGCTGTGGCGCGCCCCTCCACAATCTCAAGCGCCTGCCGTTGGATCGTACCGGCGACCGGGAGCTTGTTCGGCCCAGCCCGGCCAAAGCCGCCGCCTCACCCAAGGCCAAGAAGACGAAAAAGAGCAAGAAGAAGCGCGGCTGGCGCCTGAAAGACGCGTTCGAGGATGTTTTTGACCTGGTCGAAGATATTTTCGACTGATCTTCGCCCTCTTCGGCGCGGACCTTTACACTCCGTTCACACTTCTGTGCGCACCCTCTAACAAACGACGCCGCAGATCATATCTGTAAGTCATACGCCGCTGGTCTGGAACGCTGTGCGGCGATTTACTGTCCCTCGTTCCGCACCTTGCGCCCCTGTCTTTGACTTCGGGGCGCTTTTTTTGGCAAGGCTGGGACATGCACTATCTCGATGCCCTTCTGCGCGACGTCCTGACCAGAACCCGCACCATTGCGATGGTTGGCGTGTCGCTCAATCCCGTGCGCCCGTCCAACTACGTCGCCCGCTATCTGAGCTTACGCGGCTACCGTGTCGTGGGCGTCAACCCGGTCGCCGCGGGTCAGGACCTTTACGGCGTGCCGGTTGCCGCGGCCCTCGATGAGGTGCCGGAGGCCGACATGGTCGACATTTTCCGCCGCCCCGAGGCGGTGCCGGAGATCGTCGATCAGGCGCTGGCCTGCCTGCCGGGCCTGCGCACGATCTGGATGCAGATCGGTGTCACCCATGACGCCGCCGCCGCTCGGGCGGAGGCGCGCGGCGTGACGGTCATTCAGGACCGGTGCCCCAAGATCGAATACCAGCGCCTGTTCGGCGAGCTGCGCAAAGGCGGTTTCGCAACCGGTATCATTTCGTCCAAACTCTGAGAGGGGGCCACGCGGAGGAGCGGTCCAGGCTCCACGCTGGCGCCATCAATATCTGGCTAATCGGGGACCTTTGAGGCGAACCGGCGGCCTCCGATTGCGTCCTGACGCACGAGTTCGCTTGCTATGCGCGCCTCACTCGGCGGTGCGCGAGGCCTTCTCCGCCAAGCCCGATTGGCCCTGGCGGCGGGCAAGCTCGGCCATCACATCGCTTAGGGGCACGTCCGACGCCTCCAGCATCACCAAAAGGTGAAACAGGACGTCCGCGGCCTCGCGGGTGAGGGCAGGGCTGTCGCCGCGGGCGGCTTCGATGATCGCCTCAACAGCCTCCTCGCCGAATTTCTCCGCGCATTTGGCCGGTCCCTGGGACAGCAGCTTGGCCGTCCAAGAGTTTTCGGGGGCCGCGCCGCGCCGGGCGGCGATGATTGCGGCGAGATCGTCCAAGGTCATGCGAGCCTCATCGGGATGCCGGCGCCGTGCATATGCGCCTTCGCCTCGGCGATGGTGTAGGTGCCGAAGTGGAAGATCGAGGCGGCCAGGACCGCGCTCGCCCCACCGTCGCGCACGCCTTCGACCAGATGGTCGAGCGTGCCGACCCCGCCAGAGGCGATGACCGGCACCGGCACCGCGTCCGAGATGGCGCGGGTCAGCGGGATGTTGAAGCCCTGTTTGGTGCCATCGCGGTCCATGGAGGTCAGCAGTATCTCGCCCGCCCCTTTGGCCGCCGCCTGCCGGGCGAAGGCCACGGCGTCGATGCCCGTGGGCTTGCGCCCGCCGTGGGTGAAAATCTCCCACCGGCCGGGGGCGACAGTCTTGGCGTCGATGGCGCAGACGATGCACTGGCTGCCGAAGCGGTCGGCGGCGCGGGACAGAACGTCCGGATCGGCCACCGCGGCGGAGTTGAACGACACCTTGTCGGCCCCCGCCAGCAGCAGGTCGCGCACATTGTCCGAGGTGCGCACCCCCCCGCCGACGGTCAGCGGGATATAACACGCCTCCGCCGTGCGCCGCACGACGTCGAACATGGTGCCGCGGTTCTCGTGCGTGGCGTTGATGTCCAGGAAACACAGCTCGTCCGCGCCGGCGGCGTCGTAGGCGCGGGCCGCGTCGACGGGATCGCCCGCATCGACCAGGTCGACGAAGTTCACGCCTTTGACCACGCGGCCGTCCGCGACGTCGAGGCAGGGGATGATGCGGGTCTTGAGCATGGGGGCGCTATATCGGGACGGGCACAGCGCTCCTAGTCCCTTTTTGGCGCCCGCCAGGATTGGACGACCGAATAGAGGGCGACCAGAACCAGCCAGGCGAGGCCGACCACCGTCACGAACAGGGTCAGTGGAAGCGCCTGGTCGGCCAGTGGCTCGTTCACCACGCTGCAATTGCGAAATCCAAAAAGGGCGTTGCCGTCACAGGTGGCTAGGACCAGCGAGTAGAAGACGTAAACGCCAGCCATGCAAGCCGCTACGATGGTCCCCTTGCGGCGCAACATGGCGGCGGGGCCTGCGTGCAAGAGGCGCGCCAGCCCGATGCACAGCAGCCAGACGACCAGGGTGAAGCCCAGAGCGACCGCACCGACTTGCAGGGCTTGGACCACCCGTCCGCTATCCATCCGCCAGCGTCCTCAGCGCCTCTGCCAGGTCGATGGCGCCGTCATAGAGCGCACGGCCGGAAATAGCGCCGGCAATCACACCCGTCCCTTTCAGCGCCGTCAGATCGGCGAGGGATGACACCCCGCCGGACGCAATCACGGGGATGGAGACGGCGCGGGCCAGCGCGGCGGTCGCCGCCACATTCGGGCCCTGCATCGCGCCGTCGCGGTTGATGTCGGTGTAAATGATTGCCGCAACGCCGACATCCTCGAAGCTGCGGGCGAGGTCCGTGGCGTCCACATCCGTCTCCTCCGCCCAACCTTTGGTCGCGACCTTGCCGCCGCGCGCGTCAATGCCCACAGCGACTTGGCCGGGGAAGACGCGCGCCGCCTCGCGCACCAGGCCTGGGTCTTCCACCGCGACGGTGCCCAGGATCACGCGGGCGAGACCCTTGTCCAGCCACGCCTCCATCGTGGCCATGTCGCGGATGCCCCCCCCAAGCTGCGCCGGGACGGGGCAGGCGGCCAGGATCGCCTCCACCGCCGCGCCGTTCACCGGCTGGCCGGCAAAGGCGCCGTTGAGGTCCACGAGGTGCAGCCAGTCGCAGCCCGCCTCCACAAAGCTGCGGGCCTGTGCGGCGGGGTCTGTGTTGAAGATGGTCGCGCTGTCCATCTCGCCGTGGACGAGGCGCACGGCAGCGCCGTCTTTGAGGTCGATGGCAGGGTAGAGGATCATTTCGCGTCTCCGGTCGTTTGCGGAGGGCCTGCCACGGTCAGCGCGCCGGCGCAACGTCCCTTACGTCAGCCTTGCCAGCGCCGGGCGGCCCGGGCCAGGCTGCGCGGCACCAACGGGAGGAGACCACAGATGAAACATGCGATTGCAGCGGCGCTGATGCTGTGCGCCGGCGCGGCGATGGCCGATCCGATTGTCGGCACTTGGAAGACGCAGCCCGACGATGGCGCGTTCGCCCATGTCCAGATCGCGCCCTGCGGCGCGGGCTATTGCGGCACGATCGCCCGCACCTTCACGGCCGAGGGCGAGTACAATTCGCCCAACAAGGGCAAGCAGATCGTCCGCGGTATGACCCCGACCAGCGGCGGCGGGTACGAGGGCAAGGTCTGGCGGCCGTCCAACGACAAGATCTATCTCGGCAAGGCCAGCGTCGCAGGCAACAGCATGCAGTTGCGCGGCTGCGTGGCGGGCGGGCTGTTCTGCTCCAAACAGATCTGGACCCGCCTGAACTGAGCGGAAAGTCGCGGGGGCGCCGGGCGAGATCTTGAGGAGGCCTTGAACGGGCCCGCGCGCTTCCCATCTGCGGATCAGCCAGCGCGCGCGTGCGATTTTGTGGCGGCGGTGCTTGGCATCTCGCGAAAGGTGCGATCCCATGATATTGAGAACTCTTGCCCTGGCGGCGGCCTGCGCGCTGGCTGGCCCGGCCCTTGCGGCGACCCCCGAAGGCGTGTGGCTGACCCCGCCCGATGGCAAGGGGCAGACCGCCCACATCACCGCGCAACGCTGCGGCGCGGCCTGGTGCGGGACGATCACGGCGGCCTTCGACGCGGGCGGGCGGCAGATCACCACGCCGAATGTGGGCAAACGCGTCTTTTGGGACATGGTGCCGGGCGGCGCGGGCTTTGCGGGGCGCGCCTGGGTGCCGGCCCATGGCCGCAGCTACCAGGCGGAGATGCGGCCCGCCGGGCGCAGCATGGTCGTGCGCGGTTGCTTGGGCCCGGTGTGCCAGAGCCAGACGTGGCGGAAAGTCCGCTAGAGCGGCATCCGGGGGGCCAGCCCCCCGGGACCCCCCTGGAGTTGTTTTTCGCCAAGTGAAAAGGGATCGGGGCGTGGGTTCTGCGGCATGAGCGGTGTGACGGACAGCCGCTGATGTGGCCCAACGGACAGCCACGCATCCTTGTTTGGAAGGCCAGGTTCTGTGGCAACGCCCGGATCAGGGCCGCCAGGTCAGGAAGTTGGCGATCAGCCGCAGGCCGGTTGCCTGGCTCTTTTCCGGGTGGAATTGCGTGCCGACACAATTGCCCCGCGCCACGATGGCGGTGACGTCGCCGCCGTAATCGCAATGGGCCAGCCGCTGGGCCGTGTACTGCATCGCCATCTGGTAGGAATGCACGAAATAGGCGTGATCGCCGGTCTGTACCCCGTCCAGAACCGGATGTGCGCCGGTCAGGATTAGATCGTTCCAGCCCATATGCGGAATCTTGAGCCCGGCATCGTCGGGCACGATGTGCAGCACCTCCCCGTCAATCCAGCCGAGGCCGGGCGTGTCAACATATTCGCGCCCCACGCGCGCCATCAACTGCATGCCGACGCAGATGCCCAGGAAGGGCACGCCGCGCCGCTCCACCGCTTCCACCAGCGCGTCAATGCAGCCGGAGGCGCGCAAAGCCTCCATGCAGGCCGGGAAGGCGCCGTCGCCGGGCAGCACGATACGGTCGGCGCGCGCCACGACATCCGCATCGGACGTGACGACCACATCGCCGGCGCCGACCTCCGCGGCCATCCGCTCGAACGCTTTGGCGGCGGAGTGCAGGTTGCCGCTGTCGTAGTCGATGAGGGCGGTGAGGCTCACAGCGCGCCCTTGGTCGAGGGGATCGCGTCCGCCCGGCGCGGGTCCGGCTCTACCGCGACGCGCAGCGCGCGAGCGACCGATTTGAACGCGGCCTCCGCGATGTGGTGGCTGTTGAGGCCGTGCAGCATGTCCACGTGCAGCGTGATGCCGCCATGGGTGCTGAAGGCCTGGAAAAACTCACGCACCAGCTCGGTATCGAAGGTGCCGATCTTGGGCGTCGGCAGGGCCACGTTCCACACCAGGAAGGGCCGGCCCGACAGGTCCAGCGCGCAGCGCACCAGCGCGTCGTCCATCGGCAAGAGGCACGAGCCGTACCGGTTGATCCCGCGCTTATCGCCCAACGCCGCGGTGAGGGCCTGGCCCAGCGCGATGCCGACATCTTCGACCGAGTGGTGGTCGTCGATGTGCAGGTCGCCAGCGCAGCGGACGCGTATGTCGATCAGCGCGTGGCGCGCCAGTTGGTCCAGCATGTGGTCGAAAAAGCCGATGCCCGTCTGGTTGTCGTAGGCGCCGGTGCCGTCGAGGTCGATCTCGACGCTGATATCCGTCTCGGCGGTTGTGCGTGTGATTGTGGCGTTGCGCATCTGGTCCCTCCGCTGCCGCGCGCCTTATAGGCGGGCGCGGGGCAGAGGGGAAGGTGCCCCATTGTGCTGCGCGGCGGGCCGTGACAGCGTGCGCCAAGGGAGAGGCCCATGACCACCTGCGTTTTCGTCCAGATCCGCTGCCGGCCCGGCACAACCTACAAAGTCGCCGAAGAGATCGCCCTGCGGGAGCTGCATTCGGAGCTCTATTCGACCTCCGGCGAATACGAGCTGCTGATGAAGCTCTACATCCCCGAAGGCCAGGACGTGGGCCGCTTCATCAACGACAACCTGCACGACATCGGCGGGATCGAACGCTCTCTGACCACGATGACCTTCAAGGCGTTCTAGTCGCGCCGCCCCGGGACGAGCGCGCTGAACATCGGACAGCCCAAGGTTTGGTTCAGGGCGGCAATGAGCTGGTCAGTGCTTTCGGTGCCGAGGTAGAGCCCGCCGGTCTGATCTGCGAGGCAGCGCGCGACGCTTTCGACCGGTTCCGGCTCGGGGTTGGTGTCGGTGCCTTCCCAACCGAAGAACGTGCCGCGCACGCGGAAGCCGATCACGTGGACCGTCAGGTCAGGCGCCTCGGCAGCCAGGCGGGCAGCGAGGGTGCAGGTCGCGCCGCCGCAGGTCTCTTTACCGTCGGTGACCACAACGACCGTGCCGGGCGCGCCGGGCGGCTCGAACGCGGCGATGGCGCGGTTTACGGCTTCAGTCAGGGCGGTGTTTCCGTCGGGCTCCGTCCCGTCGATCGTGGCCAGGATGGGGGCTGCGGCGTCGGGCGTTGGCGGCAGGTGCAGCTGAACGTGGCTGCACGCCTCGCTTGCGCCGGGGCCGTAGACGACGAGGCCGAGCCGCCGCAGCGGCGTGACGTTGGGCAGGACGTCGTGCAGGGCGGCGCGCGCTTCGTGAATGCGGGGGCGGTCGAGGCCGTTGAATCCCATCTCCGCCATGGAGCCTGAAGCGTCAAAGACCAGCATCGCGTCCTCCGTGCAGGTGGCGGAGGCCAGACCGGGCAGCAGCGCCAGCGCGCATCCGGCGGCGGTCAAGGGGGAGGCTTGGGGCATCGCGGCGCTCCGATCAGGTCCTAGTTGCCGCGGAACCTAGCGCACACGCGGCGCTGCGCCCAACGCAATCTTGCCTCTGAGTGTTCGCCCTAGGCTCGGCCGCGCAGCGACAGGACCACCGCGGCAAAGACGATGCTGCCGCCCAGCACCGTCGCCTGCGGCGGCCATTCGGCCAGGATAAGGAGGGCGAGCAGCGGGGCGAGCGGCGTCTCCAGCGCGCCGATCAGTGCGGTCTGGCCGGACGGCACACGCTTCGCGCCTTCCGCCAGGGTGACGGAGGCCGCGGCGTGCACCAGCCCGAAGGCGGCAAGGATCGCGACCTCCCCCACCGGCACCGCGAAGGGCGCGCTGAAGGCCAGGGCCAAGGGGATCAGGCACAGCGATTGCAACACAGAGGGCCCGGCGCTGGGCGTGGCCGGGCGCGCGCGGTAGATCACCATGATCGTCGCCATCGCCGCCGTCATCAGCAGCGCGAGGGCGTCGCCGCGCAGCGATCCACTGCCTGCAGAGCCGGCCACGATGATCGCCACACCGGCCAAGGCGCCGGCTGCGCCCGAGGCGGTGCGCGCGCCCACCTGCTCCCCGATGGTCAGCCAGGCGAGGGCCGCCGCCAGGAAGGGCGCGGCGGCGTAGATAAGCGCGACATTGGCGACGCTGGTCAGCTTGAAGGCGGGGATGAAGGCTGCCGTGCCCACCGCGCCGATGACCGCCACGGCCAGGCCGGCCCGGCCCATGCCGAGGAATTCCGCCCGCAGACCCCCGGACCGGGCGGCATAGGCGGTCGTGGCGAGGGCGGCAAAGACGCCGCGCCAGAAGATCACGGCCCAGGCTGCGGCCTCCACGCCCTTGGTGAAGATGCCCGCGGCGCTGTAGGCGACGGCCGAGACGATCAGCAACACAACGCCGGTGCGATAGACGAGGTTTTCTGATGTGCTGTGCCTCAAGGTAGGGTCCTTTGCGCGGGTGAGGGCGGCTTATTGCTGGAAAGCCCTTAGAACAAAGGAATTGATTTCACTGAACAGATGAGATTTTCTCATAAATGATGCGCCGCACCCTCCCGCCGCTCCGTGCACTGCACGCGTTCGAAGTCGCCGCGCGCCACCTGAGTTTTGCCCAGGCCGCGGCGGAGATGGGCGTGACACCGGGGGCGATCAGTCACCAGATCAAGACGCTGGAGGATTGGCTTGGCGCGCCCGTCTTCCACCGGCTCACCCGCGCGCTGCGCCTGACAGAGGCGGGGGAACGCGCGCTGCCGCTCGTGACCGAGGGCTTCGACCGGCTGGCGGATGGGGCTGCGGCCCTGCGCGCGCAATCGGACAATCTGCTGACGGTCAGTGTCAGCCCGGGCTTCGGCTCGCTTTGGCTGGTGCCGCGGCTCGACCGGTTCCGCCGCCGGTGCCCGGAGGTGGAGATCCGGCTCGACGGGACCGATCGGCTGGTCGATGTGGCGCGCGGCGACGCGGATGTCGCGATCCGCTACGGGCCGGGCGGCTATTCGGGCGTCCGCAGCGACCGCCTGTTCGCGATGCGCGCCACGCCCGTCTGCACCCCCGATCTGCTGGACCGGGCGCCGGGCCTGCGCCGACCCGAGGATCTGGCCCACCACACGCTGCTGCACATCGACTGGAAAGAGGCGGAGGGGTCCTGGCGCACCTGGCTTCTGGCCGCCGGCGCGCACGGTGTGGATCCCTTCGCCGGGCCCCGCTTCACGCGGGAGGAGATGGCGGTGCGCGCGGCGCTGGATGGGGAAGGCGTGGCTCTGATCGGCGATCACATGGCCGCGGACCACCTGGCGGCGGGCCGTCTGGTCCGGCCCTTCGCCGCGGGTCTCAGCACGCCCTTAGTCTTTGCCTACCACCTGCTGATCGCGCCGCACCGCGCTGAGGTGCCCAAGATTGCACAATTTCGCGCCTGGCTTCTGGATGAGGTCGCAATGATGCGGGACGCGAGCGATCGGCCCGACCCTTGATCAGCCGGGCTGCCCCATAGCGCGCAGGCTCGTGATCAGCGGCAGACCGAAACAGATGATCCCAAACGCTCCGCCATAGACCTGCAGCGCCGACAGATGCAGGCCGCCCACGATCATGATCCCGACCAGCAGCAGGATCGTTAGGCCGCACAGCGCGGCGCGCACCTGCGGTCTGCCGTGCCGGTCTGCGGCGTGCGTCAACAAGGCCGCCCCAAAGGCGAGGGAGAAGAAACCCATCAGGATCGACGTGCCCTGAAACAGCCCCCAAACCGGAGCGTCCATGTGGCCAAGCGGGACGGTGCCCAACGCGTCCATCCGAAGAAATAGCGCGTCCCCCGTCAACCAGACGAAGTGGACATAGGTGTGCAGCGCGCCGATCAGCACGAAGGTGACCGCGCCGGTCGTGAAGGCGATGGAAGATAGGGGCATGGCGCTCTCCGCTTGAATATACACATATGTATAATCGCAGCGATGGAAAAACAATACACTTATGTCTATTCCTTGCCCCATGACAAAACTGACCCGAGACGACTGGATCGACGCCGGATTAAACGCGCTGCGGGCGGAGGGGTTTACCGCGCTCAAGGCCGATCTTCTGGCCAAGCGCCTGCGGGTCACCCGCGGCTCGTTTTACGGCTATTTCGACGGGATCGAGGCGTACCACGACGCCATCTTCGCTGCGTGGCTGGCCCTCTCCCAAGACGTCGCGGCGGACATGCCGCAGGCCGGCGGGCCAAAGGCGCAGCTAGCGCATCTGATCACCGGCGCGGCGGGGGCCGATCTGGCGCTGGAGCGGGCGGTGCGGGCCTGGGCGCAGGCCAATCCGGCCATTCAGCACCGCTTGGCGGAGGTCGACCGCTACCGGACGGAGGCGCTGGAAGCGGTTCTGGCGGCCTGCGGGTGCTCGCCGGCCCAGGCGCGGCTGCGGGCCCGGCTGCTGTACGCAAGTGCTTTGGGGGCCGCCTTTGTCCCGGGTGACGTGGAGGCGGCGGAGGTTGCCTTCCTCGTGGCGGCCTACACGCAATGATTGCCGCGCCCTTGGATGTTTCCGCAGCGCGCATTTGGCGGTAGAGGGCGGTAGCAGCCCCAGCGCAGGACCCCGCCCATGCCCGTCGCAACCACGATCCTGAACGGCTTTCTCGGCGCGGGGAAAACCACGCTCCTACAAAACCTGCTGGTCCAAGCGCGCACGCTGCCGCACGTAACATTGGGCGTGATCGTGAACGAGATGAGCACGCTCGACGTCGACGGCTCCGTCCTCGACACCAGCGAGGTGATCTCCCGCCGCTCTCCGCATTTCGCCTCCATCCCCGGGGTCAGCATCAGCAGCGATGCGGGCCTGCCCTTCTTGCGGGAGGCTGTGGCTCAGGTCCTGGCGGACCGGAAGGTCACGCACCTGCTGATCGAGACGTCGGGCAGCGCCCATCCCTGGCCCTTGCTCCAGGCGATCCGCGAGATGCGCGATCTGCGCCTGCACGGCGTGCTGTCGGTCGTCGACACCGTCGTTCTGGCACAGGATTTCGATCACGGGCGCGCTGTCCGGACGGCGGCCGACGCGGCCGCGGCCCAAAGCAAGCGGGGCGTGGCCAACCTGCTGGCCGAACAGGTGATGTTCGCCAGCCGCCTTCTGCTCAGCAAGGCCGACAAGGTCCCGCGCGCGGCGCTGCAAGAGGTGGCCGAAGCGGTCCACCCGCTCAACCCCCGCGCCGACGTGCTGGCCATGCAATGGGGCAATGTCAGCTTGGCAGCGGTGCTGGACATGCCGATGTACGATTACGAGCGGGTGCAGGCGCTGGGCCGGACCCTGACGGCGGGTGAGGGGGCCGGCGCGCCGCTGGCACAGCCCGAAAGCTACCGCATCGGCAGCCGCGTGCTGCGCGATCCGCGCCCCTTTCATCCTCAGCGGCTCTACGACGTCTACACCCAGTCGCTGGGCCTGGGCATCTACCGCAGCAAGGGCTTTTTCTGGCTCCCAACGCGGGACACGCTGATGCTGCTGTGGAACCAGACCGGCGGGAACGTGGGGCTGGAGATCGTCAATTACTGGAAGATCAGCGCGCTGGAGGACGACAGCCTGAACCTGTCGGGGTGGGAGAAAGAGGCCCTGCGCACCAAACTGTCCGAAAGCCACGCGGAACTCGGCGACCGCCGCTGCCAGCTGACGATCATCGGGGACGAGGACGACCTCGACGCCTTTGTGGATGCGGTCCGGACCTGCTTTTGCACCGATGCGGAAATCGCCGATTGGAAAGCCGGCCGCCCCTTCGCCGACCCCTGGCCCACCTCCATCGCGCGGCTAGGAGCGCAGTAGACGCGCGTCGCCCCGGCAACGTGTCGGCCGCGCCGATGCGCGAGAGGGGCCGGATGGCTGCCGACATTGAAAGCAAACCGTTCGGCCACCAATGGCACGAATTCATGTTGTTTGAGAGAGTGTTTGGAGCGGGCGATGAGATTCGAACTCACGACCCTTACCTTGGCAAGGTAATGCTCTACCCCTGAGCTACGCCCGCATCCGTGAACGTCCAGATACAAATGCGCCGCGCGGGCTGCAAGGGCAAAAGTGCCGCGCCCGGGAAAAAGTCGGTGCTGCCGCGACGGAACCACCTGGGCGGCCCGTATCAAAGACACGCAACGACGGGAGGGGGCGATGGGCGCCGCGGACAATATCAAGGTGTGGGTCTTGGGCCTGGCGATCTGGGTCGGCATCTGCGTGCAGGCACAGGCCGTCCCGCTTTAGATTTGCGGACGCCTAGCCCTTCGGCGGCCCATCCGTCTTAGACTTGAGGAACCAGGTCAGCGCCGCGATCACCAGCGCCGTCGCTGCGCCGTAGCCCAGAAGGTCGGTCTGGCCGTCCCAGCTGACCGCCTGGCCCAGAAACAGCACGCCCAGAACGACGACGACCACCGCGATCAGCTTGTTCTTCAGATCGTCCAGCGTGCGGATCGTCAGCCAGTCAGGCAAGGGCACGTTGGTGCTGATGAAGAGCTCGTAAAGCCCCAGTGCGATGATGTAGAACACCGTGCCCAGCAGGAAGAGATCGACGATTTCGATGAATTCCAGCGCCAGCCCCTTGGCGCCCTTGCGCGTGACCTCGCCCGCCTCCCAGGTCGCTTGAACCAGCAAGCCGGCCTCCAGCAGGCCGTAGACAAGAAGCGTCGTGCCCGACAGCAGCGCGCCGAGCACGGCCAACAGGATCAGGTAGCGGCTCGCGCCAAGGATACGTCCGAACATAGGGAGCCGGCTCCGAATTGCGTCCGTGCATACGGGACGCCCGGGCCCGCGCCGTCAAGCACGACTTTCCTGCCCCGCCCGAAGCGGTAGAGTGCGTGCATGAACCGAAACTTGCGGATCATCGTGATCGTCACGGCGATCTCCGCCCTCATCGGCGGTCTGATCGGCATCGTCCAAAGCCAGGAGGCGCTGGTCCGCGGAATTGTCACCGGCGTGCTCACGGGGGCGGGGATCGCGGCGGGTTGCCTCGTCGTCGAGTTGGGCGTTCTGTCCAACGGGGCGCTGCGCGCGGTCCGGCGGCTGCCGCCCCTTGCCCTCGTGGCGTTGCGGGGGCTGTCCTACAGCGCGGTCATCCTCTTCGGCATGGCTTTGCCTGCGCTGGTGCTGGGCGGCCCATGGCCGTGGACGTCGCCTGGCTTTGACGCGCAATTCGCGCTGTCCTGCGCCATCGCCGCGCTGTTTTCGATTGGTGTCGAGGTCGTGCGCTTTCTGGGGCAGGAGGCGAGCCTGTCCCTGATCTCGGTCCGCTACGCCGTGCCGCGGCTGGAGGACCGGGTTGTGATGTTCGCCGATCTGGCCGGCTCGACCGCGCTGGGCGAGGATCTGGGCGCCGTGCAATTCCACAGCTTTCTGCGCGAGGTGGCGGCGGACCTGTCCCAGCCCATCGCAAGGGCGCGCGGCCAGGTACACCGCTATGCCGGGGATGCGGTGATCGTCACCTGGCCGCGCGGCGCCGGGGTGCGCCAGGCCGCTTGCCTCGACTGCGCCCGGGCCATGCACGCGGCGTTGGCGGCGCAAGCGGGGCATTACGAGCGCAGCTACCGCCATACCCCGCAGATCCGCATCGCACTGCACGTGGGCGAGGTGGCCGCTGGCGAGATGGGCGCCTGGAAGAAGGAAATCGCCCTGTTGGGCGATGTGATGAACACCACCGCCCGCATCGAGGCCGCGGCCAAGGCCCACGGCGCCGCAACGGTCCTGTCCGGCGATCTGGTCGCCGCCCTGCCAGAAGCGGCGCGGGCAAAGCTAACGCCGCTGCCGGCGCTCACGCTCGACGGCAAGGCGCAGGACAATTCGCTGTGGCATGACGCCTAGCGGGCGTATTCGATGAGGTCCCAGCGGTTGCCGAAGGGATCACGGAAGACCGCGACGGTGCCGTAGGGCTCGTGGCGCGGGACCTCTTCGAAGGTGATGCCCGCGGCGATAAGGCGGGCGTGATCGGCGGCGAAATCGTCCGTTTCCAGAAACAGCCAGACGCGCCCGCCGCCTTGGTTGCCGATGGCCGCCTGCTGCTGGGTGCCGTCCGCGCGGGCTAGGATAAAGGACGGCCCGCCGCCCGGAGGCTGCACGCGGACCCAGCGCTTGCGTCCCTCGTCGCGGTCTTCGACCAACGTAAAGCCCATCACCCCGCAATAGAAAGCGATCCCGGCTGCGTAGTCCGGGACCAGCAGGGACAGGGCGCTCAGCTTCACTCCAGCTCGACCAGCAGGTCCTTGGCGTCGATCTGCCCGCCTGCGGTGACGTGCACGGCCTTCACGACCGCGTCGCGTTCGGCGTGAATGCCCGTCTCCATCTTCATCGCTTCGATGGTCAGCAGCAGGTCGCCGGCGGTGACCCGCTGGCCCGCTTGCGCGGCGATAGAGGCCACGACACCCGGCATCGGCGCGCCAATGTGGCCGGGATTG
>JBCDFL010000023.1:0-25392 GCA_039178165.1 Pseudomonadota bacterium | reverse complement strand
GTGGGAACGGTACGTTGTTCCTTCCCACCTTTTCCGGGGCGGGTGCGCTCGCCCCTGACGACGTTCAGGCCGCAGGCAGAAAAGTACCGGGCGGTTAACATATGGAGCCTGAACGGCGAGACTTAGGGGAGGCCTCGCGCCTCCCCCTTTTCTTTTCAACGGGCTGATTGCTGGGATGAAGTCGGGCGTGGGCGCGTGCCCTAAGACTGGTCGCCGGGCACCTCTGTCGGATGATCAACGAAACCGTCAAGCCGCAGCGCGCCCCGCCGCTTACCCCCGGTGGATCCACCCGCCGCCGAAGATGCGCGAGCCATTGGGGTCGTAGAACACGCAGGCCTGCCCGGGGCTGACGCCGTTTTCGGGCAGTGTCAGCTCGACCGTCGCTTCGGTGGCGCTGATCGGGCGCAGGATCGCGTCGGTCGGCGGGCGGGTGGACCGGACCTTAACCGCGATGGGCCATTCGGCGCGGCTCTCCAGCGGGGCGTCGCCCAGCCAGTTGATTTCCCGCACCGGAACCGTGCGCGTGGCCAGCAGATCGCGCGGACCCACCACGACCTGGCGCGTGTCCGCGTCCAGCTTCACCACGTAAAGCGGCTCGTCCAAGCCGCCGATCCCCAGACCGCGGCGCTGCCCGATCGTGTAGTTCACCACCCCGTCGTGGCGGCCCAGAACCCGGCCATCGGCGTGCACGATTTCCCCCGGGGCGGCAGCCTCGGGGCGCAGCTTGCGGATCACCGCGGCGTAATCTCCGCCCGGCACGAAACAGATGTCCTGGCTGTCCGGCTTGTCCGCCACCGGCAGGTTGTAGCGCGCGGCGAGGTCCCGGGTCGCGTCCTTCGACGGCAGGTGGCCCAGGGGAAAACGCAGGTAATCCAGCTGTTCGGGCGTCGTCGAGAACAGGAAATAGCTTTGATCGCGCGCCGCATCGGTGGCGCAGTGCAGTTCAGGCCCCGCAGCGCCCTGTTTGCGCTGAATATAATGCCCCGTTGCCATGCAATCGGCGTCCAAATCCCGTGCGGTCGCTAGAAGGTCCTGGAATTTCACCCGCTCATTGCAGCGGATGCAGGGCACCGGCGTCGCGCCCGCCAGATAGCTGTCGGCGAATTCGTCGATCACGGCATCTTTGAAGATATTCTCGTAGTCGAGCACGTAATGGGGAAAGCCCATCTCTTCGGCCACGCGCCGCGCGTCGTGGATATCGAGGCCCGCGCAGCACGCGCCCTTCTTGGCCAGTGCCGCGCCGTGATCATACAGCTGCAGCGTCACGCCGACCACGTCGTAGCCTTCCTCGGCCAGCATTGCCGCCACGACGGAACTGTCGACGCCGCCCGACATCGCGACGACCACGCGGGTGTCGGCGGGGGCTTTGGCAAAGCCAAGCGAATTCAAAGGCGCGGCGCCATCGGGCATGGAACATCTCACGAACTGCGGAAGCGCAAATATATGAAAAACCGAACTACTCTCAAGGCCCGGCTTCACGTGCCGTTAAGTCCTGACGTCGCATGAGTTAGCCGAGAAAGTGAAAGAGGCATGTGATGTACCTCAAAAAAGTGGACGGCCCCCGCGCCGTGACCCTGGCCGATGGCAGTACGATGACCTGGGCCGACCTGCCCGATCCTGCGACACGCCGTTGGGTCGCCTCGCGCAAGGCGGCCGTGGTGCGCGGCGTGCTTTACGGACTGATCGGTCAGGATGCAGCGCTAAAGCGGTACGGGTTGAGCGCGGAGGAATTTCAGGAATGGGTGCGCGCGGTGTCCCTACACGGCGAAGATGCGTTGAAAGCAACGGCAATTCAGAGGTTTCGACGGGTCGATGAGACGGAGGGATGACAACCCAGAGTTGTTGTGTTAAAAAAGTCTTCGTCGGTAACGGGCGGTTAACCTTTCTTGTTCACCCTGAACGGGAAGACAGATTGCCCAAACGGATTTCCGGAGACCCACATGCGCGTTTTGCTCGTCGAGGACGACCCAACCACTTCCAAAAGCATCGAGCTGATGCTGACCCACGCAAACCTGAACGTCTATGCCACGGATCTGGGGGAGGAAGGGATCGATCTGGCGAAGCTCTACGATTACGACCTGATCCTGCTGGACCTGGACCTGCCGGATATGAACGGACACGAGGTGCTGCGCCAGCTGCGTGTGGCACGGATCGACACGCCGATCCTCATCCTGTCCGGCGCGGATGACACCGAGAACAAGATTAAAGGGTTCGGCTTTGGCGCGGACGATTATTTGACCAAGCCGTTCCACCGCGAAGAGCTTGTAGCGCGCATCCATGCGATCATCCGCCGCTCCAAAGGGCACGCGCAATCGGTCATCAACACCGGCGACATCTCCGTCAACCTCGACGCCAAGACGGTGAGTGTTGAGGGCAAGACGGTCCACCTGACCGGCAAAGAATATCAAATGCTGGAGCTCCTGAGCCTGCGCAAAGGCACGACCCTGACCAAAGAGATGTTTCTCAACCACCTTTACGGCGGCATGGACGAGCCGGAGCTGAAGATCATCGACGTCTTTATCTGCAAGCTGCGCAAGAAGCTGAGCACCGCGACGGGCGGGCACAGTTACATCGAAACCGTCTGGGGCCGCGGCTACGTGCTGCGCGATCCCGAGCCACATGTCGGCACGGACGGAGAGGATCGAATCGCCGTCGGCGCCTGACCCGGCCCCGCCGCGCGAGGCGTCGCGCACCACCACTCACGGAAATGAACTGGACCTGCCCCCCACGCAATTTTACATCGCTCATCAAGCGTGTGGAGGGGGGCAGACAAGATGGCACAAGATGAACGTCCCGTGGACGCCTTGGACGAGGCGGGCGCGCGGGCGGAGCTGTCCCGCCTTGCGGAATTGCTGGGCGCCGCGAACACCGCCTATCACCGCGACGACGCCCCGAAGCTGAGCGATGCCGATTACGACGCGCTCAAACGCCGGAACTCTGAAATTGAGGCGCGCTTTCCGGACCTCATCCGCGACGATAGCCCCTCTGCCCAAGTGGGCGCCGCGCCGGCGGAGGGGTTTTCCAAGATCGCGCATGACGCGCCGATGCTGTCGCTGGCCAACGCATTCGACGCCGAAGATGTGGCCGAGTTCGACACCTCCATCCGCAAATATCTGGGCCTCGGTGCCGATGCGACGCTCGCCTACACCGCCGAGCCGAAGATCGACGGGCTCAGCCTAGCGCTGCGCTATGAAGGCGGCGCGCTGGTCCACGCGGTGACCCGCGGCGATGGCCGGGTGGGCGAGAACGTGACCGCGAATGCCCGCACCGTCGCCGACATCCCCGAGCGGCTTGAAGGGGCACCGGACCTGCTGGAAGTGCGAGGCGAAGTCTACATGAGCCATTGCGATTTCGAAGCGCTCAACGCCCGGCAGGCGGAGGCGGGCGGCAAGACCTTCGCCAATCCGCGCAACGCCGCCGCTGGCTCCCTCCGTCAGCTCGACGCCAGCATCACCGCCGCGCGCCCGCTGCGCTTTTTCGCTTATGCCTGGGGCGTGCTGTCGGAGCCCCTCGCGGACACCCAAAGCGGCGCCATCGCACGGCTCAAAGCGCTCGGCTTTCAAACCAACCCGCTGACCCGGACCTGCCATAGCCCCGAGGAGATGCTCGCCCACTACGCCCGGATCGAAGAAGGCCGCGCGCAGCTCGGCTACGATATCGACGGGGTTGTCTACAAGGTCGACGACCTCGCGCTGCAAGGCCGGCTGGGCTTCCGCTCGACCACGCCGCGCTGGGCGATTGCGCACAAATTCCCGGCGGAGCTGGCTTGGACGACGCTCGAAGGGATCGACATCCAGGTGGGCCGCACCGGCGCGCTCAGCCCCGTTGCGCGGCTGACACCCGTGACCGTGGGCGGCGTCGTGGTCTCCAACGCGACCCTGCATAACGAAGACTATATCGCAGGGCGCGACGCCAAAGGCGGCGAGATTCGCGGCGGCAAGGACATCCGCGTGGGCGATACTGTCCAGGTCTACCGCGCCGGTGACGTGATCCCCAAAGTGGCCGATGTGGACCTCAGCAAGCGTCCGACGGACACGCAGCCTTTCGTCTTCCCGCAGACCTGCCCAGAATGTGGCAGCCCCGCCCCGCGCGAGCCCGGCGACGCCGTGCGCCGCTGCACCGGCGGGCTGATCTGCCCGGCGCAGGCCGTCGAAAAGCTGAAGCACCTCGTCAGCCGCGGCGCCTTCGACATCGACGGGATGGGCGCCAAGCAGGTCGAACAATTCTACGCCGATGGCTGGATCGCGGAGCCGGCGGACATCTTCACCCTACAAGACCGCTACGGCACCGGCCTGCAGCAGCTGAAGAACCGCGAAGGGTGGGGGGAAAAGTCGGCGCGCGCGCTGTTTGGTGCGATCGACGCCGCACGGACCCAGCCGCTGGACCGCATGATCTTTGGCCTTGGCCTGCGACATGTCGGCGCCAGCTCCGCCGGGCTGCTGGCGCAAAGCTACGGCAGTTGGGAGGCCTTCACCGCCGCCATGGCCGCCGCCGCCCCGCAAGAAGGGGAGGCGTGGGACGACCTGCTCGCCATCGACGGGGTCGGCGCGGTGATGGCCGCCAGCGTCACCGCCGCCTTCGCGGAAGGTCCGGAGCGCGCCGCCATCGACCGCCTCGCCGCCCATCTGACGATCCAGGACGCTGAGGCGCGCGCCAGCGACAGCCCTGTGGCGGGCAAGACGGTCGTCTTTACCGGCACGCTCGAGCGGATGACCCGCGCCGAAGCCAAGGCGCGGGCGGAGGCGCTGGGCGCCAAGGTCTCCGGCTCGGTCAGCGCCAAGACCGACCTTCTGGTCGCGGGGCCGGGCGCGGGATCAAAGGCCAAAAAGGCGGCCGAGCTGGGGATCGAGACGCTGGACGAGGACGGCTGGCTTGCCCTGACGGCGGGCGCATGAGCGGACGGCCCGAACGGCTGTTCCCCCTGTTCGCCAGCCTCGAGACGCTGCCGGGTGTGGGCAAGAAGACCGCGCAATTGATGGAAGGGCTCGGCCTCACCGCGCCGCGCGATTTGCTCTACACGCTGCCGAACACGGGCATCGACCGCCGCCTGCGTCCGAGCTTGCAGGGCGCGCCGCTGCCCGGCACATACACCGTCGCCGTCACGATCGGAGCGCACAGCGCCGCGAGCCGCAAAGGCGGCGCCTACCGCATCCAGGTGGAGGATGACGCGCTCGCCTTCCAACTCGTCTTCTTCCGCGGCACGTCCCAATGGTACCGCGAGCAGCTGCCGGAGGGGGAGCGGCGCATCGTGTCGGGCCGGGTCGAAAGCTTCGACGGGATGGCCCAGATGGTGCATCCCGACCACATTCTGACCGAGGCGGAGGCGGGTGAGATCGCGGAGTTCGAGCCGGTCTACCCCCTGACCGCCGGGCTGACGCAGAAGGTAATGATCCGCGCCGCCCGCGCCGCGCTGGAGCGGCTGCCGGAGCTGCCCGAATGGATCGACCCCGCGCAGAAGGCGCAGGCCGGTTGGCCCGATCTGGCGGAGGCCTTGCGCGCAGCGCACCACCCGCAAAGCAGCGGCGATCTGGCCGCGACCGCGCCGGCGCGGATGCGCGCGGCCTATGACGAGTTGATGGCGCACCAGCTGACGCTGGCCCTGGCCCGCGCGCGCGAACGGGCCCGGCCGGGCCGGTCCAGCGCGGCGACGGGGCGGCACCAGCGCCTTGTGCTGGCCAGTTTGCCCTACACGCCTACCGGGGCGCAGCAGCGGGCCATTGCTGAGATTGCCGACGACATGGCCGCGCCCACCCGCATGAACCGCCTGCTGCAGGGCGATGTCGGCGCGGGCAAGACGCTCGTGGCGTTCATGGCGCTGCTCGTCGCGGTGGAGGCCGGCGGGCAGGGGGTGATGATGGCCCCGACCGAAATCCTCGCTCGCCAGCACCTCGAAGGTCTGCAGCCCATGGCCGAAGAGGCAGGCGTCGTGCTCGACATCCTCACCGGCCGCGACAAGGGGGCGGAGCGGCGCGCGAAGCTGGCCGCGCTCAAGGCCGGGGACATCCAGGTTCTGGTCGGCACGCACGCCGTCTTCTCCGCCGATGTCGAATTCGGCGATCTGCGGCTCGCGGTGATCGACGAACAGCACCGCTTCGGCGTGCGCCAGCGGCTGGAGTTGGGGCGTAAGGGCGCGGCGGCGGACGTGCTGGTGATGACGGCGACGCCCATTCCCCGCTCGCTCAGCCTGGCGCAATACGGGGACATGGACGTGAGCGTGCTGGACGAAAAGCCGCCCGGGCGCAAACCGATCCGCACCGTGATGGTCTCGACCGACCGGGTGGACGAAGTTGTGGATCGTCTGCGCGCGGCAATTGCGGAGGGGCGGCAATGCTACTGGGTCTGTCCGCTGGTCGACGAAAGCGAGGTGTCGGACCTGACCAGCGCGGAGGACCGCTTCAAACGTCTGCGCGCGGCCTTAGGCGAGGGCGTCGTGGGGCTGGTCCACGGGCAGATGTCGGTGCCGGATAAGGACGCAGCGATGGAGCGCTTCGCGGCTGGGGAGACGTCCGTGCTCGTCGCCACGACGGTGATCGAGGTCGGGGTGAACGTGCCCAACGCGACGATCATGGTGATCGAGCGGGCCGAGAGCTTCGGCCTCGCGCAACTGCACCAATTGCGCGGCCGCGTGGGGCGGGGGGAGGCGGCATCGACCTGCGTGCTGCTCTACCAATCGCCCTTGAACGAGACGGGGCGCAAGCGGCTCGAGGTCCTGCGCGAAACCGAAGACGGCTTCGTCATCGCCGAGACGGATTTGGAGATGCGCGGCGCCGGCGATCTGATCGGCACGGCGCAGTCCGGGCTGCCGCGCTTTCGCATCGCCGATCTGGAACGCCAGGCGGGGCTGATGGCCATCGCCCAAAGCGACGCCCGCGCCCTGCTGGAGGCCGATCCGGAGCTGACGAGCCCGCGCGGAGAGGCCGCGCGCCTGCTGCTGTGGCTGATGCGCCAGGACGAGGCGATCCGGCTGATGGATGTCGGCTAACCCGCTTTGTTCCACCTTCGGACTAAAAAGTTCACATATGTTCCTAAAAAGTTCTTGATCGGTGCGGCGCGATATGAGAACAAAAGGTTAACAAAGACGAGGAAGAGCCAGATGACCACGATCCGCCGCATCAAGACCATCGCCACCCGCGCCGAAGCGACGTTGCTGGCGGATGCGGCCGGCGCCGCGGCGCTGATGTTGATCCTGACCGCCGGTCTCTACCTGCCTGCCTTTGTTTGAGTTTCTGCCTGCGATCTCGCGCTGGTCCCGCATTGCCGCTTATCCCGAGCGGCCCCCCACACGGATTGCCTGATCCGACCTGTGCCTGGACCTGTCCCACGTGAGACACGCATTCCTTGCGCCGCCATCCTGCCCGGGATGTGCGGCGCTTTTTTTCGTGCAGGTAAGCGATATGCAGGGCAGGCAAGCCGCCCCTGCAGCGCGGATCAGGCGGTCTGCTTGGCCGCCGCCATAGCCTCTGCCGCGGCCTCGATGCTCAGCAGGATGGAGGCGTGGCGGTTGCGGTAGTCGCGCGCCGGCTCCAGCACCCGAAACCCGTCCCAGGGGGCGGGCGGCACCGGGCCGTCCTCTTTGAGCATGGCGCGCAGGGCGTCCCGGCCCGCTTCCACCTCGGCCAGCGTGCGGCCCAGGATCGCGCCGCCGACGACTGCCGCCGCCGCTTGGCCCAGCGCGCAGGCTTTGACGTCCTGGCCGAAGGCCGCAACGCGCCCCGCCTCGACGCGCACATCTACCGTCACGGCGGATCCGCACAGGGGCGAGCGTTTCTTGACACTGGCATCCGCGCTCTCCAGCCGCCCGTGATGCGGAATGTCCGCGGCAAGCGCCAGGATCTGGCCCGAGTACAGCTTGATTAGGTCGTTGTCGGTGCCCATGACACGCTTCCCTTTCTGGCCCAGTGCTGATCGGTCCGGGCGCCTTTCGGGTGGCCCTTTCCGCTTGCGCGTAAGATAAGGGCGCGCACGCCCGATGCAAAAGGCTTTTGAGATGGATGTGACATTCGACCCCGCCACCTTGGTCTACAACGACGCTGGCCTGATCCCCTGCATCGCGCAGGAGGAAGCGACGGGCGAGGTGCTGATGATGGCCTGGATGAACGCCGAAGCCGTCGCCCGTACGCTGGACACAAAGCGCGTGACCTACTGGTCCCGCTCGCGCCAATCGTTCTGGGTGAAGGGCGACACGTCCGGCCATATTCAGGAGCTGGTGTCGCTGCGCGTCGATTGCGACCGCGACTGCCTGTTGGCCATCGTGCACCAGACGGGTGCGGCCTGTCACACGGGCCGGCGGGTGTGTTTCTACACCGATGTGACCGATGGGACGGAGCGGGAGCTGATGGCGCCCATGGGGTGAGCCGCGCCGGCGGCTTTCTTTTGGCGGGCGACGTGTCATGAGTTTAATCGGAACAGAGAAGCTGTTGGATGTGCTTCGCTGAGGGTTATGTGTTGTCTGCAAGACCGACGAGGGCACGGATATCGTCCGGGCTTGCGCCGTCGGCGCGGTAGGCGGCGATGGCGCGCGCGTCGTCCCGCTTGGCTAGGCGTTTGCCCGCATCGTCGCGGATCAGCCGGTGGTGGTGGTAGATCGGCGTTGGCAAGTTTAGCAGCCCCTGCAGCGCGACGTGGATCTGCGTGGCCTCGAACAGGTCTTGCCCGCGCACCACGTGGGTGACGCCCTGGGCCGCGTCGTCCAGGACTACTGACAGATGGTAGGACGTGCCCATGTCCCTTCGGGCGAGGACGACATCGCCCACGTCCCGCTCCAGCCCCTGGTAGTCGACTTCGATCAAGCCTGTCTGCCCGTCCGGCCCGGCCCCGGTCTCGCAAAAGCTGCGAACCTGCCGCCAGGCGGCGTCCGGCTCTGTGCGGTGGGTGAAGCCGTTCTGCGCCAGCGATGCCTGCGCCACGCTCAGCCGCAAGGCCGCCGCGCCTGGGGCAGGGCGGGGGGCGAGGCCCGGCGGAAGCCCAGCCTCCGCCCCGCAGCCGCACATCGCGCGGGTGAAGACGATGCCATCCGGCCCAATCAGCGGCGCCCCTTCCTGTGGAGCGCTTGCGGCGGCCGCGATTTCGCGTCGGTTGCAGGCACAGGGATAGAGCAGCCCGCGGTCCCACAGCGCGTCCAGCGCGGCGTCGTAGGCGCCCTGCCGGTCCGATTGGCGCATCACCGACTCGGGCCACCACAGGCCAAGCCAGGCCAGATCGTCGTAAATCTGCGCCTCCCATTCGGGGCGCGCGCGTGTCCGGTCGATATCCTCGATCCGCAGCAGGAACGTCCCGCCCGCCGCCATCGCCATGTCGTAGGCGAGCAGGGCGGAATAGGCGTGGCCCAGATGCAGCGGCCCCGTCGGCGACGGCGCGAAGCGGGTGATCATCTGCGCCGCAAGACGATGACGTCGGCGCCGGTGACCTTTTCGCTCAGGTGCGGGCCGTGCTGGCGGAAAAGCTGGCGGGCCGTGCCGTCGTCGATCACCTCTTGCAGCGCGTCCATATAGGCGGCGTCCTCCAGCGTGGGGTCGTTGTAGCTGAAAGCGAGGATGCCCTCGGGTCCCAGCGCGTCGAGCAAGACGCGCAACATCTCCGGCGGCGCCGCGCCGAGGGAGACGACGCCCGTCGCCACGATGGCCGCATAGTCCCCGGGCGTGCCCTGGACCGCGCCGGGGCTGCCGAGCCAGACATTGCGGTAGACGTCGCGCCCCTCGTGCTGCTTGTCGTAGGCGTGTTCGATCATAGCGTCGGAGATGTCGCAGCCGTCGATCACCTCGTAACCCTGCCGCGCCAGGGCAAGACCGCTGAGGCCGGTGCCGCACCCGAAGTCGAGGATCGGCTCGGACGGGGAGACATGGGGCAGGATGGCCTCTGCCACGCGGGCGGGCGTGGCGTAGTGCATCGCGGTCACATCGCTCTCATAGGTGCCGGCCCAATCGGCGTAGATCGCCTGCGTCTCCTCGACGGAGCGGGGCGTCCACAATTTCGCGTTCAGCTTATCGTCACTCATGCGGCCAGGATGGGCCGTGGGTCAGGCCGCGTCCAGCGCCGATTGGCCCAGCCAGGCCGCCCAATCCGCCTTCGCGCGGTCGGTATAGGCCTTGTAGCGGGCCGGACGGTTGCGCCGTCCGCCTTTGACATCGATGGGCGGGAAGAGGCCGAAGTTGACGTTCATCGGCTGGAACGTCTTCGCCTCCGCCCCGCCCGTGATGTGCGTGACCAGCGCGCCGGTGGCCGTCGTGCCCGGCGGGGTGCTTAGTGGCTGGCCCAACATCTCTGCCGCGGCCAGACGGCCGGCCAGCAGGCCCATGGCGGCGCTTTCGACATAGCCTTCGACCCCGGTGATTTGCCCGGCGAAGCGGATATGGGGCCGACTGCGCAGGCGCATCGCCCCGTCCAGCAGCGTCGGCGAGTTCAGGAACGAATTGCGGTGGATGCCGCCCAGCCGCGCGAACCGCGCGTCCTGCAGGCCGGGAATGGATTTGAAAACATCGGCTTGCGCGCCGTACTTCATCTTCGTCTGGAAGCCAACCATGTTGTAGAGCGTGCCCAGCTTGTTGTCCCGGCGCAGCTGAACGACAGCGTGCGGCTTCACGTCCGGCGCGTGCGGGTTGGTCAGGCCCACGGGCTTCATCGGCCCGTGGCGCAGCGTCTCGCGGCCCCGCTCGGCCATCACCTCGATGGGCAGGCAGCCGTCGAAATAGCCCGCCGTTTCGCCCTCTTTGAAGGCGGTCTTGTCGGCGGTCAGGAGCGCGTCGATAAACGCCTCGTATTGCGCCTTGTCCATCGGGCAGTTGAGGTAGGCGGTCCGTTCCTCCTCCGTCTCGCCCTTGTCGTAACGGGATTGCATCCAGGCCTGAGACATGTCGATGCTGTCGAAATAGACGATTGGCGCGATGGCGTCGAAGAAGGCGAGCGCTTCGGCCCCCGTCCCCGCAGCGATGGCCTGCGCCAGGCCGTCCGACGTCAGCGGCCCGGTGGCAAAGATCCACTGCCCGTCCTGCGGAAGCTCCGTGATCTCGCCATATGCGACCTCCACCAGCGGGTGCGCCTTCAGCCGTGCGGTAACAGTTTCAGCAAACGGGTCCCGATCCACCGCCAGGGCGCCGCCCGCGGGCAGACGGTGCGCATCGGCGGTCTGCATGATCAGCCCGCCCGCGGCGCGCATTTCCCAGTGCAGGAGGCCCACGGCATTCTGCTCATCGTCGTCGGAGCGGAAGGAGTTGGAGCACACCATCTCTCCCAGCAGCCCCGTCTGGTGCGCAAAGGTGCCGACTTTGGGGCGCATCTCGTGCAGGGTCACCGGCACGCCCATCTGCGCCGCTTGCCAGGCAGCTTCCGACCCGGCCATGCCGCCGCCGACGATATGTAAACGCTCTGTCATGGTGGGTCAGATACGCTGCACGCACGACGGGTGCAATGCGGCTTGACCGCTCGGTACGCCGCCCGCTTTATTGGCTTAAGCGTTTGGGGGAGTTCGGTATGCGGTATGTTGTGTGGCTTTGTGCGGCCTTGGCCTTGGTGCTTCCCGATATCGCGCCGGCCAATCCGATGAAGGGCAATTGCCGTGCAACGTGGCGCGAATATGAGCGCAAGGGCCAGTACCGCGCCTTCGCGAGCAGCCGCGACCGCTACACCTCCTGCGGGTCTGCCTGGAACTATCCTAGCCAAAGCGCCGCCGATTCCGCCGCCCTGCGCAATTGCCGCAAGAAGTCGCGGAGCTGTTCGATCATCAGCAACACAAGGATGGAGCAAGCGGCGCGCCAGACCAAAACCGAAACGCGGCGCATCCAGAACGCGCTCAACGATCTGGGCTACAACGTCGGCGCGGCCGACGGCGCCATCGGCCCGGCCACGCGGCGGGGCATTCGGCTGTTCCAGAAGTCGATCTTCGCCACGCAGAACGGCACCCTAAGTGCCGCGCAGAAACGGCGGCTTTTCGATCTGCAGCGGGAGGCGAAGGTGCGCAAACGCACCGGCTTGCAGCGGGTTGGAACGCTGCCCAAGGCGACGCGGGCGCGCGATCTGACCCTCGACAATCAGACCCAAACGATTGCCGGCTTTGTGCCCGGTCAGGGCTTGGTGCTGTGGGACGTTGGATCGCTCAAAGTGCTGGCGAACCTGCCGGCGCCCGGCGGGGACGCAGCTAGCGTTGCGATCGATGGGTCAGGCCGTTTGGCGGTGATGTCCACGAAGACCGGCACATTGATGCAATGGTCGCTGCAAGATGGCCGGGTGACAGAAACCGCCTTGGGCACAGCGCTGAACCACCTGGTCTTCGGCGCGAATGGGCAGGAGGTGCTGGGCATCACCGAAGACGGCGCATTGGCGCGCGTGGACCTGTCCTCCGGCAGGCTGACGACGCTTGCGGCGCTTGATCACAAGGTCATCGACCTGGACTACCACGCGGAGACGGGGCGCCTCTTTGCCCTGACCGACACGGGCCAGTTGCTGAGCGCAGCGGACCTGTCGCAGCCACCCGTGCCCGTCACGCTGGGCGGGGTGGCCCCCGATGCGCGGATCACCGCGATGAGCCTCGACCGGGTGGGGGACATGTTCGTCATCGGCACCGCAGCCGGCGCCGTTAGGGTGTTCGAGGTGAAGGACGGCGTTTGGGTCACCAAGATCGCCATGACCACCAATGCGCCCGTCGTTGCGGTAGATGTGCGCGCCTCTGGCCGCTCGGTGGCCATCTTGACCGATAAAGCCGCCGAGGTGCGCAGCTTGACGATTGGGACTGCCGCGCCGAACGATGTCACGCGCTTCACCCAGCCGCTCAAGGCGCGCAGCGTGCACCTGACCCGGAGCGGGCGGCTTTTGGTGCCCGCAGCCTTCGGCGGGTATTCCTTCTTTGCGCGCGGGGGAAGTGACCTCCTCGCCGCGCAGAACGGCCAAAAGCAGGCGGCCCGGCGGCTGAAGGGCCGGCAAGCGGCGCTGCAAAAGCACGCCGACCAACTGGCCGAAGCGGCCGCCGCCCGCCGCGCCGATGCGAATAAGCTGTTCGAGGCGGGCGATTGCGCGGCCTTCGACGCGCTCGATGCCGTCGACCGCGGGGGCCGCACCGTCGCAAATTGCGAGGCGGCGGCAGAGGTCAAGCGCCGGGACCGCGCGGTCAATGCCGCCCTGGCGGAAGGGGCGTGCGAAGCGGCGCAGTCCATGGCGGAGGGCGCATCCGCTTTCAAGGCCGGCATCACCAAATGCTACGCCGACCGCAAACGGGCGGAGGACGAGGCGCGCTTCGCCAGCGCGGTTTCGGACGGGGATTGCGCCTTGGTCGCCGAACTGGAGGGGCCGCTCGGCAAGGATGGCGCGGCGGATACTTGCCGCTTCAACGCCGCCATGACTGCGCCAACGGCCCGCCGGATGTACCTGGCCGCCGCGCGTTACGACGCGAGCGACGACCGCGCGCGGGCCAAGCTCTTGTATCTCGGCATCATGGACCGGTTCCCGGACGACGATCTGGCGCTGGACGCGGCGACCCGCCTGACCTCGCTCAACGATCTGGAACGGACGGAGAAGGAGCGCGCGGAGATGGAGGCCCGGATGAAGCGCCTGCAGCGCGAGGCGAAGGACGCCCAACGCGCCGCCGAGGCCGCGCGCAAACGGGCCGAAGACGCGCAAGCCCGCGCCGCCGCCCGCGCGCGCGAGGCGCAGCGCCAAGCCGACGCACAGCGCCTCGCCGCCGAACGCCAGCGGGCCGCCGCCTCCACCTGCGGGCATGTGTGGGAAGGCAAACGCGTGCGCATCACCGGCAAATTGCCCCAGACCACCAAGCAGGCGCTGGGTTTCATCCTGCAAGGCGGGCTCTACGGTTCCAACTTCGAGGTGCTGGGCAAGGGGCGCACGCAGGCGACCCTGCGCAGCCTCGACACCGGGCGGACGTTCAACTTGCCGTGCCGAAACATCCCGTAAGGGCGCGGCTGCTGATGTACGGGACGGGGGACTTTTGGGGTCGCCGCTCTGGGAATGGTGAGACCCGGGAGAGAGACCGGATCAGGAGGGACCTTCCAGGGTGCGGCGACCCAAAATCGTCATAGGTTCGAAAACCGTGCCTGACTCGTGACACAAACCTGCCCGATTTGCAAATCCCGCTGTGGAAACAATTGTCTGCATCGCGCGAAACAGTTGCGCTTGACCTCGAGCGGCTCGAGCCGCGTAGCGTGCCGGGGCAAAGGAGGCCCCGATGAAGATATCCGAAGCCGCCGCGCGCTGCGGGCTCAGCGTGCACACGATCCGCTATTACGAGGCTGCGGGCCTGTGCCCGCCCATCGCCCGCGGTGCAGACGGACAGCGCAGGTTCGCGCCGCGTGACGTCGAATGGCTGACGCTGATCGCCGCCCTGCGCGAGACCGGCATGCCGGGGGCAGAGATGCGCCGCTTCGCCGCCGCCTACGCGCGGGGGGACACGGCCCTGGCCGAGCGCAAGGCGATCCTGCAAGCCCACGCCCGGCGCCTGGCGGAGGCGCAAGCGGTCCTGGCCCGGTGCGCGGACCTCGTGACGGCCAAACTCGCCCGCTACGACGCGCGGCTGGGGGCGGAGTGATGCGGGTCCTTGTCATCGGCGCGGCGGGCGCCACCGGGCAAGCGGCCTGCGCGGCGCTGGGGCACCACGATCTGATCCGCGCCGGCCGGCGCAGCGGCGATGTGCAGGTGGACATGGCGGATGACGCGGCGGTGAAGGCGCTGCTGGCGCGTCTCGCTCCGCTGGAGGCCGTGGTCAGCTGCGCGGGCGACGCCACCTTTGCCCCGCTGGCGCAGCAGGATGCGGACGCCATGCGCCTGGGCCTGGCGCAGAAGGTGATGGGGCAAGTGAACCTGGTCCTGGCCGGGCAGCATGTCCTGCCGCCCTGCGGGTCCTTCACCCTGACCAGCGGTATCCTGGACCGAGAACCGGTGCCCTGCGGCACGGGTGCTGCGCTGGCGAACGGGGCGCTTACCGGCTTCGTCCGCTCCGCCGCGATCGAGCTGCGCCAGCGCATCAACGTCGTCAGCCCCGCGGTGCTGGAGGCGTCGCTGCCCCGCTACGGCCACCTGTTTCCCGGCCACAGACCGGTCAGCGATGCAGAGGTCGGGCGGGCCTATGTCCGGGCGGTGGACGGCCCGCAGACCGGGCAAGTGATCGTGGTCTGATCCTACTGCGTCCAGGTCGGGTCGCGCTTTTCCAGGAAGGCGGCAATGCCTTCTTCGGTGTCTGTGTCCAGCATGTTTGCCACCATCACGTCCCCGGTGAAGGCGTAGGCATCGGCCGTAGCCATCTGCGCTTGCGCGTAGAAGGCCGGCTTGCCGAAGCGGACCGCGACGGCCAACTTCGCCGCCACCGCGGCGGCGAGGGCGCGGGTCTCCGCCTCCAGCTCCTCCGCAGGGACGGCGCGGTTAATCAGGCCCAGCTCCGCCGCGCGCTCCGCCTCGATGAAGGTGCCGGTGCTCAACATCTCGAACGCCTGTTTGCGCGGAATCGCCCGGCTTAGCGCGACCATGGGAGTGGAGCAGAAGAGGCCGATATTCACCCCGTTCACCCCAAACCGCGTGCCATGCGCCGCCACCGCCATGTCGCAGGTCGCCACAAGCTGGCAGCCCGCAGCCGTCGCGATCTCGTGGACCTGGGCGATCACCGGTTGGGGCAGCGACTGGATGCGCGCCATCACCGCCGCACAGCGGTCGAACAGGTCCTTAAGCGCCGCCGCGCCGCCATCCTCGTTCTGGCGCGCGGCCGTCATCTCGTTCAGATCGTGGCCGGCGCAGAACGCCTTGCCGGCGCCCGACAGGATCACCGCACGCACGCTGCGGTCCTCGGCAATCATGTTCAGCGTGCCGTGCAGGGCCGCCAGCATCTCGTCCGACAGGGCGTTCAGCCGCGCGGGGGCGTTCATCGTCAGGTGGGCGATGCCTTCCGCGTCGTGACGTTCCAGAATTGCCATCTTGTCCTTCCTCCTCGCGCCTGCACACATGCCTTACCGGCAGCAAGTGAGGGGAAGCAATGTCTCTGGTGATGGATCGCGCGGCGCTGAACGCGTTTTTGGACCGGGTCTTCCCCGAGGTGAAAGACGAGTTTCGCGTCGATGCGATCAGCGAGGCGGAGATCGTCTTGCGCCTGATCGTCGGCCCCCAGCACCTGCGCCCCGGCGGCACCGTGTCCGGGCCGGCGATGTTCGGTCTGGCAGATGTGACAGCCTATCTGGCGACGCTGGCCCAGATCGGGCCGCGCGCGCTGGCGGTGACGACCAATTGCGCCATCGACTTCATGCGCAAACCGGCCGCGGGTGTCGACCTGCTGGGCAAGGGGCGTCTGCTGAAGCTGGGCAAGCAATTGTCGGTCTGCGACGTGCTGCTTTATTCCGAAGGGATGGAGGCGCCGGTGGCGCGCGCCTCGCTGACCTACGCGATCCCGCCGCAGGGCGTCGATCTGCCGGGTTGAGGTCAAAAAAACGGCCGGGACAGAGCCCGGCCGTTCCAGTTTCCAGCGCCGCGACAGGGGTCACGGCAGCCAGAACACCTTTCGCGCCTCATGATCCGCCGCGTCCGGTGTCAGTCCCACATCGCGCAGAAGGCTGCGGTCCAGCTGCGCGAGCGCCGCGCGCGTGCGCCGGCGTGTGGCCCAGGCCGACAGCAGCGCCGCCACGCGGACCGCCAGGACCGAAGCCGCGGGCAGATGGGTCTGCGCAGCGAGGTAGGTCAAAGCGGGGGCGGTGTGCGTCTGTGCCATGGGTATCTCCAATATTGTATTGACACAATTGAAAATGTAGTACAATGATATGCGTACAATAAGTACAATCGCGACGCTAGCGGAACATTGTCATGGGTACAATTTGGACGCCAACGCTGAACACCGGCGGTGGGCCGAAATACAAAGCGGTCGCGCAGGCCATCCGCGACGGGCTCAGCGCCGGGGACCTGGCGCCGGGGGATAAGCTGCCGCCGGTGCGCGATCTGGCCTGGCGGCTGGGGATCACGCCGGGCACCGTGGCGCGGGCCTACACGCTGCTGACCGATGACGGCACGCTGACCGCGGGGGTGGGGCGGGGCACCTTCGTCGCGCAGCCCGACCCGCGCGGTCCGCTGCTCGCCGATGTCCCGATCGAGGTCGACAGCGCCGTCCACAACGCCGAGGCGACGACCTGGCACGTGAACCTCTTTTCCCCGCATCTGCCCAGCGTTGGGCAGGCGACGCTGATCCGCAAGCTGCTGGGGCAGGTCGCGCTCGACCCGCCGTCGGGCATGATGCACTACCCCACGCGCGACGGTGCGGCGGATGCGCGGGCGGCGGCGGCGGCCTGGCTGTCGGGCGCGGCGCTCGGGCCATTCGGTCCCGATGACGTCGTGCTGACCCATGGCGGGCAGAATGCGATCCTGATGGTGCTTCAGACCCTGCTGAGCGGGCGACGCCCCGCCGTTCTGGTCGAAGATTTGGCCTATCCCGGCTTTCGCCGCGCGGCCGAGCTGCTCCGCGCGGATGTCGTGCCGGTGGCGATGGACGAAGATGGGCTGATCCCCGAAGCGCTTGAGGCCGCGGCACGTGCGGCGGACGCGCAAATCCTCTGCACCTCGCCGGAGGTGCACAACCCGACGCTGGGCTTCACGCCCCTTGCCCGGCGCCAGGCGATTGCGGAGGTCTGCGCCCGCGCGAACCTGCAGATCATCGAGGATGATTGCTACCGCCTTGGACCGCCGCGGGCGCGGGGCTACCGGATGATCGCGCCGGAGCGGACGTGGTACATCTCCTCCATCTCGAAATCGTTGACGCCGGCGCTGCGCATCGGCTTGGCTGTGGCGCCGCCGGGCCGCGTTCAGGCGCTGCGCCGGACGATGGAATATTCGTTCTTCGGCTTGCCGACGCCGATGATCGACCTGGCCGCCGCCCTGCTGGATCACCCCGAATTGCCCGGCCTGATGGATCGTGCGCGGGACGAGATCACCGCCTATGTCCGCATCGCCGCCGAGGTGCTGGAGGGCGCGGCTCTGACCTGGCGCGACGACGTGCCGTTCCTGTGGCTGGTGCTGCCCGAAGGCTGGAGGGCTGGCGCGTTCGTGCAAGCGGCCGAAGGGCAGGGCGTGCGCATCCGCGCGGCGGAGGAATATGCCGCCCGCGACGCCCGCGCCCCCCACGCCGTGCGCTTCGCCATCAATGCGGGCGTGCCGCGGGATGTTTTTGCCAGCGCGATGGGGCGCCTGCGCACGTTGCTGGAGAACCCGCCCGATCAGATCGGCGTGTAGAGTCTTAAAGTGACGCTTTAGAAACGTTCGATATACATTCGCAGAATCGCAATATATTTCGAATTCACAGAAAACCCGCAGCGCCCCAAGCAAGGCCCAGACTAAGCGCAATGAACGTCAAGAGCGCCGCGTAACCCGCCAATTTCACGTAGGAAAATGGACGCTCGCCGTAGGTCTGCCCCCGTAGCCCGCAGCTGACCACGCGCATCTGTGTGCCGCGGTAGGTGTAATGCAGGATATAGACCGGCAGCAGGATGCGCCGGTAGCGCAGGCCGGTCGTGTCCGTGTGGTAGGTGATACCGCTCAGCCGTCGGCCCGCGTGGTCCTGGATGCGGTTGCGCAGCAGGAGGTCCTTGTCGGCGGCGTTCGCCTCCAACCCCTCGGGCACCGACAGATGGTGCCGCTCCGCCGCGTACCCTGCCAGATAGGCGGGGTGGTAGGGGCGCAGTGTGTCCGGCTCGAAATCGTGCAGCACCCCGTCGCGGATCAGCGGCGTGATGTGGGGCGAGGCGGGCACCAGCAAATCGTCGAAATGCGTTACCATCTGCCCGCGCTGGGTGCGCGTGATCGTGCGTTTGTTCCGCCGGATTGTGTAGGTGCCCATGTAGCGGACGGCCTCGCGGCTGTCGAAGGTGAAGAACGGCGCGTAAAGCGTTGCGATCCTGCCTTTTTCCACCTCTTGGGCCAAATCAGGCGGCGCCGCCCACCGCCCGGCAATCCAGGCGTGCATTTGGTTCCGTGCCGTCTCCTCCCGCAATTGGAACGGGATCAGGGCCATGGTGCGATAACCCTCGTCCTGCTCCGCCAGGACGACGGGGCCGTCGCAATAGGCGCAGCGCTCCGACAGAGCCGCGCCGGCAAAGATCACCGCGCCGCCGCAGGTCTGGCACTGGTGCACCCGGCTGCGGGCAAGGACCGGCGCATCGCTGTCCGGCGCGTGAGGGCAATAGTCGATCTCCGCCGCTGCGTCCGAGCCTTCCAGATGTTCGACCCGCCGCGCGTGCCCGCAGGAGGCGCACACCAAAGCGCCCTGCATCGGGTCCCAGCCGCATTGCCCCGCGCAGCGCGGGCATTGCAGGTCCGACTGCGTGGCGCCCGGGACCTCACCTTCCATCAATCCGCCTCCGCCAGCGCCGCCGCGATCTCGATTAGCACGGCCAGGCGCACTAGGCTGCGGTCCAGCGCGCCGGCCAGATCGCCCGTCGCGCCCCAATCGCCGATGATCGTCGCACCGAACCAGACCGCCATCAGCCAGAAGGCGATGACGCTCCACCCCGCGAGGCTGCGCAGAAAGCCCGTCGAGCCGTGTTTGAGATCGTGCCGCGCCTCGCGCACGGCGATCAGCTTGCGCGTCGGCCATATCCCGACGGCTGTGCCAAGCGCCAGAAGCGCCAGGGCGGCCAAAGCGGGGGCAAGAAGCGTCATAGGCATGGGGTATAATGATACCTTATTTTCAAAATACTGAAATCACGTCATTTTACAGGGAAGCCGGCGCTTGACCGTGCTGCGCGCATGGCTATAACCCATCCATCTTTTTCGCACGACCCCCGTGCTTGTCCGACGCGACCCGGCGCGGGCGGTATGGGCCTCGCAAGGATACGGATATGAAAACCTATACCGCAACTCCCGCGGATATCGACAAGAAGTGGATCCTGATCGACGCTGAAGGCCTCGTTCTGGGCCGCCTCGCCTCGATCATCGCGATGCGCCTGCGCGGCAAGCACAAGGCGACCTTCACCCCGCATATGGACATGGGCGACAACGTCATCGTCATCAACGCGGACAAGGTGCAACTGACCGGCAACAAACGGGAAGAGCATCACTACTGGCACACCGGCCATCCCGGCGGGATCAAGTCGCGCACCAAGGCGCAGATCCTCGAGGGCGCGCATCCCGAGCGGGTCGTGACCCTGGCCGTGAAGCGGATGCTGCCCGGCAACCGCCTGAGCCGCAAGATCATGACCAACTTGCGCGTCTATGCCGGGGCCGAGCACCCGCACGACGCGCAATCGCCCGAGGTGCTGGACGTCGCCTCGATGAACTCCAAGAACACGCGGAACGGATAGATATGGCTGACGAAATCAACACGCTGGAAGACCTCCAGGCCGCTGTCGGCGATCAGATCGCCGGGGTGCAGGGCGCCGAAGAAGGCGAAGCGATCGCGCGCGAGCCGGTCCGGGACGAGCTGGGCCGCTCCTACGCCACGGGCAAGCGGAAGGACGCGATCGCCCGCGTCTGGATCAAGCCGGGCTCCGGCAAGGTCGAGGTGAACGGCAAGGCGATGGACAAGTACTTCGCCCGTCCGGTGCTGCAGATGATCCTGCGCCAGCCCTTCTCCGTCGCGGGGGTCGAGGACCAATTCGATGTGATGGCGACCGTGAAGGGCGGCGGCCTGTCCGGTCAAGCCGGCGCGGTCAAGCACGGCATCTCCAAGGCGCTGCAGCTTTACGATCCCGCGCTGCGCGGCGCGCTGAAAGCCGCCGGCTTCCTGACCCGCGACAGCCGCGTGGTCGAGCGCAAGAAATACGGTAAGGCCAAGGCGCGTAAGAGCTTCCAGTTCTCGAAGCGTTAAGCCGGTGGATCACATATGCAAAAGGGCGGCCGGTGTGTCGCCCTTTTTCTTTTTTGCCGAAGCAGCTAGACTTCATGCATCGGTGGCGGAGGAGCGTTCGTTTGGACACTGAGATTGAGCTGCGGCAACTCAGACAAATGATTGATGCGCTGGCAGAACACTGCCGCGAGCAAGACGCAGAAATCGTTCGGATGAGGGAGGCGATGCTACTCCTGCTCGCGAGTGACAGAAACGCCATCGTGACAGCAATAAGTACTGGCCTAGGCGACACCGAGACTGCGCTTAAAGGCATGACAGAAATGCACAACCTTTTAAAGAACTCCCTTCGCTTGGACGAGCTGGATGCGTCTGGAGAGCCTGTAAATGGCTGAGAGAAAAAGTCTTACCCATGGCATCTTCCGAAGATGAGATACTAGCTTTGCTGCAGCGCTTGCAATCTGCGGGGGGTGGCTCCAATTCAGGAGGCATGGAAACGCGGATTGCACGGCTTGAAGTTAGAGCAGACGGTATCGAAAACCGTTTGGACGATATCAAAGCGGACATCCGCAGGGTCGAGAGTAAGCTCCTGACCAAATGGGACGTAGCTCAGGTAGTCTTCTTTGTCATGGCAACTCTGATGGCAGCTGTGGCGTTCGGTCCGCGCGTAGTCGCTCTAATTTCCCCCTAGCGCTTGCGGCTAAACACCATCTTCTGGTCCGACAGCTTCTGCGCCGGGCCGGTCCAGGCGTAAAGCAGCAGTGCCGGCGAATTGTCCGCCACTGTGATGCGGTGCCGGTGCTGCGGCGGGTTGAAGATCAGGCTGCCGGGTGCGTAGACGCCGGTGTCGTTCTCGCTGACGGCGCCCGACAGGCAGATATAGCTTTCGGTGATGCCGTCATGGGAATGCGCGGGGTAGGTGCAGGCGGGCGCGAAGAGCACCAGGCCCAGGATCACCTCGTCCGTGACCACGGGGCCGTTGGGGCCGGCAAGCTCGGCGTAGGCGTATTTCTTCTCCAGCCCGCGGGGGACCTTTTCGTAGCCGTATTGCCAGCTGAGCGCGGAATGCACCGTCTCCAGCGCGCGGATCAGCGGCGCGTGGCGTTCGATCAGGCCGTTGTCAAGGGCGCGGCGCAAATGTGCGGTGACGGGCTTGTCCGCGGGCATCTGCCCGACCAGCGCTGTATCTCCGCCCAGCGTCCGGTTGATCCGCTCGCGCACCAAGCGCTGGTGGCTGCGGATCGCGGTCGACCCGCCCGCCGGCACGCGGCGATAGATCTCGTAAATATCGCGCAGCAGGTACACCCAGTTCGGGTGATCGGCGAGCCGTGCAGCGGCGGCGCTATGGTTCTGATCCAACATGAGGCGCTCAGATAGCACCGTGCGTGCGGAGGCAAGGGGGGGCGGGGGTTGCGCGGGCCAACACGCGCATCTTTTCGCGCAATTGGCGCGTCATTCATCGGGCGGCACAAGGCCCAGGCCCCGAAGGTAGATGCCGATCCCGGTCTCCAGCAAGTCCTCGGGCGGGAAGGGGCTGGCCTGGCCCGGCGTGCCGCGGGCGAACAGCTCCACCACGCCGTGGCTCATTGCCCAGATATGGGCGGAGAACATGGAGGCGGGGGGCCGTTTGTCCTCGGGGATGTGCTGGCTGAGGCCGATGGCCGCTTTCTCCAGCACGCCGGACCCTTTGGCGGCGGCGGCGGCGAGGTCCGGGTCGCGGTTCACGGAAATCCCGCTTTCGAACATCGCGATGTAGTGGCCGGGGAATTTGCGCGCGAAGGCCAGATAGGCGCGGCCCGTCGCCTCGAACGCGGCGAGGGCGGAGGGTTGGCCGCCGGCATAGGCGTGTTCCATCAGGTCGCCGAAGATCTTGTAGCCCTGCAGCGCGGCTTCGGCGATCAGATCCTCGCGCCCTTTGTAGTGGCGGTAGACGGCCGCGGGGGTGACGCCCGCATGTTTGGCCGCCTCCGACAGGGTGAAGCCCATCGGCCCGCGCTCCTCGATCAGTTCGAGCGCGCCGGCCAGCAGCGCTTGGCGCAGATTGCCGTGATGGTAGCCGCGTTTGGGCATCTACGGGCGCCCGTCTTTAGTGACGCCGCGGCGGTAAGCCCTGGCCCACGCGGGGTGCGGGGCCCGCGTGCGCGCCGTCCCGGCAGCAGCCGACGCCCGGTGTGATGGGGCAAGGGGCACCGGTTTCGTCACGCGAGCCCTTCCGGCTCCCAGATTTCGGGGCCACCGCAAATGCGGGTGTCGATGTCACCGATAGCGCCGGTGTCCTTGCCGTCGTAGTCGATGCCGTGCAGCACGGTGCGCAGGGCGCTGAGCCGCGCGCGCCGCTTGTCGTCGCTGCGGATCACCGTCCAGGGGGCATGGGCCGTATGGCTGCGCTCCAGCGTCTCTCCGATGGCGGCGGTGTAGGCGTCCCACCGCTCCAGCCCCGCGACGTCGATCCAACTGAGCTTCCACTGTTTCAGCGGGCTCGTCTCCCGCGCGAGGAAGCGGCGCAACTGCTCCGCCCGCCCGACATTCAGCCAGAACTTGAAGAGGTGGGTGCCGTCGTCGGTAATCAACCGCTCCACCTGCGGCACTTGGTCGAAAAAGGCCGCGCGCTGCGCGTCGGTGCAGAAGTCGAAGACCTTTTCCACCACTCCACGATTGTACCACGAGCGGTCGAAGAAGGTCATCTGGCCGCCCGCCGGCAGGTGTCTGAGGTAACGTTGGAAATACCACTGGGTGACTTCCGTCTCCGTCGGTTTGGACAGGGCGATGACGCGGGCGCTGCGCGGGTTAAGGTTCTCGCGGAAGCGTTTGATCGTGCCGCCCTTGCCAGCGGCATCGCGCCCTTCGAAAAGGCAGGCGATGCGCGCGCCGCTGGCTTTCGTCCAGGCCTGCAGCTTGACCATTTCGATCTGCAGCGCTTTTACCTCCGCCTCGTAGGTTTTGCGCTTCAGGCGCGCGCGGTGCGGGTAGGTGGGCGATAGGATATCGTCCTTGCCTGCCTCCGCGATAGCGGCGCGGATCGCCTCCGGCGCGTCGCCGTCGAAATACGCGGAGATGCCGCCGCCCTGGCTCGTGTCCTGCGCCATGCCGCGCCCTTTCGGATGTAACGTCGTTTCACATGCCTATATGGGCGTCCCGGGCCGGGCAAGCAAATCAGCGCAGGCCGGCGCGCTCGGCGGCCCGGTCGATGGCGGCGACGACCGTGTCCGCATGGGTGTGGTGCGGCATATGCCCCGCGCCGTTCAGCACGGTCAGCGCCGCGTTTGGCGCGTCGTCCCGCAGGCGGATGGAGTGCACGGTTAGGCCCACGGTCGTGTCCGCGTCGCCGTGCACAATCTCGATCGGGATCGTCACGTCCGGGTAGTTCACGTGCAGCTCCTCCAGCTCCGCCTTCAGGGACATCCGCTGGCGCGCGTTGGAGACTTGGTTGACCGGCTTCAGCACCACCGGGATGCCGATATAGGCGGCGTAGCCTTCGGGGGCGGGGTCCGGCTCGAACACCGAGCGCACCCGCTCTGCCACGTAGCCCGCCGGGGCATAGGCCGCGATCAGGTGGCCCAGCGCGGGGCCGAGGACCGGGAGGGCCAGCACATTGTAGAGGAGCGTGCCCTGGCCGCCCTCCCACGGATAGGTCGCGCCCGCGATGGACACGGCCGCGGCGATATTGTTCGGATGGTGCACGGCCCAGGCCATCGTGACCGCGCCGCCGAAGCTTTGCCCGACCACGACGGGCCGCGTCACGCCCAGAGCCTCCGCCGCGCCCTGCAGCAGCCGGGCCTGGTCGACGACGCTCATGTTGCGGACTAGCGGCGGGGTGTAGCCCAGCCCCGGGCGGTCGAAGATCAGCACCCGGTAGCGCTGCGCCAGCCGGTCCGCCATGGCGAAGGTCCAGTCGCGTGTCGTGCCGTTCGCGCCGTGCAGCAGCACCAGATCGGGGCCACTGCCGCGCATGACGTAGTGCACCGGGTGCCCGTCCACATCCACGAAATGCCCTTCGGGAGGGAAGTCGACCCGCGCTTGGGACGCACGCTGCTGCACCAGAAGCAGGGTCAGGGCGACAAAGCCGCCAATCAGGGCCAGCGCGGCCCAGCCGAGGAGTTTAAGCACCGATTCGGTCCATATCGTAAGGCGTGGTCTGATACACTTCGTTCAGCCAGTTGCCATATAGAAGGTGCGCGTGGGACCGCCAGCGGTTCGGCGGTGTGCGCGCCGGATCGTTATCCGGGAAGTAGTTCACAGGCATCTCGATCTGTGCGCCTTCCACCTGATTGCCGCTCAGATCGCGGCGATATTCCTCGTTCAGGGTGCCGCTGTCATATTCGAAATGGTTCAGTACGTAGAGCGCGCGGTGGCCCGGATCCTCGATCAGCGCGGGTCCTGCGACATTCGAGCCGAGCAGGACCGGCAGGCCCGCCGCCGCGACTTCGGCACTGCGCACCTCCGTCCAGCGGCTGACCGGAATGACGCAATCGTCCGAAAAACCTCGCAGATAGGGGGAGGCGGGCATTAGGTTGCTGTGCCGATAGGTCCCGAAGAGCTTCTTGGGCAGCATGTGTTTCGGCACGCCGTGGAAGTGGTGCAGCATCGCCATGCCGCCCCAGCACACCCCGCAGGTGCTTTGCACATTGGTCTGGGTCCAATCCATCACC
>JBCDFL010000022.1:0-25524 GCA_039178165.1 Pseudomonadota bacterium | reverse complement strand
GCCGAACGCACCTTCGAAACAATTCGCGCCAGTGACGAATACGCGGTAGCCGGACAACAGGCCAGACAGCGCGACGTCTTCGACCACTTCGCCCGCGGCCTCGAACCCGTGGACCAGAGGGTAGCCCATGCCCGGGAAGGGGGGCATGTCACCGGACCAAAACAGTTTTTCGGTCCCCGTCGAGATGCCGGAATGCGCCACATCGACCACGACATCCGTGGGCCCCGGCGCGGTCAGCGCAAGGGTGCCGATCTCAAGGTCTTTGGGACCTTTCAGCAAGATGGCGGCGGTGTTCAAGGCAAGGCCTCCAAGTGGTCTTCGTGTTGCCCCGACCGAATCCAACCTGGCTCTTGTCTGGGCAGTATGTCGCACTGTCATTCTAGATGGACAGGCAAGAGTGTCAATGCAAATAGACACATTCATCCGGCAGGGACTGTCAATCCGGCTTGCGCGCCACGAGGGTCCGGGTGACGTAGGCGCGCGCGGAGCGCGGGCTGCGGATGTCGGTAAACCCGGCGGCGCGGCACATCTCGCCGATGCGCGCGGCGGAGCGGGCGCGCCCGGTCTGCATCGCCATCGTGTAGAACGCGAAGTAGACATCGCCCGCCCGCTCCGGCCTTGCACCGCCGGCCATCGGCTCGGAAACGATCATGCGGCCACCCGGCGGCAGGGCGGCAAATACCTTAGCCAGAAGCGCAGTGACCGTATCGTCCGAATGATCGTAGAGCACCCGGATGAGGGAAATCGCGTCCGCCCCCACCGCCGGCAGTGGCTCGTCCCTGAACGAGCCGGCATGGACCTGCGCGGCAATGCCGGCCTGCGCAAAGGCAGCGACCGCGTCGGGCACCACGGCGGGCAAATCGAAAAGGTGCAAATCGATGGCCGGATGCGCGGCGCCAACGGCTCGCAGAAAGGCGCCCGTGCCGCCGCCGATATCCAGCAGGCGCGTCATCCCAGTGAAACTGACGGCGCGCAGCGTATCCTCGGCCACGAGGCGCTGCGACTGTGTCATCAGGTCGGAATAGGTTTGCGCTGTGAGCGGATCTTCGGCCCGCGCGGCGCCGAAGACGTAGGGCCAAAAGGCGCTGAGCTCGGTCCGCTCCGGCCCGCGCAGAAGGGCCACAGGATCGGCCAAGTCGGCGTAGAACGCGCGGTGGTGACGAATCATCGCCTCCAGCCCCGGCACGCCCATCAGCGCGGCCCCTTTGCGGGCGAGGGCGTAGGCCCCCCGCTTGCGCTTCAGCAGGCCCAAAGCGGCGCCGGCCTGCAGCGCGACCTCCATCCGGTCCGCCGGAATGCCGGTCGCTTGGCCCAAGGCGGCGGCGTCCATCGGCCCGGCCCGCAGGCGGCGGAAGACATCCAGCTCCACCAGCGCCATTAGCACTTGAGAGGAGACAAACCCCTGCACCAAGTCGAAAATCTCGGCTCCGTCCCGGCGCGCGTGGCCGCGGGTCAGCCAGAAGCGGCTTGCCCAACTTTGAAATCCCGGGCGGGCAATGAGGCGGTTTAGACCCAGTCCCCGCCAGGCGGGCAGGTCGTGCGAGGTGTCAGACATGGCTGGGGGCGACGGGAGTCAACCGCTCGGCGTACATGCGCACCATCTCCGCCAATTGCGCCTCTCCCGGGCAGGAGGGGATGGAGGCGATGGCGCCGCCCAGGATGTCCTTCAGCCTGGAAATCGCACCCTGGACGCCGAACTCCGTCACCGCATTGGGCCGCCCGTGCAGATCGTCCTGCCCGGCGGGCTTGCCGAGCGTGCTTTCATCGTAAAGCGCGTCGCGCAGATCGTCGGCGACCTGAAATGCTTCCCCGATCCGCGCGCCCAGCTCGAACCAGGGCTCGGCCTCCTGACCCGCGGCGATGGCGCCCATCTGCGTGGCTGCGATGAACAGCGCCCCGGTCTTGGCCATGTGATAGGCCTTCAGATCGACCTTCGGCTCACTCTCCCAGCCTTGGCCCGCGCAGATGCCGCCGGGCATGCCGGTGCGCTGGGCGAGCGTCACGATCAACTGCGCGGCCCGCTCGGGCGCGAGGGCGGAACGGCGGGCGAGGACCTCGAACGCCAGAACGATCAGGGAATCCCCCGTCAGGACGGCCAAAGGTTCGGAATAGGCGCGATGGACCGACGGCTTGCCGCGGCGCGTGTCCGCATCGTCGAAACACGGCAGATCGTCGTGAACAAGGGAGGCGCAATGGATGATCTCGAGCGCGGCGGCCGCCGCGTCCGACAGGCCCGGGCGGTCGTCGCCGCAGGCCATAGCGACGGACATGCAGATGGTCGGGCGGATGCGCGCGCCGCCGGGCGCCGTGGCGTACCCCAAGGCCGAAGACAGGCGCGGCGGCACTGCCCCGCGCCCCTGTCCCAGGCGCACGGCCTCTGCGATGGCGGCTTCGATACGGGGGGTGAGGCCCATGGGCGCTCCTGTCGATATGTAAATTCAAGGCGACATGCCAAGTGTCAATCATACTGGACATCTTGGGCTGGCGAGTCAAGAATACGGGACATGCGCACAGCTCCCCCTTCGGACGCCGGACATATCGTTGTCATCGGCGCAGGCATCGCGGGCCTTATGGCCGCGCTGCGCCTGAGCGTTGCGGGCGCACGCGTAACGCTGCTGGAACGGCACGACCATCTGGGCGGCAAAATCCGTACGCTGCCAAGCGCCGCAGGGCCAATCAATGCCGGACCCACGGTGCTGACGATGCGCCACGTCTTCGACGATCTCTTCGCCGCGGCAGGCACGCGGCTGGAGGATCACGTGCGCATGATCCGGCACGATGTCATCGCGCGGCACGCCTGGCCCGACGGCTCTCGCCTGGATCTATACGCCGATCATGGCGCCAGCCGGGACGCCGTCGCGCAGTGCGCCGGCAGCCGCGCGGCACGCCAATTCGACCACTTCTGCACCCGCGCCCGCACCCTGTTCGAGGCGTTCGAGGCGCCGATGATGGACGCGCCGGCGCCAAGCCTCTCCGCCCTGTCGCGGCACGTCATGGCGCGGCCCCGTCTGATCCCGGCGATGGCGCCCCTGTCCCGCCTGCGCGGCCTTCTGCGGCGCAGCTTTGACGATCCGCGCCTGCGCCAATTGTTCGGACGCTATGCCACCTATGTCGGCGGCGCGCCGCATCTGTCCCCGGCGATCCTGTCGCTGATCTGGCATGCGGAGGCCCAAGGCGTTTGGACGCCCGAAGGCGGTATGCACGGGCTGACCCAGGCGCTGGGCGAGGTGTTGCGCGGCTGCGGCGTGACGATCCAGACCGGCGCGCATGTCGCCCGGCTGTCGCAACAAAGCGGCCGGATCGCGGCGGTGGAGCTGGAGGGCGGTGCGCGCCTGACCTGTGACGCGGCGATCTATGCCGGTGATCCGCGGGCCCTGGCCACCGGTACCCTCGGCCCCGCGGTCAGCCACGTCGCGCCGCAAACCCGGACGTTGCCGCGCAGCTTTTCCGCCCGGGTGCACAGCTTCGCTGGCACGCCGGGCGGGTTCGATCTGGCCTTTCACAACGTTCTCTTCGCCGCCGATCAGGACGAGGAGTTCCAGAGCCTGGCGCGCGGGCAGATCCCCACGGACCCCACGCTTTACATCTGCGCGCTCGACCGGGCGGAGGGGACGCCGCCGCCGCTCGAACGCTTTGAGATCATCGCAAACGCCCCGGCCACAGCCGCCACAGACCAGCCAAAGGAGTTGGACGCATGGCATCATCGGATAATGCACCGGATGACGGACCGCTTCGGGCTGACGTTCAGCCCGACTCCCAGCCCACACACGATCACGACACCACAGGACTTCGCCCGGCTGTTCCCGGCCAGTCAGGGCGCGCTCTACGGACAAAGCCCGCACGGCCTGCTGTCGTCGTTCCAGAGGCCGACGGCCCGGACGAAGGTGCCGGGCCTCTATCTGGCGGGCGGGGGCACCCATCCGGGGGCGGGCGTGCCGATGGCAGCACGCTCCGGCTTGCACGCGGCCGAGGCGATCTTGAGCGACCGAACTTCAACGTCTCCGTCGGCCCGAACGGCTATGCGTGGTGGTATGTCGACGGCCTAAGCTATTGCGGCACGCGGGCAGTGTCGGTGATCGGGTTCATCGGCTCTGTCTTTTCGCCCTGGTACCGCTGGTCGGGGCGCCGGTCGCCGCAAAACCATGTGTGCATCAACGTGGCCACCTACGGGCGCGGCGGGCGGTTCACCATGACGGACAGGGGCACGTCGGCGCTGCGCCAGACCGCCTCCCGGTTGGAGGTTGGCCCGTCGATGATGCGCTGGGACGGCGGGCGGCTGATCATCGATATCGATGAGGTATCGTCCCTCCCCCTGATCTCTCGCATGCAGGGGCAGATCACGGTGACGCCCAGCGCGATCAGCCAGGTCGAACTACCCCTCACCCCCGACGACGCGCATGTCTGGCGCCCCTTTGCGCCGCGCGCGCGGATCCGCGTGGACATCGACCGCCCCGGTTGGCGCTGGGAGGGCGAAGGGTACTTCGATGCCAATTTCGGCACCCGCGCGCTGGAGGAGGATTTCAGCTATTGGACCTGGGGCCGGTTCCCCACAGGCGATGGCGCGACCTGCATCTACGACGCGACGCGGCTGGACGGGTCGGAGTTGGCCTCGGCCTTCCGCTTTGGCGCGGACGGTATGGCGGAGGAAATCCCCCTGCCGCCCAAGGCACGACTTCCCCGCTCCCTCTGGACGGTGCGGCGGGAGACGCGGGCCGATGACGGCTATGCCCCGCGGCAGGTACAGAACATGCTGGACGCGCCGTTCTATTCCCGGTCCGCGGTGCGCACGCGCCTGGGCGGTGAGGAAACGGTGGGTGTGCACGAGGCGCTGGATCTGCGGCGCTTCCGCTCGCCCTGGCTGAAGCCGATGCTCGCCGTCCGGGTCCCGCGCCGCGCCCGTTGGGCGTTCGAGCGGCAGGTCAGCCCGGCTGAGTAGCGGGTTTGCGCGCCTCGTCGGGGTTCATGCGCCACACGGCGGCGTTCAGCGCCGCCGCAATGCTGACCCAGATGAGGTAGGGAACAAACAGCAGCCCCGCGACCGTGTCGACCGCCCACAAAGCGACCATCGCACCGGCCACCGTCAGCCACAGTACCACGACGAACACCATGCCCAGACGGATATTCTGGAGCCCGAAGAAAACGGGCGTCCATAGCCCATTGAAGGCGATTTGCAGCGCCCAGAACGCCATGGCGATCCCGTTATCCGGCGCCATCGCGGCGCGCGCGCCGGCGGTCGCCATGCAGATGTAGAGGGCGGTCCAGGTGACCGGGAACACCCAATCGGGCGGGGTCCAGCTGGGCTTGGCCAGTGCACGATACCACGGGCCAGGCGGGAAGAGCCCGCCGGTTGCGCCGGCGCCGAAGCACGCGGCCAGAAAGATGCAGAACAGCAGCCAGAACATGACCGCTAAGCTAGGGGGGCGCGTGACCTCATCAAGGTGGCCCGTTCGGACTGCCGGCGCGCCTCCAGCGCGGCGAGCGCGTCGAACAGGCTGTCCGACCGGCCCCGGGGCATCGCATCCGCCGCCGCATCGACTAGGAAGGCGACCTCGGGCAGCGGCGGAGCGTACAGCACGGCCGAGCGGGGCATGACCACGCTGGCCCCTGTGCGCAGCGACGCCTCCGCCAGCCAGGCCAGCTTTGCGGCCTTCCCGGTGCGCGCGCGGGCGGAGATCGAATCGTACTCCGCCCCGCGCAGTCGCCCGCCGATTCCCGCATAGATGAGCCGCGCGGCAAAAATGCCGGGCCGGCTGGACAGGGGAAGTGCCGCGATGCCCGCTTCGGCCCGGTAATAGAGCCTATTCGCCTCCATCACGAGGCGCCGGGTCATCGCGCGGACAGCTTTGGTCGGGCGCGGATTGATGAGGAACGCATCGCGATCGATCCCAGCGGCGTCGAGCCAATCGGTGGGCAGGTAGAGCCGCCCTTCCAAAGCGTCCTCGCCCACGTCGCGGGCGATGTTGGTCAGCTGCATCGCCGCGCCCAGATCGCAAGCCCGAGCCAGGGCGTTGGCGTCGCGCACCCCCATCAGCACGCACATCATCGCCCCCACGGCGGAGGCGACGCGCGCCGAATAGTCCAGCACACCGCTTAGATCGGCATAGGTGCGCGCATCCGCGTCCCAGGCGAGCCCTTCCAGCAGGGCGTCGGGCAAGGCGCGCGGCATATGAAACTGCTCGACCACGGCGGCAAAGGCGCGGTCGGGCGCCGCATTCGCCGGCCGCCCGGCATAGACCGCATCCAGGCGGTCGCGCAAGCGCAGGACCGAAGCGACCTTGTCCGCCTTCAGATCGACCTCGTCATCGGCCAGCCGGCAAAAGGCATAAAGCGCCAGCGCCGGGTCGCGCACCTTCCCAGGCAGTAGTTTAGATGCCGCATGGAAGGACAGGGAGCCGTGGCGGATCGCCTCTTTGCAGGCGGAAAGGTCGTCCGGTGCGATCACGTCGTCACCGGGTCCGGGACCAGCTGCGCCAGCACTTCGGCGGTAGAGATCACGCCCGGCACGCCCGCGCCCGGGTGCGTGCCCGCGCCGGCCAAATAGAGCCCCTCCGCCTCTTCGGAGATGTTGTGGGGCCGGAACCACGCGCTTTGCAGGATCCGAGGCTCAATACTGAACCCCGCGCCGTGAGGCGACAAGTAGCGGTCGCGGAACGTCTCGGGCGTGAAGACCTGCTCCGTCACGATGCGGGAGGACAGACCGGGCAGAAGCTGGTCTTCGAGGACTTTGAGCACCTTGGCCTTGTACCGCGCTTCCTCCGCCGCCCAATCGACAGAACCGTGGCCCAGATGCGGCACCGGGGACAGGACGTAGAACGTGTCGTCCCCCTCCGGCGCAACGCTCGGGTCGGTCACGGACGGGCGGTGGACATAGAGGCTCATGTCGTCCGCCAACGTGCCCTTGATGAAGATATCGCGCAGCAGGCCCTTGTAGCGCGGACCGTTCAGAATCGTGTGGTGGCCCACATCGGCCCACGTCCCGCGCGTGCCCTTGGTGCCGAAATACCAAACGAATAGGCTCATTGAATAGCGCGTGCGCCGCAGCTTGGCCGGCGTCCAGCGCCGCTTGCGCTGCTTGCGCATCAGCCGGTCGTAGGTGTGCCCGCTATCGGCGTTCGACACGACGATATCGGCGCCCATCTCAAGTCCGCCGGCCAGTTTGACACCCTGCGCACGGCCACCGCGAACGGTGATCTCGTCCACCTCGGTGCCCATAAGCAGCGTGCCGCCCTGCCCTTCGATCACGCGGGCCATCGCCTGCGCCATCCCGGCCAGACCGCCCATCGCGTAATGCACGCCGAACTGCTTCTCCAGATAGCTGACGAGAATATACATCGACGTCACATGCAGCGGATCGCCCCCGATAAAGAGTGGGTGAAAACTGAACGCCATCCGCAGCTTTTCATTGGAAAAGCGCCGCGCCGCGTGGGCATAGACGGAGCGGTCCGCGCGTAGCATCCCGAATTTGGGCAGGACCTTCACCAGGTCCCGGAACTTGTGCATCGAGCGACGGCCCAGATCCTCGAACCCGAACCAGTAGCGCGCCTCACTGTCCTTGAGGAAGCGGTCGAAGCCCGCCACGTCGCGCGGCTCGATCTTTCGGACCTCCTCCCGCATGGCGTCCGTGTCCTGCTGCGCGGTGAAGATCGTGCTGTCGGGCCAGCGAATCTCATAAAAGGGATCGAGCGATTTCAGCTTCACATCCGCGTCGAAATCGCGCCCGCACGCGGCCCACAGATCGCGGTAAAGCTGCGGCACGGTCACGATGGTCGGCCCCAGATCGAACCGGTGCCCGTCCTGCCAGATCGCCGAACCGCGCCCGCCCGGCACGTCGAGCTTGTCGATCACCGTCACCCGGTAGCCCTTGGCCCCCAGGCGCATGGCCGCCGCCAGACCGCCCAGGCCGGCGCCGACGACGATGGCATGCGGGGCGCCGCCAGTGGTCGAATCAATTGGATCAAGCCGTGTCATTGCCTCCGGACAGTAAGCATGTCTAGTTTAGTTGACAATCCTGCCTGTCCGGTTAGGCTGCTCGGGGCGCGCAACCTGCGTGCGCAGTGCGATCACATGACCCAAACGACGACCCTGTCCTTCTTTCGCTATGACCGCGCCAGCGCGCGGGCGTGGGCCTTTGCCATGATGGGCGCGGCGCGGCTGTCCCTGCCGCGGGTGCCGGATATCGGCTTTTGGAAGCTGTGCGGATCGGGCACTGGGGAAGGCTTTGATCCGGTCCTCTTTCCACGGGTCTTCGCGATCCTGGCCACCTGGCCGGACGAGGCGACGGCGCGGGACCGCATCGGCGCGCATCCCATTTTTGCCCGCTACCGCGCCCGCGCGGACGAGGCGTGGACGATCTACCTCCACCCCACTTCGGCCCGTGGCGAATGGTCGGGCGTACGGCCGTTCTTGCCTCTGTCAGAGCCGAAATCAGGCCCTTTGGCCGCGCTCACCCGTGCCACCCTGCGCCCCTCCACCCTGCGGCGGTTTTGGGCGCGCGTGCCGGATATCAGCGACGTGATCGGCACCGACCCCAACGTGATGTTCAAGATCGGCATCGGCGAGGTGCCGCTTCTGCAGCAAGTCACCTTCTCCATCTGGCCGGACGCGCGCCGGATGGCGGAATTCGCCCGCACCTCCGGCCCCCATGCGGAGGCGATCCGCGCCGTCCGCGACAATGGCTGGTTCCGCGAGGAACTCTACGCCCGCTTCGCCATCGTCGGCAGCGAAGGCGCGTGGGAGGGCCGAAACCCATTGGAGCCCCGCACATGAACCTGCCCTTCCCCTTCACCGCCATCGTCGGTCAGGACGACATGACACGCGCGATGATCTTGACCGCTATCGACCCCGGCATCGGCGGCGTCTTGGTCTTCGGCGACCGCGGCACCGGCAAATCGACCGCCGTGCGGGCCCTCGCGGCGCTGCTGCCCCCGATCGAGGTGGTGCGCGGCTGCCCGGTCAACGCGCCCACGCTAGCCGAGTGTCCCGACTGGGCCGGGATGGAGCGGGACGACCGCGCCGAGGTGCCAACACCCGTCATCGACCTACCCCTTGGCGTCACAGAAGACCGCGTGCTGGGCGCGCTGGATATCGAGCGGGCGCTGACCCGCGGCGAAAAGGCGTTCGAGCCGGGGCTGCTGGCGCGCGCCAATCGCGGCTATCTTTATATCGACGAGGTGAACCTTTTGGAGGATCACATCGTCGATCTGCTGCTGGACGCGGCGCAATCGGGTGAAAACGTGGTGGAGCGTGAGGGCCTGTCGATCCGGCACGAGGCGCGCTTCGTCCTCGTCGGTTCCGGCAATCCGGAGGAAGGCGAGCTGCGCCCGCAGCTGCTGGACCGGTTCGGCCTGTCGGTCGAGGTCCGCTCCCCCCAAAGCGCGGCAGAGCGGGTCGCCGTGATCAAGCGGCGCGACGCGTTCGAGCAAGACCGCGCCGCCTTCATCGCGGAATGGGCGGGGGAAGAGGCCGCCTTGCGCGCCCGTATCGTCGCCGCCCGCGCGGGCCTGGCCCGGGTGGAGACGACGGATGCCGCGCTGGAAGATTGCGCCTCGCTTTGCATCGCTTTGGGCTCCGACGGGCTGCGGGGGGAATTGACGCTGCTGCGGGCCGGGCGCGCATTGGCGGCGTTCGAGGGGGCGACTCGGCTCAGCCGGGCGCATATCCGAGCGGTGGCGCCGATTGCCCTGTCGCACCGACTGCGCCGCGATCCGCTGGACGAGGCGGGCAGCACCGCGCGCGTCCTACGCACAACCGCAGACGTCCTGGGATGAGCGATCTGACCTGCAGCTGGCACCGCGCTGCGCTGGCGCTGGCGCTGCTGCGGATCGACCCCGCGGGTCTGGGCGGCGCGATTATCCGCATGCGCGCCAGCCCGTTGCGGGACAGGGTGATAGCCGAGGCTCAAACAATCTGCCCCGCTCTGCGCCAGGTCCATCCGGCGATTTCAGACACCCAGCTTATGGGCGGTCTGGATGTGGCCGCAACGCTGCGCAGTGGCCAGCGGCAGCGCAGCGCGGGGCTTCTGGACGGCGCGCCGATCTTGCTGACCATGGCCGAACGCACGGCGCCCGATCTGGCGGCGAAACTGGCCTTGGCGATGGATGATGGCCGTATCCCGACCCTCATCGCGCTGGATGAGGGGATCGAAGACGGCTGCCCCCCTGCCCTGACGGATCGCGCGGCATTCCAAATCGCGCCCGAGGGTCGCGTGCCACCGGGCTGGTCCGTCCCCACAGGATACGGCGGCGCGGCGCAAAGTAGCCCCGAAGATGCGGAGGCTTTGGCGGCCCTATCCCTACGCCTCGGCATCGATTCGGCCCGCGCACCGCTTTTCGCCCTGCGCGCCGCCCGGGCCCATGCGGGCTTGCACGGGCGCACGGAGGTGGCCGAGGAGGATCTGGCCGCCGCGGCGGCGCTCGTCCTCGCCCACCGCGCAACGCGACTGCCAGAAGAGGAGGCAGAGACCCCGGATGCCCCAGCCGAAAACACCGCGGAGGGTGGCACATCAGAGGACGCGGACCTGCCGGAGGGCGACATGCTGGTGGACGCAGTCCAGGCCGTCCTACCGCCCGATATCCTCGCCTCGCTCCGCGCTCCGCGCGCGCCGCGCGCTGCGGGCAGCGGCGCCGGCGCGCAGCGGACCAGCAACCGGCGTGGCCGGCCCCTGCCCCCGCGGCCCGGACGGCTGGGCGGCGCGGCACGGATCGACCTGATTGCGACGCTGCGCGCCGCGGCCCCCTGGCAGGCCATGCGGCGCGCGGCCAAACCGGACGCGCCCGGCCTGCTGATCCGGCCCGAAGACATCCGCCTCAAACGCTTTGCGGAGCATTCCGACCGCGTGCTGATTTTCGCAGTTGATGCCTCCGGCTCCGCTGCCGTCGCGCGGCTGGGCGAGGCGAAAGGCGCGATCGAGCTGCTGCTGGGCGCGGCCTACGCCAAGCGCGACCATGTGGCGCTGATCGCCTTCCGCGGGCAGGGCGCCGAGCCGCTGCTGACGCCCACCCGCTCGCTCGTGCAAACCAAACGGCAGCTTGCCGATCTGCCCGGCGGGGGCGGTACGCCGCTGGCCGCTGGCCTCCGCTCCGCCTTCGAGCTGGGGCGGACCAGCGCGGCGCGGGGCATGTCACCGACGCTGGTCCTGCTGACCGACGGACGGGCCAACATCGCCCTGGACGGCCAAGCCGACCGGGGCCGGGCGGGTGCCGACGCCCGCGATATCGCCCGGCTGATCCGCGGCGCCGCGCTGCCCGGCGTGGTGATCGACACGGGCAAACGCCCCGGCGCGGACCTGCGGCGCCTGGCGGCGGATATGGACGCGCCCTATGTGCCGCTGCCCCGGGCAGACGCCGCCAGCGTCAGCGCCGCGGTCGGCGCCGTGATGACACACGGCTAGGATGGATTGGGCGCGGATCAGCGACTGGCCGCTGGCGCACCTGTCCCGCCGGGTGGTCGGGCCGCGCCACCGCTGGCACGTGCAGGTCCAGGGCGAGGCGCCCGAGGTCCTGCTGATCCACGGCGCCGGCGGCAGCACGCACAGTTTTGCCGGGGTCATTCGGGCCCTTGGGCCGGACTTGCCACTGGTCGCGTTAGACCTGCCCGGCCATGGCTTCACCCAACTGGGGGGGCAGCAACGCTCCGGCCTGGCGGCGATGCGGGACGATTGCCTGGCGCTCTGCGCGCAGGAAGGCTGGCAACCCCGGCTGATCGTGGCGCATTCGGCGGGCACGGCCGTCGCGCTGGCCATGGCCAGGCGGATGGATCCGGTCCCGGCGGTCATCGGCATCAACCCGGCGCTGGACGAATTTGAAGGGATCGCGGGGCTTCTTTTCCCAGCGCTCGCCAAGCTGCTGGCGGCGGTGCCCTTCACCGCGAGCCTGTTTGCCGCCACCTCCGCCGGGCGGGTCGATGCGCTGATCAAGGCGACGGGGTCGCGCATCCCGGACGAAAGCATGGCCTGCTACCGCGCGCTGATCGCCGACCGCGACCATGTCGACGGCGCGCTAAAGATGATGTCGCAATGGTCCCTGCGCGGGCTGTGGTCGGGCGCGATGCCGCCCCGCGTGCAATTCGTGACAGGCGCGAAGGATGGCACCGTGCCGCCCGCCGTCGCGGCGCGGGCCGCCAAACGGCTGAACGGTGCCGCGGTGGAGGAGGTGCCCGGCCTCGGCCACCTTCTGCACGAGGAAGACCCAGAGCGGATCGCAGACCGCATCCGCGCCGCCCTGCGGATGTGAAAAAGGCCCCGGCGCACGCACCGGGGCCCTTTTAGAATGTGTACCGCGCTTAGCTTTCGGCGCTGGCGTCTTCGGCCATCATCTCTTCGGCCATGGCGAAGTACTCTTCGTACCGGGCCGCCGCTTTGCCGCGCTGGCGCGCCGACTTGGCGTCTTCGAAGTTCACGCTGGCGTCGCCGACCAGAACCAGGCCAACCATGCCCAGCGCGCGGTGCGGTTGGCAGTAGTAGCCGTAGGTGCCATCGGCCTCGAAGGTGACTTCGATCTCTTCGTTGATGCGGCCGCGGAACTCCGTCCCGCCGTCGGGCAGCATGTCTTCGTCGACCTGAGCATTGTGCCCGCGGTCGGCGTTCACGAATTTCACCGTGTCACCCACGTTCACCTTGATGACCGGCGGGTTGAAGACGTTCCGCTCGCGCCGGTTTTCCGGGTCGGCGTTCAGCATCTGCACTTCGTGCGTGGTGGCGTGACCATCCGCCTTCACAGCGGCCGGCAGCATGGCTGCTGCCGCGGTCCCACCCAGCATCGCCAGGTGTGCGCGTCGTGTCTGTTTCATTGTGATCTCCTTTTTAAGCGGTTTGCTGCAATTCTAGACTGGAGCGTGCCGAAGAAAAGGTGCGGTTCCGCGAATTGTTCCTAACTTTATGCCACTGCATGCGAGATAGCACATTGTTTCCATAGGTCCTTTAGTGCCATGACCAGATGCTCGATGTCGTCGACCGAGTGCAGGGGCGACGGGGTGAAGCGCAGGCGCTCGGTCCCCTTCGGCACGGTGGGATAGTTGATCGGCTGCACGTAGATGCCGAAGCGCTGCATCAGGTAGTCCGATAGCATGCGGCATTTGACAGGATCCTTGATCATCACCGGGATGATGTGGCTGGGGTTGTCCATGTGGGGGATCCCCTCTTGGTCCAGCCGCTTGCGGAGGTAGGCCACGCGCTCGCGCTGCTGCATCCGCTCCACGTTCGAGGTTTTGAGGTGCTGGATCGACACTTGCGCCGCCGCAGCCACGGCAGGCGGCAGCGCGGTGGTGAAGATGAAGCCGGAGGCGAAAGACCGGATGAAATCGGTCAGCGCGGCGGAGCCGGTGATGTAGCCCCCAACGACGCCGTAGGCTTTGCCCAGCGTGCCCTCGATCAATGTGATGCGATCCGCAAGGCCGCGCTCTTCGCTGACGCCGCCGCCGCACGGACCATACAGGCCCACCGCGTGCACTTCGTCCAGGTAGGTCATCGCGCCATGCTTTTCCGCAACTTCGACGATCTCTTCCATCGGACAGATGTCGCCGTCCATGGAGTAGACCGATTCGAAGGCGACGATCTTGGGCGCGTTGGCCGGCAGGGCGGCCAGCTTGCGGTCCAGGTCTTCGGGGTCGTTGTGCTTCCAGATCACTTTGTTGCAGCGCGCGTGGCGGATGCCTTCGATCATAGAGGCGTGGTTCAACTCGTCCGACAGGATCACCGCGTCGGGCAGGCGGCTGCCCAGCGTGCTGAGCGCGGCCCAGTTCGATACGTAGCCGGAGGTAAAGAGCAGCGCGCTTTCCTTGCCATGCAGGTCGGCCAGTTCCGCCTCAAGCTGCTTGTGCGCGTGGTTCGTGCCGGAGATGTTGCGCGTGCCGCCCGCGCCCGCGCCGGAGGCGTCGATGGCGTCCTTCATGGCCTGCGTGACCTTGGGGTTCTGGCCCATGCCCAGATAGTCGTTGGAACACCACACCGTCACCTGATCGGGCGCATCCGCGTCATGGCACCGCGCTTGGGGGAAGGCGCCGGATTTCCGCTCTAACTCGGCAAAAATGCGGTAATTCCCCTCCTCCTTCAGATCGTTGAGCTGGCTTTGGAACAGTGCATCAAAGTCCATGATGTCCCCCTTCTTTCGCTGTCTTTTGGGTCTTGGTGGGCGCGGGAAGCATCCAGCGCCACAGTTTTTCGTCGGGCACGGGCAGGACCATCACCCAATGTTCTACCAGCGCGAGGCCGGTCAGCGCGCTCAGCAGCGCAAAGCCGGTGATCGCGCCGGGTGTGTCGGCGGCGTAGAGCCGTTCGAGCCAGCAACTGGCCGCAAAGGTCAGCGCCGTGACGGAGAGGGGGAACAGCCAGTTCATCGGGCGAATGCGAAAATGGCTGGGCAGGTGCGCCAACGCATCGGGCAGAAAGTCCACATGGATGCGCGGCACCCCGAAAAAGAGGTTCAGCTTGGCGCTGATGCGGGCAAAGAACAGCACCGCAAAGGTCCACATCGCGAACGTGTTGGCCGCGTCCCAGCCCACGATGAACAGCCCAATCAGCGCCGCGACCAGCAGCATCTCGTGATAGGCCAGCGTGCCCCAGGCGCGGACGAAGCGGGCCCATTCGGGTTCGCCGTCGGGCAGCGCGTAGGGGTTGGGGCCGGTGATGATGCCCGTCAGGAACGTCAGTTCGATCCAGCCCCAAATCATGAGCGCCGACAGGAACGCGACGTAGACGCCCAGGATCGTCTCCTGCGGCAAGGACCACCAGACGCCGTAGATGCCAAGGGCTAGCAGCGGCACGCCCGCCAGCACGGTATTCTGCCGCGCGACGGGCCCCGCCTGGTCCGCGTATTTCACCGCCATCAAGATCGCCCCGGTGGAGAACCACCAGACGAACAGGGCTATGATGGCGGCGATCCACGGGCTCATCAGTAGGCGGGCTCCAACCGGACGGAGGCGGGAACGTCGTGCTTTTTCGCCGGGATGGTGAACAGCGACAGGAACGCGGCGCCGGCACGGATTTGCGCGCCGAGTTTCCGCAAGCCCTTAGCCTCCGCCATGTCGGCATTGGCCCGCTGCAGCCGCTCCAGCCCGCGCTGCCAGCGGGGATGATCGATGTCGAGCGTGATGGGGAAGATCTGCTCGCTCATCTTGGAAGTCTTGGTGAAGACCTCGTGCGCGTACCAATCGGGATCGACGCCCAGCGCCTTGTGAAAGGCCGGGCGCTGGTGGTCGCGCACATACATCGTGGCGTAGACGGCGGTCAGGAAGAACTTGATCCACCAGACATTGTGGCCGGAGGTCAGTTTCGGGTCCGTCTTCATCAGCAGGGCGAAGGCTTCGCCGTGGCTGAACTCGTCGTTGCACCATTCCTCGAACCATTTGAAGATCGGGTGGAAACGGTGCTGCGGGTTCGCCTCCAGATGCCGGAAGATGGTGATGTAGCGGGCGTAGCCGATCTTCTCGCTCAGGTAGGTGGCGTAGTAGATGAATTTGGGCCGAAAGTAGGTGTACTTCTTCTTCTGGGTCAGGAAGCCCAGGTTCACGCGCAGCCCGGCCTCGCGCAGGGCGTCGTTGATAAAGCCCGCATGCCGCGCCTCGTCCCGCGCCATCAGTTGGAACAGCTGCGTGATATCGGCGTTCGAGCCGCGGCGCTTCATTTCTTTGTAGAGAACGCAGCCGGAGAATTCGGCGGTGCAGGAGCTGATGAGGAAGTCGATGAACTCCTTCTTCAGCTGCGGCTCCATCCCGTCCCAATCGACGTGATCCCAGGCCTCGTTCTTTTTGAAATGCCCCTTGTTCGGGTCGCTTTCCATCTGTGCGATCAGCACGTCCCAGTCGGCCCGCACGGGGGAGACGTCGATGGCGTCGAGCTCATCGAAGTCGGTCGTGTAGAACCGCGGGGTCAGCAGCGTGTTCTGCATCGCGACTTCGGTCGCCATCTCGGAGGTGAATTGATCGTCCTGCGCCTGGGCGATGGCCAGACCCTCTTCGACGCTGGTGGCGTCGGCGGTGTGTTTGCCGGTCTGCGTGTTCGTCGCGCCAGAGGCGCGCGGATTCTGAATATTCACAGCGTCACCTCCTCGGAGAAGGAGAATTCGCACAGCTCCATGACCTCGAAATCGCCGGTCAGGCGGGTCCAGAGGCGTTCGAGGCCGGAGGCGCGGGTGATGACGGCCTCACGCTGTTCGGTCACGATTTCGCCGAACGGGGCCATGATCTCCGGCCCTTGGACCTGCACCTCGTCGCCGGGATAGACGACGGCGCCGTTGTCGAAACGGACATGCGCGTGCAGGCTTTCGAATTTGTGGCTGATCTCAACGGTGCAGGGTGCCCGTTCGACCTCTCGTGTCAGTAATCCCATAAGGTGGCCTCCTTTACTGGGGTGGGGTCAGGAGCCTGGCGAAGGTCCTGACATTGTCCGCGCCAAAGCCCATCAGCTCCGCCGACCAACCCGTTGCCGGATCGCTCAGCGACAGCCGATTGCCATCGCGCAGGGTTAGGGTGACGGGGGCCGCCGCATCCGCGCCGATCTTGGCGCGTTCGCGCAGCAGCACCCGTTCGATCCCGGCGACAAAGCCGCCTTTGTCTGGGGGGAAGTCGGCGATGACCGACCCGTTCGTATCCATCACGCGGGCCGACCCATCGGCCTTGCCGGAGATGAAGATCACCCGCTCCGATATCACCTCCGCCGCACGAGGCGTCGCGCTCAGCGGCCGGTCAGTCAGCGTGGCGATGGTCACTAGCGCCAGCACCGACATGACCAAGGCCAGCAGCAGCTGAACCATGAAGCGGGGGACAAGCTCGTCCTCTGGCGCGCGATATCTGCGGGTGTGGTCCATGACTACTCCGCCGGCACCGCGTCATCGATGCGGGCAACCTGCGGCACCGCGATCCGCGCCTCCGCCGCTTGGGACAGAAGCCCGGCCACGTGCGCGACGTCGGGGATGCAGCGCAGCGCCGGTTGGGTCGGGTTGAACCGCCAGGGCCGGTTATGCGGCCACAGGACAAAGATGCTGAGCCGGGTCTTGCCCAACGTCTCAAGCGCGATGGTGCCGGAGCCGTCCTTTCGCACGTCCAGAACCGCGTTCGCGATCTGGGTGTAGGGCAGGTTCAGCGTCAGCGTCAGCGCTGCCCCGATCCGCATGACCACGCGGGACGACGTGATGGTGTAGACCGTCGCCCGCGCCTGGATCCAGGCCATCCCCAGCAGGAGCAGACAGGCCACCGCTCCGACGATCAGCATCGGCAGCGCGGAGGCGACAGCCTGGCCGAAGGGGACCAGATCGATCACCGATACCATCCGCCACAACGTCAGAAAGACGAAGTAGCCCGCAACCCAATCGACATTCAGTGCCTCGCGCGCCAAAACCCACGCGTTGGGCCGTCCCTGCCACAGGATCTCTTCCCCCTCGGGCGGCACTTCGGGCAGCCCGGGGATCGGTTCAACGGCAAAGTCATCGTCTTGAGGCATGGCGCACGTCCTCTTCGGTTGGGTTGCGGTACAGGGTTACAGCTGCGGGTCCTGGCGGCTGCTATCGGCATAGAGGTGGCCGCCGGCGTAGTAGGCGGCGATCTTGTCCTCTTCGAGCAGCGTCACCTGGCGCGGGCTGGCATGGGTCGGAACGGTGGCGAAGTGCTTGCCGTAGATCGAGTTGATCTTGACCTTGTTGCCGGAGATCCGGGACATCGTCATCGGAACCAGCCGCGTGCCGCTGCCCCATTTGGGGTCCAGTTCGAACTCCAAGTAGCGAACCAGCTGTTCGGGCTCGTCGATCCACATGTCCGTGACCTTGCCCACGACCTCCTTGTCGCCCGACACGACCGGCAGACCGCGCGGGTCGCGGCCCGCGGCGTGGCGGAACGCTTCGTTCGCGCTCATCGGGACGATCTTGGGATGGCCGTGGCCGTCCAGCTCCGGCGCATCACGGCGCGGCGCCCAGGACGCCGGGCCAACACCGTCCAGCATCGGATCGCCCGTCGGCTCGAACGGGTGGCCTTCGGTCTGGGCCGTCCGCTTCAGCGGTATGTTCGACCGCTCGGGGTTTTGGCCCGACGGCACCGTCACCTCGCCTCGGCCGTGGGGCAGTTTGAACGTCTTGTCGCTGGGCACCGGGAAGGGGCCCTGGTTGGGCGCGACGTTGCCGTCATCATCCTCCAGCGGATAGCCCTCGCGCATATTCTCGCGCTGGATGTAAATCACCAGCAGGGCGAAGAAGCCGTAGAACAGCCAAAGGCTGAGGCTCGCCAAATCGAAATTGCCAAAAAATGTCCCAGTCATGTCATGTGTCCTTTCATGGGCAGGGTCACGTTGGAAAATCCGCCAGGCCAAGGCGGCCCGGTCTGTTTTCCGGTTCAGGGATGGGGCCCGAATGGCGCACGAGTGGCCCCAGGATCACGAGCGTGGCGAAGAGAAGGCCAATCTCGCTGTGATAGACAAAAGAGTAGCCGGTGGCGGGCGTGTTGAGCGCATCGCCCCACTGGCCGGAGGTTGCGATGGCGTGGGTCCAGTCCCGCACCGCGCCGCCCAGCGCGATGGACAGGCCCGCCGCGGTCGCCTGCGCCGCGCCCCACGCGCCCAGCGCAAGGCCGCGGCCCGCGCTTTGGGCGGACATGGTCATGGCCGCCATCAGGGTCGACACGGCAAAGAGCCCGCCGCCGAACCCAATGAGCGCGGCGCCCACGTAGAACAAAGCCGCGGCATTCATCGGCGCGGAAAAGATGACGAGCGAGAACGCCCAGACACCCGCCAGCACACCCATGCCCGCCAGGCGGTAGGGGTTGGAGCCCGCGGCCAGCCGCGCCCCGGCCCAGGCAAAGCCCGTCAGCGCACCGCCGGCCCAAAGCGCAGTCAGCAACGTCGTCGCCGAAACGCTAAGGCCCAGCACCTCGCCGCCATAGGGCTCTAGCAGGACGTCCTGCATGTTGAAGGCCATCGTGCCGACGAACACCACCGCCAGCAGCCGCCCCGCCTGACCGCCAGACAGGTAATCGGCCAGCGCGTCGGCAAAGCTGGGGCGCGGCGCGGCGCGCTCCGCCCGGCTCATGGGGCGGACGCTTTCCTGTTTCCAGAGCGCGATCAGGTTCAGCGCAATGCCGGCCACGGCAGCGCCCTGCACCACACGGATCAGCCGCAGATCGGAATAATCGCTCAGCAGCGCACCGATCATCACCGCGGAGGCGCCCATGCCCAGCAGAAACATGACGTAAAGCAGCGCGACGACCCGTGGCCGCGTCTCGTCCGTGGCGCGGTCGGACGCGAGGGCGAGGCCCGCCGTCTGCGTCATGTGCAGCCCCAGCCCCGTCATTAGGAAAGCGAGGCCGGCAAGGACCTCTCCGGCGAAGGGCACCTGGTGCACCACGTCGCCGCCCAGGACCAGCAGCGCGAAGGGCATGACCGCCAGCCCGGCGAACTGCCAGAGCGAGCCGAACCAGATATAGGGCACGCGCTTCCAACCGATGGCGGAGCGATGCGTGTCCGACCGGAACCCCAGCAGCGCCCGGAACGGCGCGATCAGTACCGGCAGCGCGATCATCAGCGCGACCAGCATCGCCGGCAGCGACAGCTCCACGATCATCACGCGGTTGAGCGTGCCCAGCAGCATGACGCTGGCCATCCCGACCGACACCTGGAACAGCGACAGGCGCATCAGCTGGCCCATCGGCAGGCTGTCAGAGGCCGCATCCCCAAAGGGCAGATATTTCAGCGGCAGGCTCACCCGCGCACCTCCAGCGCTTGGGAGATGTAGAAGCCGGAGCTCACACGCTCGACCGGGCGCAGCGTCTTGCCGACGCGGGCGGCTTTGCAGGCCTTGGCTAGCGGCTCGAACGCGTGGGGCACCATCACCGGCGAGCGGTCGGCGCGAGGGAACAGCTTGCCCGCATACCACATCGCCATCAGCGCCGGCGTGCGCGGCGCCACGGTGAAGACGATCGCGCCGGAGGTGCGGCGGGCCAGCCCCTTCAGCGCCGCAGCGATGTCGTCCGCGCTGTAGTAGATCAGCGAATCCATCGCCAGGACGAAGTCGAACTGGCCGAGTTCCGCATCCAGCATATCGCCCGCGCGGAACGTCACCCGCTCGCGCAGATCGAAGGGCAGCCGCAATTCGGCGATATTCACCAGCGAAGGGGAAATGTCCGTCGCCACGACCCGCGCCCCGCGCGCGGCAAGCTCTGCCGTCATCTGCCCTGCGCCGCAGCCGGCATCGAGCACCCGCGCCCCGGTCAGATCCTGCGGCAACCGCCCCAGCATCACAGCCCGCATCCGGTCCCGACCCGCGCGCACCGTCTGGCGCACGCGAGAGACCGGCGCGTCAGAGGTCAACCGCTCCCACGTGGCCGTGGCGGTCTTGTCGAAATAGGTTTCGACGCGGGACAGGGTGCGGCCGTACTCCATTAGTCAAAGCCCAGAAGTTCGAAAATATCGCGGTCTTCCAAAGGCGCGGGCGCGAGCGGCTCGGTTCCGTTCCACAGCGTCTCCGCCAGGCGGATGTATTCCTTGCGGACCTGCACGATCTCTTCGTCGTCCGGCATCTCGAAGAGCGTCTTCTTCTTCAGGCGCGACCGGCGGATCGCGTCCAGATCGGGCATGTGCGCGATGCGGTTGAAGCCGACCGTTTTGCAGTAGCGGTCGACCTCGTCCGTCTCGCGCGAACGGTTCGCGACGCAGCCCGCAAGGCGGACCTTGTAGTTGTTGGACTTGGCTTGGACCGCAGCGATGATCCGGTTCATCGCGTAGATGCTGTCGAAATCATTTGCGGTAACGATCACCGCCCGGTCCGCGTGCTGCAGGGGCGCCGCAAAGCCGCCGCACACCACGTCGCCTAGAACGTCGAAGATCACGACATCAGTGTCGTCCAACAGGTGGTGCTGCTTCAGCAGCTTGACCGTCTGACCCACCACATAGCCGCCGCAGCCCGTGCCCGCGGGCGGGCCACCGGCTTCGACGCATTTCACGCCGTTAAACCCGTCGAAAACAAAGTCTTCGGGCCGCAATTCCTCGGGGTGGAAATCAACCTCCTTCAGGATGTCGATGACCGTGGGCACCAGGCTGCCGGTCAGCGTAAACGTGCTGTCGTGCTTGGGGTCGCAGCCGATCTGCAGCACGCGTTTGCCCAGCATCGAAAAGGCGGCCGACAGGTTGGACGAGGTCGTCGATTTGCCGATCCCGCCCTTGCCATAGACCGAAAAGACCTTCGCCCCTTCGATCTTCATGTCCGCGCTTTGGTGGACCTGCACCGACCCTTCGCCGTCTTGGCCGCGCAAAGCGGGGGGTTGTCTGTCGAGTGGGCTCATACCGCCCTCCTTTCCGAAGGGCGGTGCCCTTCCCTGGCCAAGCGGGGTCCACCAAAGGCGGTCCCGGCGCGGCGTGCGATGATCGAGATCAAATTCGGGGTCATTGTGCGGCGATCCCCTCCATCCGATCTTCCAATTGGTCGGCGGCGTCTTGCAGCGCGGCCAGCGTTTCCGCGTCGGGCTGCCAGTAGTCGCGGTCCGACGCCTCCAACAGGCGGCCGGCCATGCGGCTGGCGGCGGTCGGGTTCATGTCGGCGATGCGCGCACGCATGTCCGGGTCCAGCACGAACGTCTCCGAAATGCGCTGATAGACCCACGGCTCCACCTGCCCGGTCGTCGCCGACCAGCCCAGCGTGTTGGTCACTGTCGCCTCGATCTGGCGCACCCCTTCGGCGCCGTGCTTCAGCAGGCCCTCGAAATATTTCGGGTTGATGGCCCGGCTGCGCGTCTCCAGCGCGACCTGATCCTTCAGCGTGCGCACCTTGGCCGACCCGCGCGTCTGATCGCCGATATAGACCGCCGCGTCGCTGCCGCGGGCCCGCTTCACCGCGCGGGCGATGCCGCCCAGCGTATCGAAGTAGTGGTCCACCGTAGTGACGCCCAGCTCCACCGATTCGAGATTTTGGTAGGCCAGCTCCACATCCGCGAGCGCCTTTTGCAGCAGCGCCGGATTGGCCGCGGCCTTGCCGTCGACGCCGTAGGCATAGCTTTTGCGCGCCTCGTAGGCGTCGGCCAATTCGTCCTCATCCCCGAAAGCCGAACTGTCCACCAACTGGTTTACGTTCGAGCCATAGGCCCCTTCGGCGTTTGAGAAGACGCGCAGCGCCGCATCCGCCAAAGGCACATCCATCGCCTCGGCATAGGCCAGCGCGTGGGCGCGCACGAAGTTCTGCTCCAGCGGCTCATCGGCCTCCGCGCATTTCAGGGCCGCTTCGGCCAGCATCCGGGTCTGCAAGGGCAAGAGGTCGCGGAAAATGCCCGAAAGAGTCATGATGACGTCGATCCGTGGGCGGCCCAGCTCCTCCAGAGGCACCAGATCGGCCCCGCTGAGCCGCCCGAACGAGTCGAACCGGGGGCGTGCGCCCATCAAGGCCAAGGCCTGCGCAATCGGTCCCCCGTCCGATTTGATATTGTCACTGCCCCACAGCACCAGCGCGACGGAGCGCGGCAGCGTCTCGTGCGTGTCGAGCAAAAGCTGCGCCTGCTTCGCCCCATCCCGGCAGGCGTATTCCGTCGGCATACGGAACGGATCGAAGGAATGGATGTTACGCCCGGTCGGCAGAATTTCGGTGCTGCGCAGCAGATCGCCGCCCGCCACCGGCGGCGTGAAGCGGCCCGCCAGCGCGTTGGTCAGCGCCGCCAATTCCGTTTCCTGCATCAGCAACTCGGCCACGCACGCGCGGCTGTCTGCGTCGGCATGCTGCATGAGGTCCAAATACTCCTCCCGCGCGGCATCGGTCAGCGGGGCGCCAACGACGTGCAGGCCTTCGGGGATCAGCGCATCTTCGGTCTCCAGCAGTTTCAGCCACAGATCCGCGGGGGAGGTGCCGCCCAGATCGACCGCCTCGGCCTGTTCGGCGATCAGCGCCTCAAGCTCGGCACGGTCTTCCGCCTCGGGCGAGAGGCCGCGCCAGCGGCTGAGCGACTCCTTCAGCTCCGTCAGCCCTTTGTAGAGCCCAGCCGTCGCCAAGGGCGGCGTCAGATGCGTGATCGTCACGGCGTTCGACCGGCGCTTGGCCAGCGTCGCCTCGGACGGGTTGTTCGCGGCGTAGAGGTAGACGTTCGGCATGTCGCCAATCAGCCGGTCCGGCCAATCCTTGCCCGACGGGCCGGCCTGTTTGCCCGGCATAAATTCCAGCGCGCCGTGCATGCCAAAGTGCAGCAGTACATCCGCCTGCCAGTCCTGACGCAGCCACTGGTAGAACGCGCTGAAGGCATGCGTCGGGGCAAAGCCACCCTCGAACAGCAGGCGCATCGGGTCGCCCTCGTAACCGAAGCCCGGCTGCACGCCGACGAAGGCGTTACCGAACTCCGCACCCAGCACGAAGACACCGCGCCCATCCGCTTGGATCCGTCCTGGCGCCGGGCCCCATTGCGCCTCGATCTCGTCAAGCCAGGGGGTCTGCGCGACCAACGTGTCCGCCGGCACGTGCGCGTGCACATTCGCTTCCTGCCCGAAGCGTGCGGCGTTGCCGGTCAGGATCGCGGTGCGCAGCGCCTCCACCGTCGCCGGAGGCTCCAGATCGTAGCCCTGCGCCTTGAGGTGATGCAGCGTGTTGTAGAGCGATTCGAAGACGCTCAGATAGGCCGCGGTCCCCGCCGCTCCGGCATTGGGCGGGAAGCCAAAAAGGACGATCCCCACCCGGCGGTCCGCGGGTGCGGAGCGGCGCAATTTGGCCTGTTTCAGAACCCGCGCCGCCAGCGCCTCGATCCGTTCGGGGCAGGGCGCCATCGCCTTGGGATTACCCGCATCGGCATCGACATGGTCTGGCCCGTGCCGCCCGGCGAACACGGTCGGCGTGGTCGCGCCGTCGAGTTCCGGCAGGGCGACCAGCATCGTCGTCTCGATCGGCCCAAGCCCCTGTTTGGAGGCTTGCCATTGCTCCAGCGTCTGAAACTCCAGCGGGTGCGCGGCGATATAGGGCACGTCCAGGTCCTTCAGAACCTCGATGGCCGCGGCATTGTCGTTATAGGCCGGCCCGCCCACCAGGCTGAACCCAGTCAGCGATACAAGCGCGTCGATCCGCCCGCGGAAGAACCCGTCGATGGCGGGGCGCCCGTCCAGACCGCCGGCAAAGGCCGGGATCACGCACATCCCCCGCGCCTCAAACGCGCGGATCACCGCGTCGTAATGCGCCGTATCGCCCGCCAGCACGTAGGACCGCATCATCAAGATGCCGACCGTCGGACCGTCCCCAGCCGGCAGCGCAGCGATATCGGTGCCGATCCGACCCGGCAGATCGGGATGGTAGAGGCCCGTATCTGGGTATTCGACCGGCGCCGCCGCCTCGCGCTGCACGCCCCAGCCGGTGCCGCGGGCGTAGCGGGCCAGCAGGAAGCGGACCATCGCCTCGATATTGTCGTCGGACCCGCCCAGCCAGTATTGCATGACCAGGAACCAGGCGCGCAGGTCCTGCGCTTTGCCGGGCAGAAACTTAAGGATTTTCGGCAGACGGCGCAGCATCGCCATCTTCTTGGCCCCGTCGGATGAGGACGGCTTGGACGAGCCGCGCAGCCGCTTCATCAGCTTCATCGCCGAAGAGGGCGGCGCCGCCATGTCGAGCGTGCCCATCCGCGTCAGCTTCACGATCTCAGCATCGGCGATCACACCGATCATCGCGTCACAGTCCGGGCGGCGGGCGCGCAGGGCCGGAAGGATGCGCGCGACATGCTCTTCCAGGAACAGGAGGTTCGCGACGACGATATCGGCTTCGGCAATCGCGGCCTGCGCGGCCTCGAACGTGCCGGGCGTCTCGCCCCATTCGGCGGCGGCGTGCACCTCGACCCGCAAACCGGGATAGTCTGCGGCCAGTCGTGCCTGCGCACGCGCTGCCGGGCCCGCCGCGTGGCTGTCCAACGTGACGATCACGACCCGGTAGGTCGGGACGATATGTTCGGGTTCACCGCGCAAAGTGGGCCTTCGCCTCATAGAGGGTGTCGACAGAAATCTCGGCCATGCCGCGCATCGCAGCGAAGCTTTCGGTATTACGCCGGGCCTTGCCGCGCACGAAGAACGGGATCTTCTTTAGCTCCCGTTCCGCGTCGGCGAGCCAGATGACCTGAGCGCCGCTCTGGTCCTTCTCTGTTCCATCTAAACTCCGGGGGGTCTGGGGAGCTGGCCCCCCAGTCGGCCCTGCACCATCGGCGCGCGAAACCGCATGCCCACCGTGGTGCGACGCACCGGCAGCGTCGTGAAACTCGAAATCCTCGCGGAACATGTGCAGCAGATGCTCTTCCAGGCCCATGACCAGCGGATGCACCCAGGTGTCGAAAAGGACATTCGCTCCCTCGATCCCCATCTGTGGCGAGTACCGCGCCGGGAAGTCCTGAACGTGCACGGGGGCGGAGATCACGGCGCAGGGGATACCCAGACGCTTGCCGATATGCCGCTCCATCTGGGTGCCCAGGATCATCTCGGGCTGGAGCGCTTCGATCTGGCGCTCGACCTCCAGGTAGTCGTCGGTGATCAGCGCTTGCAGGCCCATCGCCTTGGCCGCCTGGCGCACGGGCCGCGCCATCTCGCGGTTGTAACAGCCGAGGCCGACCACCTCG
>JBCDFL010000021.1:0-26119 GCA_039178165.1 Pseudomonadota bacterium | reverse complement strand
GTCGGCGCGGTCCGCAAAGGCCAGAAGGTGACGCGCCCCACGGGCCAGATGCGCATCGACGAAGGCGACGTGGTCGCTATCTTCGCCCTGTCCGAAGACGTGCCGGAGGTGGAACGGCTGCTGCAAGTCTCCATCGATTTCTTCTGATGCGCGGCGCGGGCTGATGCACGGGCGCCCCGTTCCCCTGCGCGCGCAAATGCTGGCGCTGCCGCTGTTTCTGTTGATCTTCGGCATCGCCTCTGCCGCGATGCTGGTCCCCGCCGCCTATGCCGGGATTGTGCGGGAGCACGCGATTGGGCGCGCCTTCCTCTATTCCGGGTTGCTGGGGCTGATCCTGTTCGGGCTGATCGCGCTGGCCCATTGGGGGCGCAGCCCGGGTCATGGTCCGCTGGGCCCTTTGGTCAGCCTCTTTTCCGCGTTCGTCTTTCTGCCTTTGGGCCTTGCCGTGCCGTTTCACGAAGGGTTGGGCACGTCGTCCTTCCTCAACGCCTATGTGGAGATGGTCAGCGCCATCACCACCACCGGCGCGCCGATGTTCGAGCACGGGCGCCTCAGCGCGCCGCTGCATCTGTGGCGCGGTATCGTCGGGTGGATGGGCGGCCTGCTGATGTGGATCGCGGCCTCCGCCATCCTGGCGCCGCTGAACTTGGGCGGGTTCGAGATCACGGCGCGGGCGGAGCCGGGCCGCGCCGATGTGCGCCCGGGCCGCGCATTGCAGCCTGAGGGGCGCGCGCGGCTGGTGCGCGTGGCGGCAGCACTCGTGCCGGTCTACGCCGGCCTGACGCTGGTCCTGTACATTGCGCTGATGATCGCGGGCGAGCGGTCGTTCACGGCCGCCATGCACGCGATGGGCATCATGGCGACCTCGGGCATCACCGGTGGCGGGGGCTTGGAATTCGCCCGCGCCGGCTGGGTGGGCGAGGCGCTGATGGTGCTGTTCATGCTGTTCGCTCTGTCGCGGATGACGTTCACCCAGGACACGGTGATGCGCAAATCGCGCGGGCTGCCCGGCCTGTGGCGGGACCCCGAATTTCGCATCGGCATCGGCCTAGCGGTCCTCGTGCCGCTCGCTCTCTTTCTGCGCCACTGGATCGGCTCTTACGAGGAGGCGGAGGGCGGATTGACCGAAGCCGTCCAAGCGCTGTGGGGCGGGTTCTACACGGTTGTGTCATTCCTCACGACGACCGGCTACCAAAGCGCCTGGTGGGACACCGCGCAGGATTGGTCGGGCCTTGGCACGCCGGGCCTCATCCTGATGGGCCTTGCGCTGATCGGCGGGGGCGTGGCGACGACCGCTGGCGGGGTCAAGCTGCTGCGCGTCTTTGCCCTTTACCAAAACGGCTACCGGGAGATGGAGCGGCTGGTGCATCCGTCTTCCGTCTCACGTGCCTCTGCCCTGGGGCGCCGGGTCCACCGCGATGGCGCGTTCATTGCCTGGATCTTCTTCATGCTTTTTGCCCTAAGCCTCGCCGGCGTCACCATGCTGCTGGCGCTGCTCGGCACCCCGTTCGAGGCGTCGATGAAGCTGGCGCTCGCCGCGCTGACCACCACGGGGCCCGTCCTCGACATCGCGTCGCTGGGCGAGGTGCGGCTGGTGGAATTGGGCCCGTGGTCCAAGGGCGTCTTTGCCGCCGCGATGGTCCTCGGGCGGCTGGAGACGCTGGCGATCATCGCGCTGGTGACCCCCGATCTGTGGCGGCCCGGCGCCACCCGGGGGATAGGTCCGTAACGGACTGTTTTTTGGGGTGGAAAGTCGCGGCCCCGCGATTCATACTTATCGGACCAGGGAGGCCGTGCCAGCAAAGGCGCGGCTTATAACATTTAAGAATAAGAAGGCGAGACCGAACAATGGCTTCGGACAGACAAAACCTCCAGGACGCATTTCTGAACCATGTGCGCAAGACGAAGGTCCCGGTGACGATTTTCCTGATCAACGGTGTCAAACTGCAAGGTGTCATCACGTGGTTCGACAACTTTTGCGTGCTTTTGCGCCGCGACGGACAAAGCCAGTTGGTCTACAAACACGCTATTTCGACGATCATGCCCAGCCAGCCGATTTCGCTCTACGAGGGTGAAGACGCCTCTTGAGCAAGGCACAATTTCAGGTTGAGGACACCGGCGCGCGGGCGACGCGCGCTTGGGTGCTGCACCCTGACATCAAGTCCGATCCAGACAGGCGCGATGCCGATCTTGGCCTGGCCGAAGCCATGGCCCTGGCGCGCGCTTTGCCTGACCTCGAGGTCGTCGGCGGAGAGGTCGTGCCCCTGCGCGATGTGCAGGCAGGGTATCTGTTTGGTGCGGGCAAGATCGAAGAGCTCGCGCAGCGATTCGAAGCGGAGCAGATCGAGCTCGCCCTCGTCGATGGCCCTGTAACCCCAGTGCAGCAGCGGAACCTGGAAAAGAAGCTGAAGGTGAAGCTTCTGGACCGCACCGGCCTGATCTTGGAGATCTTCAGCGACCGCGCCGCCACTCGCGAAGGCGTGTTGCAGGTCGAAATGGCCGCTTTGTCCTACCAGCGCACCCGCCTGGTGCGTGCTTGGACCCACCTGGAGCGGCAGCGCGGCGGCCTCGGCTTCGTCGGCGGGCCCGGCGAGACGCAGATCGAGGCGGACCGCCGCGCCATCGACACCCAGCTGGTGCGCCTGCGCCGGCAGCTGGACAAGGTGGTCAAGACGCGATCGCTCCACCGCGCCGCGCGGGCAAAAGTGCCGTATCCGATCGTGGCGCTTGTTGGCTACACGAATGCGGGCAAGTCGACGCTGTTCAACCGCCTGACGGGTGCGGAGGTGATGGCCAAGGACATGCTGTTCGCCACGCTCGACCCCACGATGCGCCGCGTGGTGCTGCCCGATGGGCCGGAGGTGATCCTGTCGGACACGGTGGGCTTTATCAGCGAGCTGCCGACCGAGCTGGTCGCCGCCTTTCGCGCAACGCTAGAGGAGGTTCTGGCCGCCGATCTGATCCTGCATGTCCGCGACATCTCGCACCCCGAAAGCGAGGCGCAGGCTGAGGATGTGCGTGAGATCATGACATCCCTCGGCGTGGGCGTGGAGCGTCCGCAGATCGAGGTGTGGAACAAGCTGGACCTGTTGTTACCCGAGACGCGCAGCGCCGCGGAGGCCCGCGCGGCTCGCGAGGATCACGTGCTGACCCTGTCCGCGATCACCGGAGAGGGGCTGGAGACGCTGCTGATCCGCATCGCGGAGGCCCTGCAAGGCGCGGTCACAGAGGAAGAGCTGCGCCTCGGCTTCGCCGACGGCAAGGCCCGCGCCTGGCTCTTCGCCGAAGGCGTCGTGCAGGAAGAACGGCAGGACGAGGATGGCTTTGTCCTCCATGTGCGCTGGACGGCGAAGCAAAAGGGCGCGTTTGGAGCGCTTTAACCAGCTCTATTCCCGCGTTCGTTGCGGGTTCTTAGCACCAAGCCGTCCGCGGACGGCGTGTAGGCCTCCTGCGGAGCCCTGAGGGCTCAGCAAGGTGATCACTAACATGAGAGAGGATGGGTCCGTATGGAGTTACCCGTAGGGTGCGCATTCATTGCGCACCGCCGCCCTGCCGCTCTACGCAGTTCCCGTTAGCCTTCAGAGGCTGCGAAGCACATGGCGGTCGCAGGATTAAAGCCCTTCCAGCGAAGGCCTAGCGCGTTTCTACGAAAGGTGGGTCTCAAACCCATCACGCGGCGTCTTTGCTCAGCTCAAGTGGACCGCGCGGGCGGCGTGGAACACGCAGACCGCAGGGGGGCGGTCCGCGTGTAAACATCCTTCGGATGTCTGTGGGCTAAGCCTGTAAGTTCTTTGCCGCCAAAACAAAGACCTAAACCGCCCGCCACGCCCCAGGCTCAAGCCCATCGAGCGTCCACTCCCCAATCGCCACCCGCACCAGCCGCAGGCAGGGCAGGCCGACATGGGCCGTCATCCGCCGCACTTGGCGATTGCGGCCCTCGGTGAGGACCAGCTCGAGCCAGGAGTCGGGCACCGTCTTGCGAAACCTTACAGGCGGGTCGCGGGGCCAGAGGTCCGGCGCCTCCATAAGCCGCGCCTGCGCGGGGCGGGTCGGGCCGTCCTTGAGGGTCATACCGCTGCGCAAGGCCGCAATCTGCGCCTCGGACGGGGTGCCTTCGACTTGGGCCCAATACCGCTTGGGCGCCTTGAACTTCGGGTTGCTGATCCGCGCCTGCAGCTTGCCGTCAGAGGTCAAAACCATCAGCCCCTCGCTGTCGCGGTCCAGCCGCCCCGCGGGGTAGACTCCCGGCAGGTCGATGTAGCCCGATAGCGTGGGCCGCTGCGTGGGGCTGCGCGCATCGGTAAATTGCGGCAGCACTCCGTAGGGCTTGTTGAAGAGGATCGTGGTCACGTTACTGGGGCGTCAGCGTGGTGACACCCACCGCCGCCGCGCGCGCGAGGTCCACGTCGAGGGACATCGGCACGTATTCCCCGCGCCGCCACAGCTGCGCAAGGTCGTCGTAGTGGCGCGAGAAGAGGTGCCCGGATTGCCCGGTGGAGATCACGAAGACGGAACTGTTAGGGTCTGCGAAATCATAAACCCCGCGGTAGCCTGCCCCGTGCACGTTTTGGAACGCATCCGCTCCAGGCCCGCCGCGGGTTAGGCCGCGTTGCAGGGTGTTGTCGCCGCCGGAGGTGCTTTGCCGGATGTTGACGAAGAAGCGCAGCAGCGGGACCTCGCCCAGCACGGCGTGATCGTGGGTGGCTTGGTGCGCGTCGCCCCAGCGCAGGGTCTCGAGCTCCGTCCCGTACGTCTCCGAAATCCAGATCAGCGCGTCGTCGAGGGCGAGGCGGGCCATGTCCGGACATGTCTCTACCGGGGCGCTTTGGCGGACGTCGCACCAGCGGGCGGCGCCGTCCACGTCGCGGAAGACCCGCTCGATGAACAAAGGCTCCACATGGGTCAGCGCGTCGGCCATCGGCCCAAGCTCGTCCCGCACCAGCCGCTCTTGCAAGGCGCGCAGCCAGGCGGCGTAGATCAGCGGCTCTGGCAGGTGTTCGTTCATCTCCCCGTTCCACTCGGCCAGCAGGGTCAGCGCGCGCTGGCGCTGGCGCAGGGCGGTGCCCGCCGGCGCGGCCTCCCCGGTGAACCACAGCTCCGCCCCGATCAGCGGCAGCAGCGAGCGCGCGGTGAAGGACACGGTGTCGAGCTGCGCCTCGATAAAGCTGTCGCGGGTGTGGACCTGGCGCGATTGCATCAGCCGCTGCCAGCGCTGGATGCGCTGCGTGTCGCCCCAGTCGAAGCTGATGTGGTTGGGAAAGGGCCGCTCCACCGTTTTGTTGTTCGTGTTGCCCAGGATCCCGCCGAGCGGCGCGACGAAGCCGGGGTTGGAGACATAGGCCATCGTGCCTTGCCAGCGGTTCTGCGGCAGGTAGCCAAAGGCGGGCAGGCGCCCTTCGCTCTGGTGGCGGGCGTCGCGGCGGGGCACCGCGCCGATCGTTTTCATGGCGATCGTGTCCGCGTCGGCCAGCGTCAGGTTCTGCGCGGGCGCGATGTGGCTGGCAGTGGCGGCGATCCCTTCGGCGACGGTTTGCGCGTACATCAGCTCGATCCCGGCCCCGACGGAGGTGTCTGCGCCGCTCAGCGCCGTCCAGTTCAGCGCCATGACGTGGCCCGGCGGGGTGATGGAGCGGAGGTTCTTGAACGCGCCCGGCAAGACCGGCCCGTTCTGGGTCCAGCGGAGGGTGAGGGTGACGGGCTCCTCGCCCGCGACATTGATGATCGACCGGCGCGTGCGGAAGGGCGCCCAACCGCCGGGGATGCGGTATTCCTCGGCGTTGTCCGGGTTCAGCTCTTCCAGGAACAGGTCCTGATCGTCCACATAGGCTGTCGTCAGCCCCCAGCCGAGCGTGTTGGACCGGCCTGCGAGGATCGTCGGCAGACCCGGTATGGTCGCCCCGATCACGCCGCCGGTGCTCAGCTCCAGCCGGGCGAGGTACCAGATCGACGGGGCGGTGAGGCCTAGATGGGGATCGTTTGCCAGAAGCGTGCCGCCCGAGGTCGACCGCGACGGCGCCGCGGCCCAGGCGTTGGACGCACCGGCAAGGCCGCGCGGGCGGAAGGGCGACAGGGGGTGGGGCGTGTCGGGCAGCCAGGCATAGTCCGTGCCCTCCATCAGCGCGGCATATTCGGGCAGGGCGGCCACTCCGTTGCCGGGCGCGTCGGGCAGGATGTCCCCGATCATCTCTGGCTCGGGCAGGGCCAGCGACAGGCGTGCGCGCAGCACTTCGGCGTCCAGATGGCCCGACAGCTGCACCGCCATCAGCTTGGCCACGGCAATGGAATCCGCCGGCTGCCAGGGGGCGATGGCCGCGTCGAACATGAAGAATTCGGGCGCGCCGCGGCCGAGGGCCTCGGCGTTGATCTGCGTGATGCGGGCGTTGACGCCGGCGGCATACGCCTCCAGCGCCGCGATGGTCCTCGTCGTCTGAGCAGAGACGGAGGCCCGCGCGAGGTTATAGAGGTCCAGCCGCCGCATCAGCGCATCGACGTCTAGCGTGGGCGCGCCGAACAGCTCGCTCAGCCGGCCTTGCGCGGTGCGGCGCAGGGTCGTCATCTGCCATAGGCGGTCCTGGGCATGCACGAAGCCCAGGCCAAAGAACGCGTCGCGATCCGCCTGCGCCAGGATGTGGGGCACGTTCGCATTGTCGCGCACGATCTCCACCGACGCGCTGAGGCCTTGGACCGAGACGCTGCGGTCGTAATCGGGCAGCGACCGCGCGGCGAGGTAGTAAACCCCAAGCGCCGCCAGTACTGCCAAAATGATGAGCCCGCCGGTGACGCGCACCAACCATGTGAAGACGAGTGCCATGATCCGCGTCCGTTGACCCCTTTGCCTCGCCTGTTAGGTAGCCCAGCGAGGCATCGGACGCAAAGGGGCGAGGGTATGGCGAAGCTGGCATTTCTGGGCATGGGGGTTATGGGCGCACCCATGGCGGGGCACCTGGCCGGGGCGGGGCACGAGGTGACGGTCTACAACCGCACGGCGGCCAAGGCGCAGGCCTGGACGCAGGCGCATAAGGGAGCTGCGGCGGCTACCCCGCGCGCGGCGGCGGAGGGCGCGGATTTCGTGATGGCTTGCGTCGGCAACGACGACGATCTGCGCAGTGTGTGCCTGGGCGAGGACGGCGCCTTTAAGGGCATGTCCGCCGGCTCGGTTTTCGTCGATCACACGACCGTCTCCGATCAGGTGACCGAAGAACTCTATGCCGCGGCGGATGCCGCGCAGATCAGCTTTGTCGATGCGCCGATCTCCGGCGGGCAGGCGGGGGCGGAGAATGCGGCCCTGTCCATCATGTGCGGCGGGGACGAAGGCGCCTATGAAAGGGCAGAGCCGATCATGGCCGTCTACGCCAAGATGTGCCGCCGCATGGGCCCCTCTGGCGCGGGTCAGCGCACCAAGATGGCCAACCAGATCGCCATCGCGGGCGTGCTGCAAGGCCTCGCCGAGGCGCTGCACTTTGCACAAAAAGCGGGCCTTGATGGGCGCGACGTGGTGTCGGTCATCAGCCAAGGCGCCGCGGGCAGCTGGCAGATGGTCAACCGGCACGAGACGATGCTGGACGATCACTACGACCACGGCTTTGCCGTCGACTGGATGCGCAAGGACTTGGCCATATGCCTCGGTGCGGCGGACCGGGCGGGGGCGTCGGTGCCGCTGACCGCGCTGGTCGATCAGTTCTACAAGGATGTGCAAAAGATGGGCGGCGGGCGCTGGGACACCTCATCGCTGTTCAAACGGCTGCAAATTGGTGGCTAGTTAACGGGGCCTTCACCTGCGCCGTGCAATGGCTCGGACATGAGGCTGCCCGAGATGTCCGATCTGACCCCCGATCCCGCGCGTTTTCCGCCGGATGCTCTGCTGATGTTCCGCACCGATTGGGACGGGATCATCCAGACGGCCAGTCCCACCTTCCTGCGCACCGTGGGCTACACCGAAGAGGAAGTGATCGGCCAGTCGGTGCGCATGTTCCGCCACGCGGATATGCCCCAGGCGGTCTATTACTATTCAAGCTTCGCTCTGTTCGAGGGGCGCCCTGTCGGTGCCTATACCAAAAGCGCGGCCAAGGATGGCGCGGATTACTGGTCTTTCGCGATTGCGACACCGGTCGATGGCGGTGTCTTCTCCATCCAGATGAACCCAAGGGCGGAGATCCTGCGCGAGGTGGTCCCCATTTACCGCGACATCTGCGCGGGTGAGCGGGCGGGCACCCTGTCGGTCGAAGACAGCGCGCGCGCCCTCGAGGCCGCGATCCGCGCGCGTCTGAACCTGCGGGACTATGACGCCTATATGAGCTACGCGCTCAGCCGGGAATGCCGCAAACGGGACCTGTCCAAGGGCCGTGCGGCGCCGCCCCAGATGCGCCAGCTGCGCGAGATTTACGAGATGACGCTGGATGTCGCGGCCCGCGCGGCGGAGGTGGACGCGGTGTTTCGCGAGACGGCGCAGATTCGCTACAACATGCGCCTACAGGCTGGCAGGCTGGAGGGGCGGTTTGGCCCCATCGGCGTCATATCGGAAAACCACAAGGTAATGCGGGTCAAGATCGAGCAGGATATGCGCGTCTTCCGCGACAGTGCGGCGCTGGGCAGCGATCAAATCGCCCACGCCGCCTTTGCCACGGCGGTAAGGGGTCTGGCAGACGAATTGGTCGAGACGATCCGGGCCGATCCGCGTGCGCAGGTGGACGCCGCCAAATGGGCGGTGCAGGATCTGCAATTTCTGTCCGAGAAATATGCCGCGCGGCTGGCGGACGCGCTGAGCCGGCTCAAACGAAACGCGGCCAGCCTGCACGAGCAGTGCCGCCGCATGCGGCGCGTCGTCTCCGGCCTGGAGCTGACGCGCATCATGTGCAAGATCGAGCGCGCGCGGGTCTACGCCGGCGGCGAAGGGCTGGACGAGATCGTACAGCGGCTGGAGCGCGCGGAACGAGATCTGACCCTCGCACTCTCCAGCATCGAGAAGACGGTCAAGTCGGCGACGTCCATCGCCGACCAGCTGAGCGAAAAGCGCAGAACCGTTCTGGTCTAGGCGCGTGCGCTCAAGGGATAATGCGCGTGTATTTGGTGCCTTCCAGGGTTGCGCCCAGGCGCAGGCCCGCGCGGCCGAATACGGCTGCCAGGACCGGAGCCAGAACGGTCGTCGTCTCCGCGTTCACGCTGTCGCCCTGGTCCGAGATGACGTATTCCAGATCGGCACCTGCGGCCCAACCGGGCGAGCGGCGGAAGCCCGTCAGGGCATCGTCCGTCATAAAGAACAGAACGTGCGCGTATTGCTGTGCGCCGATCTGCAGGCCGCCGGAGGCTTTGGCTACCGAATAGTAGTCTACCGTCGCGTCGTTCACCCGCAACGCGCCGCGCCCGTAGGCGCCGCCGAAGCCCAGCCCCGCTTCGGTCACCAGCGGCATGACCAGCATGCCGTTCGACTTCTGGGCAAGGCTCACCGTGTTGGGATAATCGGCGTACATCTGCCGCAAGGTTGCATCGACACGCGCGTCGATTGTGGCCGGGCCGCGTCCGCCGATGCCGTTGCCGCACGCGGCCACTGCGCCTGTGCTTGCTAAAACGCCCAGGCCAAAGGCCCGGCGTGAAATCTGTCTCGTCATGTCTGATCCGCCTGCTTTTTTGCTCTGATCGCCGGGTGTCCCGGTCTTGCAAGCGAATATATGCCGGCCCGCGCGCGCTGTCACGCCTTTCGCGCGGGGCTTCGGCGCCGCTCCGCCTAGGAGGAGAGAAGGCGCGCGGCGTCCGGGGCGAAGTAGGTCAGGATCCCGTCGCAGCCTGCGCGTTTGAACGCCATCAGGGTTTCCATCATTACCTGGTCCCGGTCGATCCAGCCCTGCGCGCCCGCTGCCTCGATCATCGAGAACTCGCCGGACACTTGGTAGGCAAAAGTCGGCGCGCCGAACGCGTCTTTGACCCGCCTGCAGATGTCCAGATAGGGCAGGCCGGGCTTGACCATGACCATGTCCGCGCCTTCGCTCAGGTCCCGTTCGATCAGGCGCAGCGCCTCGTTCGAATTGGCCGGGTCCATCTGGTAGGTCTTCTTGTCCCCGGTCAGCGCGGCCGAAGCGCCCACCGCGTCCCGGAACGGCCCGTAGAAGGCGCTCGCGTATTTTGCGGCATAGCTCAGGATCATCACGTCCTGGTGGCCGGCCCCCTCCAGCGCCTGGCGGATCGCGCCGATCCGGCCGTCCATCATGTCCGACGGGCCGATGATGTCGGCGCCGGCCTCCGCTTGGGCCATCGCCATCTTGACCAGCGCCTCGACCGAGCGGTCGTTGACGATCTTGCCGTCTTCGACAAAGCCGTCGTGCCCGTTAATGTTGTAGGTGTCGAGCGCGACATCAGTCATGATCACCATCTCCGGCACCGCGTCCTTGATCGCGCGGATGGCCCGGTTGGACGGGTTGCCCGGGTCCCAAGCGCCCGCGCAATCCTCGGTCCGGTCCTCGATGCCCGTATAGGGGAAGATGCACATCGCCTTGATGCCCAGATCCGCGGCCTCCCGCGCGGCCTCTACGGCGCGGTCGACGGACCGGCGCAGCACGCCTGGCATGGACGGGACGGGCTCTTCGATGCCGGTCCCTTCGCGCACGAAGATGGGCCAGATGAAGTCGTCCACCGTCAGCGTGTTTTCCCGCACCATTGCGCGGCGGGCGGCCGAGGCGCGCGGGCGGCGCAGGCGGGTGGCGGGAAAAGGAGCTTGGGTGGAGCGCATTGTATCTGTCCAGTCAAGTTGACAGGCCATGGGTGCCACACCACCGCGCGCGGGGTCAATGACGGGCTAGGATTTCCCGCATCCCGCGTCTAAGAGGGGCCGAACCGGGGCAGGGGCAGGCAGTGGACTTCTCGCAAACCATTTTCGAAGCCATCGACATGCGCTCGTTCTCGAACCTGTGGTTCTGGATCGCGCTGGCGGTGCTGTGGTCGACCGCCTCGCACTGGGTGCTGGGCGTACCGTTCGACATGGTGACGCGTGCCCGCCGTCAGGGCGGTCAGGCGGCAGAAGACGTGCGCGACATGGTGCGCGTGAACATCAACCGGCTGCTCTATATTTCCGACGTATCGGGCCTGTGGCTGGTGGGTGTGGTCGCCTTCCTGCTCACCGGGCTGGCGGTGCTGGGGTGGACCTATTGGGTGGAATTTGCGCAGGCCGTGTTCCTGCTGGCGCTGCCGATGACGGCTGTGGGCGCGCTGAACGTGCGCACCGCGCGCATCATCTTCGAGCGGGTCAACGACGATGCCGACCTTTACAAACGCCTGGCGCGGCACCGTACCATCGTGCAGGCGATTGGCATGGTCGCGATCTTCATCACGGCCCTGTGGGGCATGTACATGAATTTGGCGGCAGGCCGCGTCGCGTTCTGAGGCTGCGGCGCCCGCTTGGCGTTGACATCCCCCGCCGCGGGGCCAATTGAAGCGGCCTGATGAGCACCTCCGACCACATCACATTGTCCGGCACGCCCGAGGGCTTTGACACGACGCGCGTTCTGCACGAACTGGGGCGCGGCGCCCCCGTCTGCCATGTCGCGCGCGACGCGGGCCGGCTGCGCGCGATGCAGGATGCGCTGCGCTTTTTCGCGCCGGACGTGCCGGTGCTGGTCTTCCCCGCCTGGGATTGCTTGCCCTACGATCGTGTGTCCCCGAATGCGGATATCTCCGCCCGGCGGATGGCGACGCTGGCCGCGCTGGTGCACGGCATGCCGGAGCGGTTCGTGCTGCTGACGACCATGGCCGCCGCGACGCAATACGTGCCCGCCCGCGGCCTGCTGCGCGAGGCGGCCTTCCGGGCGGAGGTCGGTCGCCGCGTGGACGAAGAGGCGTTGCGCGCGTTCTTGGTCCGCATGGGCTTCGTGCAAAGCCCCAACGTGACCGAGCCGGGCGATTACGCCATTCGCGGCGGCATCATCGACATCTACCCGCCGGGCGATCTGGGCCCGGTGCGGCTGGACCTCTTCGGCGACACGCTCGAAAGCGCCAAGCGGTTCGATCCCGGCACGCAGCGCTCCGGCGCGGCGCTGGACGTGGTGGAGCTTGCGCCGGTGTCCGAGGTCATCCTGGACGAGGCGGCCATCACGCGGTTCCGCCAGAATTACCGCCTGGAGTTCGGCGCGGCGGGCACGGACGACCCGCTGTACGAGGCGATCAGCGCGGGCCGCAAGACCCAAGGGGCGGAGCATTGGCTGCCCTTCTTCCACGACGGGCTTGAGACGCTGTTCGACTACCTTCCGAACGCGGCGGTGACCCTGGACGATCAACTGGACGCCGCGCGTCTGGCGCGGTGGGAGGGCACGCTCGACAGTTACGAGACGCGGCGCATTGCGATGAATGACAAGGGCCGGATGGGCACGGTCTACAAACCCGTCCCGCCGGATCAGCTTTATCTGGACGATGCGGCCTGGGACGCGGCATTGGCGGCGCGGCGGGTCCTGCGCTTTGCCGCGCTGCCGCAGGCAACCGGTCCGGGTGTGCTGGATGCAGGCGGCAAGATCGGACGCAACTTTGCGCCGGAACGGCAACAAGAAAGTGTCAGCCTTTTCGCTGCTCTGGCGGCGCATATTAAGGCAAAGCTTGAATATGGACCCGTCGTCATCGCCTCCTATTCCGAGGGCGCGCGCGAACGGCTCTCCGGCCTGATCGAGGATGAGGGGCTGGCCGAAGCCATCCCGGTGGCCGATTTCAGCCGCGTCGGTAAACGCGGGCTGCACCTGGCGGTCTGGGGGCTGGAGCACGGCTTCGAAGGGCCGCGAGATGGCTCGGCTTCAAGTAGCGAAGCGGGAGGTCATAAAAACGCCGGGAAACTGACGGTCATCTCCGAACAGGACGTGCTGGGCGACCGTCTGATCCGCGCGCCGAAGAAGAAGCGGAAGGCGGAGAATTTCCTGACAGAGGCGACCAGCCTCAGCCCCGGGGATCTGATCGTGCACCTCGACCACGGCATCGGGCGGTTCAAGGGGCTGGAGGTCGTCACAGCCGCCGGCGCGGCGCATGAATGCGTGCTGCTGGAATATGCCGAAGGCTCCAAGCTGTTCCTGCCGGTCGAAAACATCGAGCTGCTGAGCAAATACGGCCACGAGGAAGGGCTGCTCGACAAGCTGGGCGGGGGCGCCTGGCAGGCCAAGAAGGCTAAGCTGAAAGAGCGCATTCGCGAGATGGCGGACAAGCTGATCCGCGTCGCCGCCGAACGTGCGCTGCGCACGGCGCCGATCCTCGACCCGCCGCCGGGCGCGTGGGACGCCTTCAGTGCGCGCTTCCCCTACCAGGAAACGGACGACCAGCTGCGCGCCATCGGCGATGTGGTGGACGATCTGACCTCCGGCAGCCCCATGGACCGCCTCGTCTGCGGCGATGTCGGCTTCGGCAAGACCGAAGTGGCGATGCGCGCGGCCTTCTTGGCGGCCATGTCGGGCGTCCAGGTCGCGGTGATCGCGCCCACGACGCTGCTGGCCCGCCAGCATTACAAGAGCTTTGCCGAGCGTTTCCGGGGCTTCCCGATCGAAGTGCGTTCGCTCAGCCGGTTCGTCCCAGCCAAGGAGGCCGCGAAGACGCGCGAGGCCGTGGCCAAGGGCACGTGCGATATCGTCATCGGCACGCACGCTTTGTTGGCGAAATCGGTGCGATTCCAGAACCTTGGCCTGCTGGTCATCGATGAAGAGCAGCACTTCGGCGTCGCCCACAAAGAGCGGCTGAAGCAGCTGCGCAGCGACATCCATGTGCTGACCCTGACGGCGACGCCGATCCCGCGGACCCTGCAACTCAGCCTCACCGGCGTGCGGGATCTGAGCATCATCGGCACGCCCCCGGTCGACCGCCTGGCCATCCGCACCTATGTCAGCGAATTCGATCCGGTGACCCTGCGCGAGGCGCTGCTGCGCGAGCGCTATCGCGGCGGGCAGTCGTGTTTCGTCGTCCCGCGCATTTCGGACCTGCCGGAGATCGAGGCCTTCCTCAAAGAACAGGTGCCGGAGGTCAGTTACGTCGTCGCCAACGGCCAGATGGCGGCGGGCGATTTGGACGAGCGGATGAATGCCTTTTACGACGGCAAATACGACGTGCTGTTGGCCACGACGATTGTGGAATCGGGCCTCGACATCCCGACCGCCAACACGATGATCGTGCACCGCGCAGACATGTTCGGTCTCGCGCAGCTTTACCAGATACGGGGGCGGGTGGGCCGATCAAAAACCCGTGCCTTTGCATACCTGACGACCAAACCGCGGGCCAAGCTGACGCCGGCGGCGGAGAAGCGGCTGAAGGTGCTGGGCAGCCTCGACACGCTCGGCGCGGGATTCACGCTGGCGAGCCAAGACCTCGACATCCGCGGCGCGGGCAACCTTCTGGGCGAAGAGCAATCTGGCCAGATGCGCGATGTGGGCTTTGAGCTCTACCAGTCGATGCTCGAGGAGGCGATTGCCAAGATCCGCTCGGGCGAGATGGAGGGCCTGAGTGACAATGACGGCCAATGGGCGCCGCAGATCAACCTCGGCGTGCCGGTCCTGATCCCCGAGGACTACGTGCCGGACCTCGATGTGCGTCTGGGATTGTATCGCCGTCTCAGTGAGTTGACGACCAAAGTTGAACTGGAAGGCTTTGCGGCCGAGCTGATCGACCGCTTCGGCAAGCTGCCGAAGGAGGTGAACACGCTGATGCTGGTCGTGCGCATCAAGGCGATGTGCAAGAAGGCCGGGATCGCGAAGCTGGACGGCGGGCCGAAGGGCGCGACGATCCAGTTTCACGGGGACAAATTCGCGTCCCCCGAGGGCCTCGTGCAGTTCATCCAGGACCAGCGCGGTCAGGCGAAGGTCAAGGACAACAAGATCGTCGTGCGCCGCGATTGGCGGTCCGACACGGACAAGATCAAGGGCGCCTTCGCCATTGCCCGCGACTTGGCGGAGAAGGTCGTGGCGGAGAAGAAGCGGAAAAAGACCTCCGCCGCCTAGGCCGTCGCACCCAAAGGTGCGCTTAAGCGGTCGCACCCAAAGGTGCGCCTAGACCGTAGCCTCGATCCGGCCCATCCGATGCATCAGCACCGACCCGGCGGCAGCCATGATGAAGACCGTCAGGATCAGGGGCAGGGGCGTGCCGTCGAACATCAGCGCGACCGGCGCGGCCAGCAGGGCGGAGAAGACGGTCGCCACAGCTCCGATGACTGACGCAGCGGTCCCGGCGATATGGCCCATCGGCTCCATCGCGATGGCGTTGAGGTTGCCGACGGTGAAGCCCGCCTGGCAAAAGAGGCCGAACTTCCAGACCACGAAAACCCCGAAGGCGAGGCTCATGTCCACGGCCATCAACGCCAGCACCGCGCCAGACACGGCAAGCTGGCCCAAAAGCGCCGCGTTGACGAGCCGGCGCATGCCGAAGCGGGTCACGATCGCCGCGTTCAGAAGGCTGGCTGTGCCGGAGGCGAGCGCAACGACCCCGAACCAGAACGGAAACGTGTCACCGCGCCCGTACACCTGGTCGTAGATCGGCTGCACCATCGTCAGCGTGGCAAAAAGACCCGTCATTACCAGCGTCTGCACGAAGATCGACAGCCGCACGGTCGGGTGGGTGAACATCTGGCGCACGGCATCCATCATCGCCGCCCACCGCAGGGGCCGCCGCAACGGCCGTTGCAGCGTTTCGGGCAGGCGCAGGCCGAGCCAGAGGGTGAAGATTAGCGCGAAGGCGACGAAGGCGCCGAAGACCGCGCGCCACCCCGCGACGGCGATCAGCCCGGCGCCTAAAAGCGGCGCAATGGCCGGCACCAGCGTGAAGAACATCATCGCGATGGAGATGATGCGGGCCATGTCCCGCCCGGAAAAGAGGTCCCGGATGATGGCCAGCGACACAACCCGCGGACCTGCCGCACCAAGCCCCTGGATCACCCGCGCGGCCAAGATCATCTCCAGCGAGGTGGACACCCAGGCCAGGGCCGCCCCAAAGACGTAAAGCGCCGCGCCCCCGTAGACGACCGGCTTGCGCCCTAACGCATCCGACAGCGGACCGGTCAGAAAGGTGCCGAGGCCGAGGCCCAAGATGAACGTGTTCACGATCAGCCCCGCCTGGTTGGGCGCATCGGGCGTCAATTCGGACGCGATCACGGGCAGCGCGGGCAGCATCGCGTCGGTCGAAAACGCGATGGTGGAGAACATCATCGCGATCAACGCGACGAATTCACCGCGGCTCATGCCCGGGGGCGGGGTGTTGGTCAATTTGAACTCCGGCGCGCGCCTGGCGCGCTTTGGCGTCAGGTGTACCCGCCGCGCCGCCACCTGGCCAGCCCGTAAAGGTTGAATTTTCAACTAAAGAGTGTGCGCAGGCGCTGGTGATTATTGCGCGGGCATATCGGCCAGCTCGGCGAGGACCTTGGCCCACAGTTCGGGCGGCTGAGCGCCGGGCACGGCGTGTTGGTTCGCGACGATGAAGGTCGGCACGGAGGTGATGCCCATCTCCCGGGCATGGGCGTCGCGCTTGGCGATGTCATCGGCATCCGCGTCCGAGGCCAGAAGGCGCAGCACGACCGACGCGTCCATACCCAGCCCGTCGGCGATATCAGCGAGAACCTCCGCATCGCCTATATCGCGCGCCTCGACGAAATAGGCTTTGAAGAGGGCGCTGACGGCGGCAGTTTGCCGCCCTTCGATCCCCGCCCAGTGGATCAGGCGGTGGGCGTCCATGGTGTTCGGCGTGCGCGCCATGCCTTCGAAGTCGATCTTCAGCCCCGCCGCTTCGGCATGTTCGACCACCGGCGTGTAGGCCCGCACCGCGCCTTCCTTGCCGCCGAACTTACCCTCCAGGTAGGCGCGGCGGTCCATGCCGCTTTTTGGCATGTCGGGGTTCAATTGGAAGGGGTGCCATTCGATGTGAAACGGATGGTCCGGGTGCGCCTCCAACGCGCGGTCCAGGTGTGTCTTCCCGATATAGCACCAGGGGCAGATCGGGTCGGACATGATGTCGAGCTTGATGGACTGGCTCATGGATACCTTTCCCTGAGCGCGCGGCGCAGGATTTTGCCGTTGGCGCCCGTGGGCAGGTCCGGCACGTGAACGTAAAGCCGCGGCTGTTTGTACCGCGCCAGCTTGGGCGCGACATATGCCTGTAGGCCAGCCTCGTCCAGCGGCGCGGCGGCGGTATAGAAGGCGGCGATAACGGATGTGTCTGACTTTACCGTGACTTCGGCGCAGGCCGCTGCGATCAGGCCGGGCGCACCGGCCAGCGCCGCCTCGACCTCCAGGGGGGAGACGCGGAAGCCCCCTGCATTCATCATATCGTCCCCGCGCCCTTCGTAGCGGATATCGCCGGAGGGGGTCTGCACACCCATGTCGCCGGTTAGGAACCAGTCGCCCTGAAAGCGCGCCGCCGTCTCCTCCGGCGCGCCCTCGTAGCGCAGCATGAGGCCCGGGTCGGATCGGTGTACGGCGATGATGCCTTGGGTGCCGGGCGGGACGGGGCCGTCCGGACCCAGGATCGCGACCCGCCGTCCGGGCTGCGGCGTGCCCAGCGTGCCGGGCGCGGCGGGCCGGTCTGGGCAGCCTGAGATGAAGGTGGAGCATTCGGACATCCCGTACGCCTCGAAGATCGGCGTGCCGGTGGCCGCGTCCCATGCCTCCCGCGTCGCCTCGGGCAGCTTTTCCCCCGCGCTCAGGCCGTGGCGCAGGTGGGGCAGGGCGGGCATGTCCCCGCGCAGAAGCTGGCGGTAGACGCCCGGCGCGGCGGCGAAGATCGACGCTTCGGTCTGCGCCAGCACCTGCGGCAACTCAGCCGCCGGGGTGCCCGGGGCGGGGATCAGCGCCGTCGCGCCCGCGGTCCAGGGGTCCATCAGCCCGGTGCCCAGCGTGTAAGTCCAATTGAACGCGCCCGCATGCAGCACCCGGTCCGCAGCGCTGAGCCCATACCAGCCTTGCATCATCATTTGCCGGCCCAAGATTGCGCGGTGTGCGTGGGCTACCGCCCGCGCGGTGCCGGACGTGCCGGAGGTGAAGACCAGGTAGCCAAGCCGCTCCGCATCGCCCAGGTCGTACGCCGCCGGCGGGAGGTCGCGCAGGGCGCGCAGCTCGGTCACGTCCAGCACCGGCAGCCGGGGCGGGCGCGCGACGTCCGGGTCCTGCAACACCAGCGCGATGGGCAGGCCCGCGCACATGGCCGAAATCTCCGCCTCCGTCAGGGCGGCGGAGGTCGGGATGGGCACGCGCCCCACGGCCAAAGCGGCGAGGTAGGCGATGGGAAAGTCGGGCGTATTGCCGAGCCGCAGCAGCACCATGTCCCCCGGCGCTGTCCGCGCGGCCAGCCCCGTGGCCGTGCCCAGGATGTCTCGCGTCAGCGCGGCATAGCTCCAACGCGGGCCGCCGATTACCTCCAGCGCGGTCTTGTCCGGGGTGCGCGCACCGGCGGCAAGGACAAAGGCTGCAAGGTTGAAATCGGGACGCATGCGCCAAGGGCTAGCCCCGCCCGCGCGGCGTTGCAAGCCTCGCCCGGGGCGGGCTATAGGCAAGGGATGACCGAACGCGACCCCCGGAACCTGATCAAGATCGCCCGCGCCGGCGGCAACGACACCCACACTGCGCCGCTGGACCTGGGCGCGCGGGTGCGCGAGCTGCGCAAGGCGCAGGGCTGGACGCTGGAACAGGCGGCCAGCCAGGCGGGGTTGGCCCGGTCGACCCTGTCGAAGATCGAGAACGGGCAGATGTCGCCCACCTACGACGCGCTCAAAAAGCTGGCGACGGGGCTGGAGATTTCGGTGCCGCAGCTCTTCACTCCGCGGGCGGAGCAGGTGGGCGGGCGCATGTCGGTGACCAAATCCGGCGATGGCCACGCCCACGCGACGGCGACCTACGAGCACGAATTGCTGGCGGAGACGCTGACCAAGAAGCAGATGCTGCCCTACCGCGCCCGGGTCCGCGCCCGCGCGCTGGAGGAGTTCGACGGCTGGGTCCGCCACGACGGCGAAGAGTTTCTGTATGTGCTGACGGGCGTCATCTCTCTCTACACGGAGTTCTACGAGCCGGTGGAGATGCGCCGCGGTGACAGCGCCTATTACGACGCGTCGATGGGGCACAACGTGGTGTCGCTGTCCGATGAGGACGCGACGATCTTGTGGGTGACGTCGCTGGCCTAAATTTCAGTGCGCAGCATTAGTCTACCGCGCGGGTGGTACACTATCGCGCAACTTCGATGCGCTGCCGGGTGGGCGCGCACCGCTTTGCGGGATGCTTAGGCCGGAGTGTCGACTTCCTGCGAAAGTCTGGGGACTTAGAGATGAGACCGCGGAGCCCGCTGTGCGGGCTGCGCTTTATCCCGAACACTGGGTCGTGACGCTGGCTAGCAATAGTTTCGCTCAGCTCAAGCCGACCGACGGGTGGCGTGGAACACGCCGCCCGGTGGGGCGGTCGGCGTGTCGCCATCCTGCGGATGGCGGGAGGCTAAGACCCTACAGGTCGCACCATGCATCGCTACGTAGGGTGCGCCTTTAGTGCGCACCGTCCTCATCGAACACCCAGCGCAGCACGACATGTGCGACGAAAACCGTGCCCAACTGCACCGCTATGAACGCCGCTATGTGGCCCGGGAAAATCCCCGCGAACGTGTCCGAAAATCCGCGCGCGATGGTCACCGCTGGGTTGGCGAAACTGGTCGACGACGTGAACCAATAGGCCCCCGTGATGTAGAGCGCGACCAGCACCGGCACCTGCTCCGCCCGCGCGCGCAGGCCGCCGAAGATCACGAACAGGAGGCCGAACGTCGCCACGGCCTCGGAAAACCACTGCGCGCCACCTGTCCTGTGCATCGTCTGGGACGTTTGCAGCACTGGCTGAGCGAACATCACATGGGTCGCCCAAACGCCTAAAACGCCACCGGCGATCTGCACAGCCACATACCCCGCTGCCAGCCCCGCGCCGATCTGCCCCCGTAGCCAGAAGGCCAGCGTCACCGCCGGGTTGAAATGCGCGCCGGAGATCGGGACGAGCGTCGTGATGATCACGAAGAGCATGCAGCCCGTCGCGATCGCATTGGCCAGCAGCGCGATGGCGACATTCCCGCCGGCCAGCGTCTCTCCCATGATGCCGGAGCCGACGACGCCGACCAGCAGCAGCGAGGTGCCCAAACCTTCGGCGGCCAATATGCGTGCGCTCATTGCACTCTCCCTGCGTCTTGCAGCGCAGCCGGTAGGGCGGTCCCAGCGTCTAGCGCTGCCAAAAACGCCTCCGCCCGGCGGTCCAAGATGGCGTAGGCGGTGCGGAAGGCCGCGTCCCAGTCCGCTTCCGCGGCCGCTGCGGGGTCTTCCAGGCCCCAATGGGCGCGGACCGGGGCGCCGGGCCAGATTGGGCATGTCTCTTCCGCCGCCGATCCGCAGACGGTGATGACGGCGTCCATCACCGGCGCGCCCGGGGCCGCGAATTCGTCCCAGCTTTTGGACCGGGCGCTGGCCGTCTCGATCCCTTCGGCGGCCAGAAGGCGCAGGGATTGCGGATGGACCCGCCCGGCCGGCTGGCTGCCGGCGGAGTAGGCGGTGACGCGCCCGGCGCCGCGCGCATTCAAGAGCGCCTCCAGCAGTATCGACCGGGCCGAATTGCCGGTGCAGAGGACGAGGATGTTCATACTGTGGGGGGCCTTTGGGAAAGGGGCATGCGCCCGATATCGTCGAGCGCGTCTTGCAGGGACAGCCGGTCCAGCGCCGCCAAAGGCAGGGCGGTCAGCGCATCGATTCGGGCCCGAAGCTGGTGAAAGGTGTCTTGGAACGCTGCGGCGTCGCCACCTTTTGGGTCAGGCAGGCTCCAATGGGCGCGCAGCGGCATGCCGGACACCGTCTGGCACGCCTCGTTCGCCGCGTGGTCGCACAAGGTGATGACGATGTCTGCATCCGCCTCGGTCGGCGCCTTTGGCCGGAGCCCGGCGGCGTCGATGCCATGGCCTGCGAGGGTGGCGAGGGCCTGTGGATGCGGTGCCGGCGCGGGGTCTGTTCCTCCGGATCGCACCCTAAAGCCCGGCACGTCGCGCAACAGCGCCTCCGCCATCAAAGACCGGGCGGCATTCCCAGTGCATAGGAACAGGACATTCGGCTCCACCGGCAGCGGCGGGTTCGGCAGGCACAGGTCGGGCCGCGCGTTGCAGCACCCGTCAAAGAGGTCCTGCATCAGCGCAGAGGCGCCCGGCATGTCCACGCCGTAGCGGATGGTGGTCCCCGCGCGCTGCGCCCGGATCAGCCCCGCCGCCGACAGGGTCTTGAGGTGTCCTGAGCAGGTGTTTTGGCGCAAGTCGAGCGCGCGCGCCACGTCCCCAGCAGGCACCGCGCCAGGATAGCGGCGCATGAGCAGACGAAAGATGCCGAGCCGGTCCGGGTGGGCGAGGGCGCCGAGCTGTGCCGATATATCCATAATTCGCGATATAGCGATATCGCGGCGGTCACGTCAATCTTCGTACCACCAAAGCGCGGGCATATAGGCCGGCCCGTCCCCGGTCAGCGGCACCTGCGCGGGCCGCCGCATCTGGCGGATATGGGCGATCCGCCCCTCGCTGTAGCTCCAGAACGGGATGACGTAGATCCCGGCGCTGATCAGCCGGTCCAGCGCGCGGGCGGCGGCGGTGAACGCCTCCGCCCCCTCCGCGCCCAGCATCGCGTCGATCATCGCGTCGATGGCGGGCTCCGCGACGCCGGGCAGGTTGCGGCTGCCCGGGGCGTCCGCGGCGTCGCTGCCCCAGTAGAACCGCTGCTCCGTTCCCGGGGAGAGGGAGGCGGCGCGGCGGTAGTAGGTCATATCGAAGTCGAAGGCGCTCGTGCGGGCCAGGTATTGGGCGGAATCGACGCTTTCCACATCCGCCTCGATCCCCAGCCGGCGCAGGGCGCCCAAGTAGATGTCGGCGATGGCCTGCGTCTCCGTATCGCCTTTGGGCAGCAGGATGCGGAAGCGGAAGGGCGTGCCGTCAGGGCTGCGCATCAGGCCGGCCTCGTCCGGGGCGAAGCCCGCCTCCGCCAAAAGCGCCGCCGCCTTGCGCAGATTGCGGCGATTGCGCAGCGAGCCGTCGGAGACAGGCAGGGTCGGCCCCGCAATCGCCGCCTGGGCCCCGAATGGCGCCAGCAGCGCTGCAACCTCCGCCGGGGCGGGACCGGGCTGGTAAGCCAGCGGCGCGCCGGAGAAGTAGGAGGTGATCCGCGGCTGCCCGCCGCCCGTGAGCGTTTCATTGATGTATTCAAAGTTGAAGGCGTGCAGCAGCGCGTCCCGCACCCGGACATCGGCAAAGAGGGGCCGGCGCGTGTTCATCGCAAAGCCCGTCAGGCCCGACGGCTTTTGGTGCGGGATCGCCGTCTTTATCACGGCGCCATTCTGAACCCGCGCGAAATCGTACTGCGACTGCCAGCGCTGGGCGTTGAACTCGCGCACGGCGTCCAGATCGCCGGCCTTGAACGCCTCCAGCAGGACGCCCGCATCGCCGTAGAAGTCGATGGTGATGCTGTCGAAATTGTGGTGCCCGCGCATCAGGGGCAGATCGGCGGCCCACCAATCGGGATTGCGCGTCAGAGTGACGAAGCGGCCGGCTTCGTAATCACTGACCACATACGGGCCGCTACCGATCGGCACTGCGTCCAGAGGCGCGTTGGCGAAATCGCGCCCCTCCCACTGCGCTTTTTGCAGGATCGGGCGCAGGCCGGCGATCAGTGCCAGCTCCCGGTTGCCGGGGGTGAAGGTCAGGCGTACACGGCGCGGGCCCGTCCGCTCGATCCGTTCGACCTGCTGCCACAGCGTTTGGTAGCGCGGGTGCCCCTGGGTGCCGAGTGTCTCGTAACTCCAGATCACATCCTCAACCGTGACCGGGCTGCCGTCGGAGAATCGGGCGCCCTCGCGGAGGGTGAATTCCACCCAAGAGCGGTCCGGCGCCGTCTCCACCGATTCGGCCAGAAGGCCGTAAAGGGTGAACGGCTCGTCCAGGCTGCGGCCCATCAGCGACTGGTGGGTGAAGAAACGCAATTGCCACGGCACTGTGCCTTTTCGGACGAATGGGTTGAGCGAGTCGAAGCCGCCCGTGTTCCCGAGCGTGATGTCGCCGCCCTTGGGCGCGTCCGTATTGGCGTAGGGGAAGGACACAAAATCCGGTGGAAGAGCAGGCTCCCCATACATAGCTATGCCGTGCGCCGGCTGCGCGAGGGCCGCGGACGCGCCCAGAATCGCAGTGACAAGCGCGGCGGCGAGGGCCGATTTGGCCCGCGCGATGGGGAAAAACACTGGCGTCATTTTCGCAACAATCCTGCCCTGGCCTGGTTTTCTTGGCCTCTTCGGTATCGGGGGATTCACGTGATTTCAAACATTTCGCTTGGATGCGCGCGGTCCTTTGCGTATACACAGGGCACTGCTCGATAGGTTTCTTGCCTGTATGAAACCTGCCTCAATGACTTAACCCCGGCTTCGGCCGGGGTTTTTTTTGGCCGCGCGATCCAGGCGCCCCGGGAACATCCGGGCGCCCGCGCTGTTGCTATCGAGATGTGGCTGGGCCATGTCTTTTCGCACATGCAGCATGAAGGAGCCCGCCATGGCCATCGTCACCGACCTCAGCGGCAAGACCGCCATCATCACCGGCTCGAACAGCGGCATCGGCCTCGGCATTGCGCAGGAACTGGCGCAGGCGGGGGCGAACATCGTGCTGAATTCGTTCACCGACACTGACGACGACCATAAACTGGCCGAAGAGATCGCGCGCGTCGCCAGTGTCGAGGCGCGGTATATTCAGGCCGACATGTCCAAGGGCGAGGAGTGCCGCAAACTGATCGAGGAAGCGGGCGGCTGCGATATCCTAGTCAACAATGCCGGCATCCAGCACGTTGCGGCGATCCAGGACTTTCCGGTTGAGAAGTGGGACGCGATCATCGCGATCAACCTCAGTTCCGCCTTTCACACCAGCGCGGCGGCGGTGGAGGGCATGCGCGAGCGGGGCTGGGGCCGGATCATCAACATCGCGAGCGCCCATGGCCTGACCGCCTCGCCTTACAAGAGCGCTTATATCGCCGCAAAGCACGGCATCGTGGGGCTGTCGAAGACCATCGCGCTGGAGACGGCGAAGGATCCCATCACCTGTAACGCGATCTGCCCCGGATACGTTCTGACGCCCATCGTCGAAAAGCAGATCCCCGACACGATGAAGGAATACGACATGTCCCGCGAGGAGGTGATCGAGCAGGTGATGCTGACCCGCCAACCCTCCAAGGAATTTGCAACGACCCAGCAGATGGGTGGCACGGCGGTGTTCCTGTGCAGCGCGGCGGCGGACCAGATCACCGGCACGACGATCAGTGTCGATGGGGGCTGGACGGCGCTATGAGCGGGGCCGGCGCGTCTTTCATGAACGAGAGCGCTCCCTCCCATCTCTGTTCCACCTAAACGCCCGCCGGAGGCACCCGCCATGGCCGCACGCAAAATCGCCCCCGAAGGTCCCAAAAAGATCAACCTTGCTCTGCAAGGTGGGGGCGCGCATGGGGCCTTCACCTGGGGCGCGCTGGACCGCATCTTGGCCGACGAGCGGATCGAGATCGCCGGGATTTCCGGCACCTCCGCCGGCGCGCTGAACGCCGCGGCGTTGAAGGCGGGCATGATCCGGGACGGCCGGGACGGCGCGCGCGCTAGCCTTCGCGCGCTGTGGGGCCGGGTCGCCGGGGTGCAGGATACACGCATGCCGGCCTGGATGGCGCCGGTCAGTGCCAGCGCGATCAGCCAGGCCATCGAATACTCGCTGCCCTACGCGGTCGGCGATGCGGTGGGGCGCATGATCTCGCCCTACGCCTACGGCATGCTCTATTCCAACCCGCTGGAGCCCATCGTGCGGGATTTCGACTTCGAATGCGTCTGCGCCGAGGAAGGGCCGGCCCTTTTCATCAACGCGACCCGCGTGCGCAGCGGCAAGCTGCGTGTGTTCGAAGGGCCGGAGGTCACGCCGGAGGCGATCATGGCCTCCGCCTGCCTGCCGACGCTGTTTCAGGCGGTAGAGATTTTCGACAAAGAGACCGGCCAGACGGAGGCGTTTTGGGACGGCGGCTATACCGGTAATCCGGCGCTCTTTCCGCTGTTCCGCGGCGCGCTGCCCGACGACATCGTCGTGATCAACATCAACCCGCTGGAGCGCGAGGACACGCCCAAAACCCCGCAGCAGATCCAAAACCGCATCAACGAGATTAGTTTCAACTCCTCGCTCTTGCGGGAGATGCGGGCGATCAACTTCGTGCAGCGCCTGCTGGACGACGGCACCCTGCCCGAAGGCAGTATGAGCCGGGTGCTGGTCCACATGATCGCCGACGATGCGCTGATGAATGAGCTGAGCGTGGCCACGAAGCTTGTGCCCAACGGCTTCATCATGGGCCGGCTTTTCGACGCGGGGTACGCCGCGGCGGATAGGTTCTTGGAGACCGCGTTCGACGATCTGGGCACGCGGTCCAGCGTCGATCTGCGCGAGATGTTCAGCTGAGCCTTACGGATACCGCCCCGCAATCGCGTAGACCTGTCCGTTCCAGCGCCAGTGGCCGAAGGGCGGGTTCAGACCGCGCACCGACTGGATCATGAAGTCGGGATAGCCCGACGGCGCGGGGCCCATGTCGACGTAGCTGGCGGTGCCTGAAAAGCTCATCACGACTTCCCAAGCCTGGCCGGGGCGCTGCACGGCGATCACCTCTTCGAAGCCTGAAATGCCGAAGAGCGCGGTGGACGGGCCGACGATAGTCAGCAAGATGCGCGTGCCAGACGGATGCTGGATCAGCGCCGCGTGGTCGATGCCGACCCGTGGGTCCGTCGCGCGGGCCTGCGCGATCCCGCCGGCAAAGAGCTGCTGCGCGATGGCCTGCGCCTCGGGGTTCGGCTGCTGCGTGGCACTAGCGTAGCGAGCGGGCGTCGTGGCCGGCGTGGGCCGGCCGCAGCCCGCGTCGATGGCGCCGATCGCGCTTGCAGATCCGGCCAGGTTGAAGCTGGCGTCGTAGGGCTGCCCACCCGTGGGGAAGGTGATGCGCAACACGCGCCCCGCCTTCATCGCCTGGATCGCCTCCGGCGGGACGATCAAGCCGGGACTGTCGTAGGGCACGGTGTACCGCGTGGGGAAAGGCCGGCCGTCGACCATGATGGTCGCGGGGCCTTCTTCGCCCAGCGGGCTGATCGGGGAAAAG
>JBCDFL010000020.1:0-26370 GCA_039178165.1 Pseudomonadota bacterium | reverse complement strand
CGCTTGGGTGCGCGGGGTGGCATCGGGGGGCAGCGCATCCTTCGCCTCAGGGCTCACAGTGCACGCGGACAGGGCGGCAACAAGCATGAAGAGAACGGCGTGAAGACGGGTGATCGGCATGAGGGCGGCCTTTGCAGGTGGAAGCAATGTCGTTGGCATCCGGGCTGCAAGCGCCGTGCCAGGATCACCGCGGGCCCGCGCTGATTTGAAATCCATCCGCCAGAGCCAGATGGCACGCCGCTTGCTTCCCGTAGTTCAGAACAGACCCGCACGAGGTGACATGGCAGAGACGAGCACACCAACGCCCAAACTCCCCGGAATGAGCGTCATCGGATCGAGCCTGCTGCCGCTCGGCATCCTGGCCATCGTCGCGATGATGCTGCTGCCGCTGCCGCTTGCGGTCCTCGATTCCTTTTTCGTCATCAACATACTGCTGTCGCTGCTGGTGTTGATGGTCGCGCTCTACAGCTACCGGCCGCTCGATTTCTCGTCCTTCCCGTCCGTCCTTTTGATCGCGACGGTCTTGCGCCTGGCGCTCAACGTCGCCTCCACGCGCGTGGTGCTCACGGATGGGCACGAGGGCAGCCACGCCGCCGGGCGCGTTATCGAAGCCTTCGGGAATTTCGTCATCGCGGGCAATTTCGCCGTCGGGCTCGTCGTCTTCATCATCCTCGTCATCATCAATCTGGTGGTCATTACCAAGGGGGCCGGGCGCGTGTCGGAAGTGTCCGCCCGCTTCACCCTGGACGCGATGCCGGGCAAGCAGATGGCCATCGACGCCGACCTCAACGCTGGCCTGCTAACCCCAGAACAGGCCCGGCAGCGGCGCGCCGAGGTGAGCGAGGAGGCCGATTTCTACGGCGCGATGGACGGCGCCTCCAAATTCGTCAAAGGCGACGCGATCGCCGGCATTCTGATCCTTCTGGCCAACATCATCGGCGGGATCGCCATCGGGACCTCGCAGCACGGGCTGGCCTTCGGGCAGGCGGCGGAGACGTATATCCTGCTCTCGATCGGTGACGGCCTCGTGGCGCAGATCCCGACGCTCCTGCTGTCCATCGCGACCGCCGTGATCGTGACCCGCGTGACGTCCAGCAACGATATGGCCGATCACATCGGCTCTCAGATCGGGCTGCACCGGGCCTGGTTGCCGGTGGCGGCTGTACTAGGGATCATCGGGGTGATCCCGGGCATGCCAAACCTGCTGTTCCTGACCGCAGCGGCCGCAGCGGGCGCCGTCGCCTGGTTGACGCGGGACAAAGACGACGCTGCGCCCAGCGCCGCAGCCCAACTGGCGGGGCCACGCGGAGCCGGGGCCTTGCCCGCACCGGCCGCAGCACCCACCGCCCCAGCGGAGGAGGCTGGTATCCGCGCAGGCGACATCACCGATTACGCCCGGATCGTCATCGGCCTCGGCGTCGGCTTAGTTCCCCTGATCGAGGAGGGCGCGGGCGGCGGGCTTCTTGCGCGCGTGACGTCGATGCGCCGGGACGCCTCCCGCGACATGGGCTTCGTCATCCCGGGCGTGCGCATCCGCGACGACCTCAAGCTGCCGCCCAACGGCTATTCAATCCGCATCCGCCAGGCCGGCGTGGCCGAGGATATCGTCTACCCGGACCGAAAACTGGCGCTTCCTGGGGCGAACACCCAGTCGAAACCTAAGGGCATTCACGTCAAAGACCCGTCCTTTGGGCTGGAGGCGACTTGGATCCAGCCGCACCAGGCTGCCGAGGCCGAAGCGGATGACCACGTCGTCGTCGAGCCCGATTCCGTGATCGCAACCCATCTGGAGCAGGTCCTCTACGCCCATGCCGGAGAGCTGCTTGGCGCGGACGATGTCCAGGACCTGCTGGACAATCTGGAGACGACATCGCCGACGCTCGTGTCGTCCGTGGTGCCGAATTTGGTGCCGCTGCATCTTTTGACGGCGATCCTGCGGGCGCTGCTGAAAGAGCGGATGCCGATTGCCGATCTGCCGCGCATTCTGGAAGAGCTGTCGGCGGTCTCCGGCCCCTTGACCGACGCGGCCGAATTGGCGGAACGGGTCCGCCCGGCCCTATCCCCCCACCTGCTGGAGCAGATCGCACCGGTGCGCGAGGCCCTGCCGGTCATCACCTTGTCCGCGGGTCTCGAAGAGCTCTTAACCCGGTCCCTGCACGAGCGCGCGGGGCTGGTGGTCGAACCCGCGCTCGCGCAGCGCATTCAGGAGGATATCGCCGCCGCGCAGGATGCGCTGGCCGGAAAAGGGCGCCGCGGTGTCATCGTCGTCTCCGCGCCGCTACGGCGGGCGTTCTCCGCATTTCTGCGCAGCCACAACCGCGATGCCATCGTCATCTCGGTCGCCGAACTTCCCGACCATCGCCGGCTTGAGATCGTCGCGAGCGTCGCGGCGCAGACCGAATCCCGCCAGGAGGAAAACGCATGAGCTTGGAGACTTTCCGCGGCCCCGACACCGTCAGCGCGTTGCTTTTGGTGGAAAAGAGGCTCGGCGCGGACGCCTTTATCCACACGATCGAAACGCGGGGCACGGCGGTCGTCGTCACGGCTGAAGCCGCGCGACACGCGCCGCCGCCTGCCCCGGCATCAGCGCCGGCGCCAGCGGTCGCTTCGGCGCCCGCGCCAACACCTGCGCCCGCACCAACGTCGGTTCACTCAGAGGCGGTTAAACAGGCGCCTTCACCCACGCCCGCTTTCGCGCAAGCCTCAGCTCAGGCCGATGCAGCGGTAGATGCGCCCGCACAGGCCCCAAAGCAAGCACAATCGCCAACGCTGGCGGCTGCTTCAGCACCAGCGCAACGGGCGGGCGCCGCCCCCGCCCTCGCACCGTCCGGCCTACCCGCCTTTCTCGATTCCCGCCGGTCCAAGCCGTTCGGCACCCACGGCCCAGCGACACGGGCCAACCCGCTCGGCGGTTCCGGGCGGCAGTCTGTGCTCACCGCCACTAAGGCGCGCAGCGTGATTTCAGCCTCCCGCTACATCGTCCTCGCCACGCTGGGACACAAAGGCGCCTTCGGCGTGCCGGTTGAGTTCGTCATCCGGTTTCCGGGTGCAAATCTGATCGACTGGAAGGACGGTGACGCGCTGCCCTGGGCCTCCGCCCCAGTCGCCGACGCGCCCGACCAAGGCGATCCGTCCACCACACTGATCCTCTCCAGCGCCGAAGGCGCCGCCCTCGCGCGGCTCATGCTGGCGGCAAGCGTGCAGTCTGACGTGTGCTTGCTGATGGTGGTGCCGGCGTCGATCGAAGCCGGCGCCCTCGCCGATTTGGGGAAGCTCGCCGGCTTCCGGATCGACGGGACCATCATCTCCGGCAGTATGAGCAGCGGCGGCGCGTGTACCCGTCACGCACTGACGCAAGTCGGGCTCAGACCGCTTTGGCAATTCCACAATGGGGTCCTGAGCGCCTGCCCCGACACGTCGGAGCTCACGAGCGCCCCCCTGATCCTCACGCCCAGCATGGCCCTTCCGATGCCGGCCGAACAGATTGCGCGTGCATGATTACGCCGAATAGTTACCGGGAGGCGCGGCCGCCGGCCGAAGAGCTGATACGCGGCCAAATGCGCCTCGTTCAGCGCTTGGCCTGGCTCTATCACGGCCGCGTCGGCCGCTTCGTCGAGATCGAGGATATCCTACAAGCCGGCTATATCGGTCTGGTCGAGGCTGCGCAGCGCTATGCGCCGCAGGATGATGCCAGCTTTGCGACCTATGCCGCGCAGCGGGTACGCGGCGCGATCGTCGACATGTTGCGGCGGAACTCGAACCTCAGCCGCAAGGCGGTGTCGATGCGGCAGGCGACCTTGCGCGCGCGTACGGCGCTGTCCAACAAACTCGGCCGCGAGCCCGATATCGTCGAGACGGCCGAGGCGCTCGATATCTCGGTTGCGGAGTTGCAGGAGTGGAACAGCCAGTTCCAGGCGAATGAGCTGGCCTCGCTTGATGAAATCTACACCGATCACTCTTTAGTTTTTCGCGACGGAACCGTCGGGCCGGAGCGGTCGGTCGAGATCGCAGAGCAAAAAGCCCTTCTGGCCGAGGCGATCACGGAGCTTACAGACCGCCACGCCCTGGTGCTGCAATTGTGTTACGTGGAGGAATTCAACGTCTATGAGATGGCGGAGATCCTCGACGTCACGCCGGGCCGCATTTCCCAGATCAAGAAGGCGGCTTTGTCCCGCCTGCGGGAGATCATGGATGCGAAGATGGGCGATAAAGAAAGCGGTTAACCGGCTCCGAAAATGGGAACCCCCAGCCACCGCATGAATGATTGCCGGCTAGCCTGCTCAAGCAAATTGCGGCTCTTCGAACGCGCAAAGCTGGGCTAGGCGCAAGGGTAAATCTCCGCTCATCCGTACGGACAGCCTAAGGGCCTCCCGCCGATTGCGGAGATGGTGAGGCGAGGCCGGTCAATTGCGCGGGGGAGCCCGTCCTCCCCGGTATCCATTCCCAACTAGCGGTCCGGGTTGAGGCTATCGAGAAGGTTGTCAAGGAAATCCCCGGTTGAGTTTAGCTGAGTGATGATCTGCTCCATCTGCGTGAAGCGGGCGAGATAGCGGGCTTCGATCTCTGCGGCGCGGACGTCTAGCTCATCGAGCGCCGTCGCTTGATCGTCCAGCGTTGCGTTCAGCGCTTGGTCGCGCAGCGCGAGCGTCCCGCCACTTTGCAAAAGGGTCGTGACCTCGGATTGAAGCGCGCTCACCAGGCTGGAGGAGAAATCGACCGTCGCTTCTGTGGTGTCTGCGTCAACGGTGAGCGTGATGCCGACGAGCGGGCCGCTGGTCACGCCATACACCCAAGTGCCGTCGTCTTGTTCGGTCCCGGCCACCTGCACGCCGCCAAGCGTCGCCGCGCCGGTCACGGGGTCCCGTTCAAATTCAAAGCGTCCGGTCGCCGTCCCGCTCGGGGGCGCGCCGGATACGGTCGCGCCGCTCGCGGTCATCGTGTCGCGGAGAAGCCCATTCAACCGGCCCGGATCACTTTCGATGGCCGCTTCGAACCGAACGTCATCGAAGCTGAATGTGCCGTCCCGTTCGGTCAGGATGCCAAGGTCGCTCAGAAACGTGCCGGGCGTCCCATCGCTGGACCCATAGCCCCGCGCCAGGCTGCGCTCGAAAGCGGTTAGGAATTGCTCGGCCGTGCGCTCCCCCGCCAACGCGCCGGCCTCACCGCCGCCGGCGCCGCGGTCGGTGAGGCCATCGATGAGGCGCGTCGTTGCGTTCAGGATGTCGACGAAGCCCTGCATTACCTCCAGCGCCCCCTCCGTGTTGGGGCGAAAAGACAAAGTGACCGGCCCGTCGGTGAGTTCGGTCAGCGAGACGAGGACGCCGGGCAAGAGATCCGCAATATCGTTAGAGCCGCGGGTCACGGCGATGCCGTTTATCGTCAGGCTGGCATTCTGCGCCGCCTGGGCCTGGGCCGGTGCGGGATCGGCGCTAATGTCGAAGGTGACGAGCTGGCTGGACTCCTGCGGCTCACCGCCGCCGCCCCCACCGATGCCGATGATACCGCCGCCCCCGCCGCCGCCATCGTCCGGCTCAGGGGGTTCTGTGAAGGCGATGCTCAGCGCGTTGTCGGCGCCGGTATCCGAAATCAGGCCAAGCGTGAACGTGCCGTCGCCGACATCGACGACTTGCGCGGACACGCCAGCGAGCGACGAAAAGGCCGCCGCGAGGTCATTAAGCGTCGCCTCCGCGGACAAGGTCAGTGTCTGATCGGCGCGGCCGTTGCCCGTAAAGGCGGGCGGATCGCCCGTGGACCACGATCCGAAGCTCACCGTCAGGGTGCCGCCGCCGAGCCCTTCATCCGGGTCGGTGAAGCCGCCGAAATTCAGGATTTGGGCCGCCGCCAACGCGTTCACCTCGAGACTGGTCGAGGTCGCCTGGGCCTGCGCCGGATCGGTGATCGTAGAGGAAATTGCCGGATCGCTACTGGTGATGGCGTAGGGCGACAGGCTCGAGATGAGGCTGAGCGCTTCGCCGACCTGCTCCGCCTGGCTGCGCAGCTGGGCGTTGCCTGACAGCTGAAGCTCCGCCCGATCGATCCGGTCGGTGATGAGCGTCCGGCGCGGGCCGATCTCTGCCTCCGTCAGCGTCTGGGACAGCTCGCGGATATTCAGCCCGCTTCCGTTGGTGTTGAAGTTGGTCAGAAAATCTGTCGGCATCGGTCTCTCCTGCCCCCATCAACGGCCGCCCCGCCCGGATTTTTAGGCCGCGGCGCTAATACTGGAATTCGATCTCGATCCGGCGGTTCTTCTCGCGCCCGCTGGCGGTGGCGTTGTCCGCCACAGGCACGGTTTCCCCGCGGCTGAGGGCGCTCATGCGGCCCGGGGGGACGCCGCTTGCCTCTTCGAGTTCGCGCACCACCTCTGAGGCCCGCGCGGCAGCCAGGCCCCAATTGTCCTGGAACCGGGACCCGACGGATAAGGGGATGGAATCGGTATGCCCGGTCACGACGATGTCGCTGGCATCGCCCATGGCACCGACCGCGATGCGGGACATGATTTCGCGGGCTTGGTCGGTCAGATCCGCCTCCCCCGACCGGAAAGAGCCGCCCGCGCCCACGGTGACGATGACCTTGTCCTCCCGCGTTTCGACGCGCACCAGGCCTTGGCCGATCTCCTGCCTCAGGGCAACCGTCAACTCGGCCGCCGCGATCGCGGCGCGCCTGCGGGCCTCGGCGCTTTCATCGGCGGCACGGTCGGCGTCCAGCGCCGCCTGGGCCAGACGTTCGAGCTCTGTATCGAGGCCGCGCAGAACGACCTCTACCTTCGGCGCGGCGTCGCCGACCTCTGCCTCGACCTCCGCCAGCGCCTGCGCAACATCGAACAACCGCTCGGGCAGCTCGTCCTGGGGGACAGCCTCGAAATCGACCACCAGCGCGCCCTCTTCGACCGTCACATCCACATCCGCTGCGAAGCGGCGTGCGTTGATGGCGTTCTGCAGTCCTTCGGCCATCTGCTCAGCCGCCGCGCGGGCCGGCGCGGTGTCCTCCGCGGGGCCGTCGCGGCCCGCATCTTTCGCGTCGCCCTCCCGCCCGGTACCGTCCGCCTCACCGTTCGCCGCCTCGACGATGTCGCGCTGGGTTTGGTCCACGGTGTTCTGGATCAACTGCTCCGTGATGGCGATGTCCGGGGACGGGCTGAAATTAAGCTCCAGGATCGTCGTGCCTTTGGGCTGCTCCAGCACTGGCACGTCCCGCTGAATGCCGAACGCCTGACGCAGCGACCCCGCCACCTGTTTGAATTTGGGCTGATTGAATTCCGCAAAGGACAGGATCAGGACGAAGAACGCCATGAGCAGGATCGCAATGTCTGCAAATGTCGCCATCCAGGCCGGCGCACCGCGCGGCGGACATTTTTGCTGATCGTCGTCGATATAGACCGGTTGCGGCAAAGAAACGGGTTTGCGCGGCATACCTTCGCCCTCCCGCTACGCCGCGGCGAGCTTATCCTGCACTTTCGGCGGCAGGGACGAGACCATCTTTTCCTGAACGACGCGGGGCGCTTCGCCGCGCGCGATGTTGCGCAGGCCTTCGATCACCAATTCCCGGTACATCGCCTCCCCCTGCGTCGCGAATTCGAGCTTCGACAGCAGAGGGCCGAAAATGACATTGGCGAGAAAGGCGCCGTAGAGCGTGGTCAGAAGCGCGACGGCCATCGCCGGGCCTATTGCTTTCGGGTCTTCCATATTGCCGAGCATCTGAACAAGTCCGATCAGCGTGCCGATCATGCCCATAGCCGGGGCGATATCGACCCAGCCACGCAGAACATCCTGCACTTCGTTATGGCGCGTGCGCATGCTGCGGATTTCTTGTTTGAGCTGGGTGATGAGCGATCCTTCGTCGGTGCCGTCGACAAGCATCTGTAGGCCGCGGGACAGGAACCTCTCTTCGACTTCGGCCCCTTCCAGCGCCATCAAACCGTTCTTGCGCGATTTATCGGACAGCTCCGTCATGGTCTCGATCAACCCTTCCAGATCGGCCTTCTTGCCGAAGAACGCCTTTCCCATCGCGCCGAAGCTTTTGAGAAAGATGTCGAGCTTGGAGCGCAGCATAACCGCAAAAAACGTGCCCCCTGCCACGATCAAAAGGGAAGACACCTCCACAAACGGCGCCAGGCCCCCCGCTGCGATCATTGCTCCGACGATCATGCCGATCGCACCGACTATTCCGATGAGTGACGCCAGATCCACGTGCGTGCCGTTCCTTTACTGCGCCCGGGCCGATATCGCCGGGCCTCCTGCTCCCGAGGGGCAAGAAGCGTGCCAACCCCATGCCATGCCCGGCCCCGCCTAACGCCGCAAATTTGAAGTAAATGCCGACCGGTTCCTGGTGCCCCAGGGGTCTAAATATTTGGGGAAAGGGTCGTTCATTATCCCGAGCGCCAGTGGCGCCAACGATGTATCAGGAGACAACACATGAGCGTCATCAATACCAATATCGGGTCCATTACCGCCCAGGCGAATATGGCCAAGGTCAATTCCGACATGAGCCAGGCGATGAGCCGACTGTCGTCGGGTCTGCGGATCAACTCGGCTGCCGACGATGCGGCCGGCATGGCCATCTCCGAGAAGATGACGTCGCAAATCCAGGGCCTCAATCAGGCGATCCGGAACGCGACGGACGGCAAAAACCTGATCGACACGTCCGAAGGGGCGCATCAGGAAATCCAAAGCATGCTGCAGCGTCTGCGCGAGCTGTCGATCCAGTCCGCGAACGACACGAACACCTCCTCCGACCGCGCGGCACTGAACGCCGAAACCTCCGCGCTGGTCACGGAAATCAATCGCGTGGCGGAAACGACCACCTTTAACGGCATGAACATCCTCGACGGCTCGTATGCCGGGAAACAGTTCCAGATCGGCGCCGATTCCGGGCAGACCATCGAGGTGGGCATCGACAGCGCCGCGGCGCGCGACATCGGTGCCAACACCTTGCGCTCCACCGCGGGCGGCGTTGCGGGGGCGGCTGTCACCGACACGACGATTGCGGCCGGCACCACCATCGATATCGCAAGTGCGCTCGGCACGGCGCAGATCACCTCGACCGCAGGTCAATCCGCCGAAGAGCTCGCGACAGCCATCAATGGCGCCAGCGCCTCCACCGGCGTGACGGCGACCGCGACGACCAAAGTGTCGCTGTCGGGCATGTCGGCGGCGGCGACGGTGTCGATGACCCTGAACGGCACCGGCATCTCGCCGGTCGGCATCACCGACACGAACGACCTGACGGCGCTGGCCGACGCCATCAACGATCAGTCCGGCGTGACCGGTGTGGTCGCCACGATGGGCGACACCAACGGGGAGATCATCCTGACCGACAATAGCGGTGCGGATATCATCTTCAACAACGTCGGGCTGAGCGGTACGGGCGACACGCTGACGATGCAGGCGCTGAACGCGGACGGCTCGAACGCGGGCGCCGCGGACAACTTCACCGACACGGATGTGACCGGCGCGGTCACCGGTCAGGTCGAACTGAGCTCGGCGCAATCGTTCTCGGTCGCCTCGTCCGTGGCCAACACGACGTCCGCGTTCCAAACGGCGACGTCGGCCTCGAGCCTCGAATCCGTCGCCTCCATTGACCTGTCCACGCAGGAAGGTGCAGCGGCAGCCATCGGGATCCTCGACGTCGCCCTGGAGAAGATCAGCCAGTCCCGCTCCGAGCTGGGTGCCATTTCCAACCGGCTGGACAGCACGATCTCCAACCTCACCAACATTACGGTGAACGTGGAAGCGGCGCGGTCGGGCATCATGGATGCGGATTTTGCCAAGGAATCATCGTCCCTGTCCAAAGCGAACATCCTGTCGCAGGCCAGCACCGCGATGCTCGCTCAGGCCAACGCCAACAGCCAGAACGTGCTGCAGCTGATCCAGTAATTTCAGCCGAACACACGTCAGCGAAGGCCCCGGGACATCCCGGGGCCTTTGTGCGTTTGCGGCTTCACCCCCGCAAAAATTGACCGCTCGGGCCTTAATCGAAAGGTAACCAGTCGCGCCGTACGTCTAGGAGGCAGACCAGACGAGGACCGAGCCATCAATATGATCATCGCCCCCCGCATGCGCCAGGCCGCCATCATGACCGGCCAGATGCAACAAGCCATTTCGCTGCTGCAATTCACCAATACCGAACTGCTGAGCCACATCGACAAAGAGGCCGAAGAGAACCCTTTTATCGAGTTCTCCAGCCCGTCGATCACCGCGCCTCGCACCGGCTCCGGCCTCGGGGATTCGCAATCCGCGATCGCCGGTCTGCCGGAGCGGCCGACATCGCTATATGCCCATGTCAGCGCGCAGCTTTCGCCCCTTTTCACGGACCCCCGCGACCGCCAGATCGCCGAGCGTTTCCTGGATGCGCTGGACCAGCACGGCTGGCTCGATGAGCCTCTGGAAGAGATCGCCACCGCTTGCGGCATGGACTTGGATGAGGCGGAAAGCTTCCTCACCTCGCTTCAGCAGGTGGAGCCGGCCGGCCTCTTTGCCCGCAATTTGGCGGAATGCCTGCGCCTGCAAGTGGAGGCGCAGGACCGGATGACGCCGGTTATCGCCAAGATCCTGGAAAACCTGGACACGCTCGCCTCGGCCAATGTGCCAGCCATGCTGCGCGCCTGCGCGTGCACCATGCCGGAGCTCAGCGCGGGGCTCAAAGTGATCCGCGCGCTCGATCCCAAGCCGGGTGCAGGCTTCGATTCCGCACCTCACAAAGAGCGCGAACCCGACCTCTTCGTCCGGCGCACCGCAACCGGTTGGGTCGTGGAGTTGAACCGATCCACGATGCCTGCTGTGCGCGTCGATTTGGCCTCCGCCAAGCAATACCGCCGGGACGAGACGGCGTGGAAATATGCGGGCGACCGGCTGCGTATGGCGAAGTGGCTGCACCGCGCCGTCGAGCATCGCAACCGGACCACGCTCGATGTGGCCGCCGAGATCGTGCGCCGGCAGGCCGCCTTTCTCAAGCACGGGGAACGAAGCCTCGCGCCGCTGACACTCGCGGAAGTCGCCGAAGCCGTTGGCGTGCACGAAAGTACGGTCAGCCGCGTGACGACGGGCAACCTCATCGCAACGCCGCACGGTGCCTTGCCGCTCAAGCGGTTTTTCAGCACCGCGCTCACCGCGCCCGACCGGGCGGAGACGGACGGCATGTCCGCAGCAGCCGTGCGGTTTCAGATCCAGCAACTAATTGCGAACGAAGACCCCACATCGCCGCTGAGCGACGATGCGCTCGTGCGCGAAATCGGCAAAACCGGTCCTCAGCTGGCCCGGCGCACGGTCGCGAAATACCGCGGCCAGCTCAAGATACCGTCGTCTTTCGCCCGCCGGCGCAGCGCCGCCATCGCGCGGGTCTAGACCTCTCTCACTCTGCCGGGATCGGGACCGCGCGCCCATACCGCCAGACGAGGTCTGGCTCAAGACGCCCGACTGTGTCATGGGCGTCCCGTTCGGACCGAGCAGCGACCACAAGACAACGCTGCATCCCTTGCGCCGTCCATTCGCGGCGCACAAGATCCGATGCGCTGCGCCAGAAAAAGAGCCACGATACCATCTGAACGCTGACGCCCAGGACGCCGCCCAACATGACCGACACCACAACGAGCGTGCACCAGATGGCGAGCGCCTCCCAGAGCCGCATTTTGATTAAAAAGTAGGGGGCCACGAGAGTCTCGAGCGAAGGCGCCTCACTGATGATGTCGTAGGTCCCCGAGACAGTGCGCCACACCTCCCAATTCGGGGCATCGAGCGTCACCGCGCCCGGGCGCGCGGGGTGCGCCTCCGCGCGTTCCTCCAAGACCCATTTTCCCAGCGCGGCCGCGTTGGCGCGCACACACCAAACGGCGGGACCACGGGCCAAACCCAACATCGGCGCGCTTGGCCCTTCATGCCGCCGCAGCTTGCCCCGAATGACGTGCGCCGGCCGACCATCGATCGCCCAAAGAACGTCCCCACGCCGTAGTCCCAACGCGCGGCCGGCCCCATTGACCCGATCCAGACGGGTGCACGGATGCATTGTTTCTGCGGACGCCTCGGCCACTGGATTGACCTAGGGATATTGGAACGGGTTCGGCGCCGGCGCAACGACGGCGCGCGTCGATCGCCGCGACGCCGGAGCAGCCCGGGCCGATTGCGACGGAGCCGCTCCCGACCGCGTGACCGGTCTGGCCCGCGGACGCACATCCGCCAGATCGGGGTCTTGCAAGCGCGCCGGTTGCGCCACGCGCCCCTGGGCGAGGAGCTCCGCAAGGGACAGATGCGCTTGCGATACGGCGAGTTGCACAGCCTCCTGCGTCTCGACGTGAAGCGTCTCGGTATGGTCCGCCAACGCCCTGATCATCTGAGACGTCTCCGGAGAGGCTGCGCCGTTTTGCGCGGCGGCCAACGGCCCCAACCCGCGCTCGAAGGCCTTCAGAATGCGATCCTCGGTGAAGCCGTTCGCCTCCGCGAGTTGGGTCATCGCCGCCTCGGACAGGTCGACCCCGCCGGTTTGCGCGGCAAAAGCATCTTCGGCGCGCGAGAGCGATGCCTCACTGGCGGTTTGGGTCGATCGGATTTCCGCCAGCGCCAGCACGACCACCGCGCCGGCAAGCACCGCGGAGAGGCCGACGCCGGCAAGTGCTCCGAAAACCAGCGGTCTGGCGGTACGGATGCTTTTTTCCAGCCGGTCCGTGGCAAGCTCCGCCTTGTCCTTTAGTCGCGACAGGTCCGCCGTCGCGTCGTTCGCAGCCGCCGCAGCATCGATGGCCAACTGGATTTTGTCTTCAACTTTGACGAGTGCTTTTGGCATGTGGTTCTCCGGACGTGTTGATCGCTTCGATGTCGATCACGTGGTGCAGAAATCGTGCCAAATCGCGCGTGGCATGGCCGATCACTCGCCGGCGGTCGGAGCGAAATCCGGCAGCGCCCCGGCGTCGAGCGACGGAAGCTCCCAATACGCACCGGGCCGCGAGATCGTCACCAACGGAGCGCGGCGGGCAAACCGACCATCCTCTGGCGCGCGCCGCGGCGCTGCCACCTCCGTGGAGGTCGAGGTCACCGTCGGCAGGCCGGTCAATTCGCCCAACGCAGCGCGCACCCGCTGAGTATAGGCCTCCGCCTTGGCTGGATCGCGCGAGTGGTATTGGCCGACCGCCGCGTCCCAACTCCCCGTGTCGTCCTTCAGCCGCGCCAAAAATCGTGCGGCGTAGGCCACATTTTGCGCCGGATCGATCATCGCCTCGAGGTCCGCAAAATGGTCCCCGTGCCAGTACCAGTTGACCTGCATGCACCCGACATCGAACAGTTCTTCGCCATCCGCGACCACCTGCCGAAGGTGCGACAGGGCCGCTTCACGCGTGTCGTGAAATTGGCCCGTCCCGCGAATGTTGGATGTCCATGGCCAGGCCGTGCTGCCCGCCTCGCCATTCGAACGACCGCTTTCCGTCCGCGCAATCGCTATCAAAAGGCCGGCCGGCATCCCGTGGCGCAGCTCTTCTTTGCGGGCGAGGGTTTCACAGGTCGACGCCCAAACCGCTGGGGCACAGAGCGCAAAGACAAGGGACACGAGGTTTCGAAGACACGTCATGCAGGGCGCGTTGCAAGCCCTGCGCCAAGTTCGAGTGCGTCAGCGTAAGTAGTCGAAAAGGGACCGCTGGGCGATGGAGGCATATGTCTGCTGCGCCGCATCCCGTGTGAGCATCGCCTCCTGCAGGCGCAGAACAGCGTCTGCCAAGTCCAAATCCTCCAGGTTGGAGATCGCAGCGGCCAGATCGGTCTGCTGCACCGCCATCAGCGCGCCCTGCTGCTGCGCGCTGGCGGACAGCGCACCGACTTGGGTGCGGTGATCGATAAACCGATCTGCGGCAGTGCCAAGTCCGTCCAGCACGCCGTCCCGCGTAAGGCCAGAGCCGGCGCCTTGCTCAAGCAGCGCGATGAAGTCGTCCAGCGCTTCGAACGCGCCGGTGGCCGTGCCGGTGCCGAAGGCAACGGCCCCGGACACACCCGTTTCGATTGCGCGCGACTCTGATATCGCGAGGGTCGGCACGCCGCTATCGCCTTGATACGTCACAATACCTGCAACCTCGGCAAAGGCCTCAGACTGCGTCTGGTAGCCAGCGAAGAGCATCCGGCCCTGGTCGTCGCGGGTGTTCCCGATGCTCATCACTCCGTCGCGAATGACCTTGACCTCCGCCGCGATAGACTGACGCAATTCGGGCGTGACCGTGTCGCTGAGCGATTGCAGCGCGAGATCGCGGGCCCGGCGCATCAGGGCGGTCGCCTCGTTCAACGCAACATCCGCCTGATCGAGGCGGCTCGCGGCGTGAGCCGCATTGTCTTGAAAAACGGTGAGCGACGCCTCCCGCTCTTTCGCCGCCGACAGACGCATCGCCCCCAGCAGATCCTCCGACGGGCGCGGATCCTGACGGCCCGTCGCGATTTGCGCCTGTAGGCTCGAGATATCGGAGCCGAGCCGATTGAGCTCGGCCCGGGACATGCCGTGAAACATCGCGGTGCTGATGGGTGTCAGCGTCATCAGAGCGATCCTAGCAGGGTGTCGAAGATGTTGCGGCCGACGCTAATGACCTGCGCGTTGGCTTGGTAAGCTTGCTGCTGCGCGATCAGGCGCGCGGCCTCTTCATCCAGATTGACGCCGCCGGCCGACGCGATGGCGCCGCGCGCGGCATCGAGCGTGGCCTCCGCCGTAGTCAGGCGGACTACGCCGCTGGCGACTGACGCCCCGACATCGATGCGCAACCGCGCCAATGCGGCAGCGAAACCACCGGTCCCCGCGTCGGGATCGGCCTGCTGCAAACCTGCGAGCGCGGCAAGTGTTCTGCTGTCGCCAGGAGCGCCAACCCCGGCTTCGAGCGTGACGGTCTGTCCGTTGGAAAGCGCGCCCGACACGGTCAATGTGTAGCCCTCGAAACGCACCTGACGAGCGCTGTTCAGAGCGCCGGTCGCGATCTGTGTCCCGCTCACGGCATCGAAAAGGCCCATCGCGCCGGTCGATGCATCAAGCACCCGAATTTCGCGTGCCGCGCTCGGGGGCGTGCCCGAGGCCGTCACGGACAGGCCGCCCCCATTGCCCGGATTTTCGGTGATCAAAAACCGGGCGCCCGCCGCGATCTCGGCGCCATCGGTCAGGGCGAAGCGGAACGCGCCGGCATCGACATCGTTCCTGCTAAGCTCGATCCGGTCAGCGTCGAGCGCCGTGCCGGACAGGTTGATCCGCAGGCCTGGCAGATTGATATGTGTATCACCGGTCCCGAGCACGACGCCGTTGGGATCGACGGCCTGCCATTGGCTTGCCGCATCGTCGCGGACCAGCGTTAACGGCCCGGCGGGCATCAGCGCCTCGTCGAGGATGTCCACCTGCGCCGCTGTGTCCCCGCGCTGCAGCGCGCCGGGCGTGCTTTGCCAGCCAGCGGTGAGGAACAGCGGCCCTCCCGCCCCGCCGCTCGGGGTTACGCCTTGGGCGTGGACCGCATTCATCTGCTGCGCCAGGCGGGCGGACCAATCGTCCAGCGCGGAGCGGGTGTCAGCCACGACGGCCGCGGCATCCGCCAGACCGCCCATGATCCCGCTGCCCGGCCGCCAGAGCGTCGGCGCGCCCGGTGCGTCCGGAGCGAAGGCGCGCACGCGGCCGTCCGCGGCCGCTTCGATACGGCCCGCTTGCCCACCAGCCATCAGGACCGTGCCGCCTGCATCGGTGCCGAGCCGGACGGTCAGATCGCCCTGGGCGTCTTTCGAGATATGGACGGGAACGATTTCGGACAGCTCCGCCAGCGTCGCCTCCCGCAGATCGAGCAGAGGGTTGCGCGCCACAGCGCTGGTGGTGTGCGAAAGTTCCACCTCGATTCGCGCCAATTCCTGCAGCTTCGTGGTCGCTTGTTCGGCGATCAGCGCGCGCTCCGCATCGATATCGCTGGCGCGCGCGTCGATCGCGTCCGCCAGACTGCGCACCTGTGTCGCCAGGCCTTCGCCCGCCTGCACGAACGCGCCACGCAGACCGGCATCTTCGGGGGACTGAGCCAGAGCATTCAGCCCTGTGAACAGATCGCCCAGCGCCGCGTCGACGCCGTTTTGATCGGGCAGCATCAGCGTCTTCAGCGCGCGGGCGTGCACGTCGAAGGCCTCCGCGGCGCCCTGGTTCGACTGCGCCTCCAGCATCCGCGCGTTCAGCAGCGCATCGAACGCGCGGCGAATGTCGCGCACCTCTACACCGTCGCTTGAAATCCCCTCGCGGGTGACGACCTCCCGGCGCAGATACCCTTCGGTGCCGGCATTAGCGATGTTCTGGCCCGTGGTTTCGATCCCGGTTTGCGCGGCAAGCAGCCCGCTCCGCCCGATATTGATGATTGACGTCATGGTTTAGCTCTTGCCCCCGTTCACCGCGCCGGAAAATTGTCGGTACACCGCCTCCGCGATACCCAGACCGCCGCGCGACGCGCCGGCATCGGCCAGGGACGTGTCCAAGAGCGACCTTGTGGTTTCCATGGCGGAACTGTCTCCTAGCCCCTCTGACAACGACGCGGCGCGCCCGGATTTTAGGACCTGGCTGATGAAAAGCGCCTCGAACCCCTCGGACGCTTGCCGCAATTGCGCCTCCTGCCGGCTTTGGGCGGCGGCGGAGGGGAGGTGTGCGGGCAGTTTCGGTGTGATCTCTGTCATGGCTCAGAGCACGATTAGCTCGGCGCGCAGGGCCCCGGCGCGGTGCAGCGCTTCGAGGATCGCCACAAGATCGGAGGCGCTGGCCCCCACCGCGTTGATCGCGTCAACCAGCGAGGACAAAGACACTCCGCCGTCGAACACGAAGGCAGGCGCGGTTTCCTCTTCGACGGTGACCTGACTGTCGGGCGTCACGACGACGTCCCCAGGCACGGCGACGCCGCCGTCGCGCCCCGTTACCACGGTCGTGCCTTGGTTGACGCGGAAATCCTCGTCCACGCGCACGGTCAAAGAGCCGTGGGAGACGGCCGCTGGCGTCACGCGCACGTTGCCCCCGATCACGACGGTTCCTGTGCGCGCGTTGACGATCACCTGGGCGGAGGGCTGGGCCGGTTCGACCTCGAGCTGCTCGAGCGCGCTGAGGAAGGAGACACGATGCGCGGGATCGACCGGCGCGCGCACGCGGACCGAAGAGCCGTCGATCGGCACGGCCACATGCGCGCCGAAGCGGCGGTTGATGACCGTCGCGACGGCATCGGCCGTGGTGAAATCGGGGCGTTTGAGGTTGAGCACGAAAAACTTCGTCTCCAGCAGGGCCGTCTCCACATGCCGCTCGACCGTGGCGCCGCCGGGGATACGGCCGACGGTCGGCACGTTCACGACCAATGAAGAGCCATCGCGCGCCTCGACACCAAGGCCGCCCACCACCAGATTGCCCTGCGCGATGGCATAGACTTCGCCGTCCGCGCCCATCAGCGGCGTCATCAGCAGAAGTCCGCCCTGCAGCGATTTCGCGCGCCCGAGGGTCGATACGGTCACGTCCATGACCTGACCGGCCTTGAGGAACGGTCCCAGCTCGGCCGTCACGATCACGGCGGCCGCGTTGCGCGCGTCGAGGTCGCGAGCCTCCGTCTCCAGCCCAAGGCGGGAGACGATGGATTGGATCGATTGCCGCGTCAGCGTCGAGTTGCCATCACCGCTTCCCGCGAGGCCGACGACCAGGCCATACCCAACGACCGGATTGCTGCGCACACCGGCCACATCCGTCAGATCCTTGATCCGGTCGGCCTGCGCGGCCCCGGACAGGAGGATCAGCAGCAGGGCCGCGATATAGGTGTGCGCCCTCACAGGGGCGACACCACGTCGATACCGCGCCGCAACCAGCCCTTCTTGGCGGTGTCGGCGACGTCTCCGGCGCCGACATATTTGATGTCCGCGTGCGCGATCCGGTCCGAAGGCACGATATTGTCGGCGCTGACATCCGTTGCGCGGACGATCCCGCGCACGCGGATGTATTCATGGCCGTTGTTCAGCGTCAGCTTCTTCTGGCCCTGGATTTCGAGGTTGCCGCCGGGCAGAACCCGCGTCACCGAGACGGAGACCCGACCGGTGAAGGAATTGGACTGCGACGCGGACCCATCGCCCGAAAAGTCGCGTGTGGTCGAGCCGTTCAAATCCTCGGACCCAATCGGGAAGAATTCCGGCGGGTTGATGACGAAGCTGTCGGACCGGCTCGTCGCCGTGCCTTGCGATTTGCGGGCGCTGAACCGCTCCCGGAAATCGACCGTCAGGATATCGCCCACGGCCCGCGCGCGGCGGTCGGCGGCAAAAAGGCCCGGCGCCGAGGCCGAATAGATCGCGCCGGAGGGCATCAGGCCCGTCTGCGGCTCGGGGGCGACGGGGAAAACCGGGGCGTAGAATTCGCTCTCAGCTTCCTCAATGGCGGTGGAGCAGGCTGCGGCAGCCAAGACCAGGAAAACGGCGCTAAATCTCAGGATCATCGCGGACCTCACAGCTGGTTTGTCAGATAGCTCATCATCTCGTCCGAGGCGGAGATGGAGCGGGAGTTGATCTCGTAGGCGCGCTGCGCCTCGATCATTTCGACGAGTTCTTGCACGACGTTGACATTCGACGTCTCCAGCGCGCCCTGCACCAGGTCGCCGGCCCCGTCTTCCAACGGCGCGCTCACGATCGGGGCGCCGCTTGCGCCGGTTTGACCCAGAAAGTTCTCGCCCAGCGGGTCGAGGCCACGCGGGTTGACGAATTGGGCGAGGGTCACCTGCCCGATTTCCTGCGGCTCGACATCGCCTGGCACCGTCGCGCTCACGATCCCGTCGCGCGAGACGGTGATGCTGGTTGCGCCTTCCGGCACCTGCATCTCGGGCTGCAGGACATAGCCGCTCATCGTGGTCACGATGCCTTCGGCATTCTGCGAGAAGATGCCGTTCCGGGTGTAGCCGATCTGGCCATCCGGCAGCAGCACCTGGAAGAACCCGTCGCCCTGAATAGCCAGATCGAGCGCGTTGCCGGTCGTTTGCAGCGCGCCTTGCGTGTGCAGCTTGTCCGTGCTGACCAGGCGCACGCCAGTGCCCAGATTGGTCGGCGCGATGGCCTGCGTCGCCTCAGACGTCTGGGCGCCGGCGGGACGCATGGTCTGGTAGAGCAGCGACTCGAAATTCGGGCGGTCGCGCTTGAAGCCCATCGTGTTCACGTTCGCCAGATTGTTGGAGATGACCTGAATGCGAAGCTGTTGTGCGTTGAGGCCGGTCTTGGCCACATGCATGACGTTTGAGGACATGGGTCTCCCGCGCCTTTCGTTGGTTGCGTTACTGGAGAGAATGCAAAAGGTGTGCCAGCCGGCCCAGGCACGGCCCTCGGGCGCTTGTGATGGGGCGCTAGCCCTCGGGCGCGGCCAGAAGCCGGGCGGCCCGTTCATCGATTTCCTGGGCGGACGAAACCAGCTTGAGCGCCCGCTCGTAGCTGCGCTGGATCTCCATCGTGGTCAGCAATTCTTCGACCGGGTTGACGTTGCTGGCCTCCAGCATCCCCTGCCGCACACGCGCCAGCTGGTTGGGGTCCGGCACCGTGCCGTCCGAGGCGCGGATATGGCCATCCTCGCCCTTCAGCAGCCGCGTGCCCTCCGGTGGGATCACCGTCGCCAGAACGCCCGCTTCGATCCGCCCGGCATCCGGGACGCCGGCGGGCACGATGAAGATCTCGCCGATATCGGTAATCTCGATCCGCTGGTATTCCGCCACCTGGATCGGCGCGAGGCCCGGGCCAAGCATCGCCTCCCCGGCCGCGTTGCGCAGCGTGCCGTCGGGCCCGCGGGTCAAGTCACCCCGGCGCGTCAGGGCCGGCTCGCCGCTCTGGGGCTGAACGTAGAAATACCCCTCCCCGGCCAGCGCAACGTCGAGCTCCACACCGGTATTCGTCATCATGCCCGGCGCCTCCAAAAAACCGGCCGGACCGGTTTCGAGCTGAAAGGCACGCGTCGTCAGTGCATCCATCTGGGCCACGAAACGCGCCGCACCGTCGTTTGACAGATCGCGCCGGTATCCCGGCACGTTCTGGTTCGCGAGGTTTTGCGCGGCGTTCAGCTGCTCGTTGCGCGCGACGCTTATGGCGTTGAGCGCCGTGTAGATCATGCGGTCCATGGCCGACCCCTTTCCTACCCGCGCCCCGATCAGGTGCGGATGTTGATGACGGTGTCGGTGATCGCGCCGTTGGTCTCCAGCGCCTTGGCCGAGGCCTGATAGTTGCGCTGCGCGATGATGAGCTGCACCAGCTCTTCGGTCAGGTCGACATTCGATTGCTCAACCGCGCCCGCTTGCACCGCGCCAAAACCGCTGTCGAGCGGCGCGCCGGTCCGCATCTCACCAGCATCGCGCGAGGCCAGGTAGGTCATATCGCCAATGCGGTTGAGCGCCTGAAGGTTCGGGAACGTGGCGAGCGCAACCTGCCCCACTGCGACGGAGCGGTCGGCTCCGAAATTGGCGAAAACCAGGCCGTTATCGGTGATGTCGACCGAAGACAAATCGATCTCGCTCTCTCCATCTTGGGTCACGGAAAGGACTGCGAAGGAATCGCGCGTCGTTTGCGAGCCGGTCAGGTCGAGCGTATAGGACGCGCCCGCGGCATCGGTGAAGGCGACGGGGCCCGCAGCGCCAGTCTGCACGCCGCTGGCGTCGAACGACAGCTGCGGCGCAGCAGCGGGCGGGGCCAAAACCTCGCCGTTGCGGACGAATTGCAGCGAATAGGATATGCCCGGCGCGGCCGCCGACGGCGCGTTTTCCAGCACGAAATGCGCCTGCGCCGGGATCGCGTTGCCCGCCTCGTCCAGCATCGGAATCTCGGTCGAGAACGCGAAGGTCGCCGGATCGGCCGGGTCGAACGCAGCTGCCGGTACCGCACTCTGACTGCCCTGACCGCCATTATCGGTCAGCGACACCTGCACCGCCAGATCGACCGCGCTGGTGGGCTGGGGCGTTCCGAAACTCTGCGGGATCTGCAAGTTCACCGTCTCCGACGTGCTCAGGACGGAGCCGTTCGGGCTGGTCGGAAAGACGTTGAGGAAGTGGCCCGCGGCATTCGTGACGAACCCCTCGCCGTTCATCCCGAACGCGCCCGCCCGCGTGAAGCCCATATCCGCGCCCTCGTCTGGGCCCGTCCGGGTCATGAAAAAGCCCGGCCCCAGGATCGCCAAGTCGAAGGCATTGCCCGTCGACAGCGTCGTGCCCTGGCTGAAATCCAGCGACATACGGCTGATATCGACGCCTGCGCCGACCTGGTGGGACGGGGACAATTGGACGTTGTTGTGGTAGATATCCGCGAATTCCGCCCGGCTTTGGTGAAAGCCAAAGGTGGAGACGTTGGCGATGTTGTTCGACGTCACGGAGATGTCTCGGTGCGCGGCGTTAAGGCCCGACAGCGCGGTGTAAAAGCTCATTTTGTATTTCCTTTCCGATGGTTAGGGTCAGCGGATCGCCGCGACCTCGAGTTCGCTGAGCATGCCGTAATCCTCGATCTCGAAGATCAGGCCGCCCGCGCCCGCACCGCCGAGGGTGATCCCCTCGACCCGGGCGTAGATGTAGGTGTCGACCTCGACATCCGGCCCCGCCTGCACGTTGATCCGCACCTCGCCGCGCGTATCCGCGATCCCGAACGGCGCTTCCGTCCAGGACAGATCGAGCGATCCGGCCGGCCGCGGCCCAAGGTCCTGCACATGCAGCACATCCGAGGTGACAGGATCCGTATAGGTCACCGTCACGCCATCGGAGGCCGCGCTCAGATTGGCGAGGCCGGTGATGGCCCCCGTGTCGTCGGGCCGCGCGGTGGTGCCCGGCACCAGGATCGACCGCCCGAGCATTGAGGCGGCATCGGTGAGCCGGGACGAGCCGGTATCTCCGGCCATCGAGGCCAGCGTCGCATTCATCTGCTCGATCCCGGAAACGGTGGAGAATTGCGCGAGCTGGCCAAGGAACGCATCGTTGTCCATCGGGGAGAACGGATCCTGGTTCTGCAGCTGCGTCGTCATCAGAAGCAAAAAATCGTCCTGACCGAGGTCCGAGGCATTGGGCGCCGCGCTTGGGGTCGCGGGGGTCTGGATTGGGTTTGCAGCGGGGGTGGCCGTGCCTGAGATAAGCGTCATCGCGTTACCCCTGGCCCATCTTGACGGTCCGGGCCAACAGCGTCCGCATGGTGGAGACAGTCTCGAGAATGTTCTGGTATTGTCGGCCCGCCTCCAGCATTTCGACCATTTCCTCCTCCATGTTCACGGCGGCGGTGAAGACGTACCCGTCGCCGTCGGCCATGGGGTGATCGGGGCGGTATTGGCGCACGGGATCACGCTCTAGCGTCACGATCTCCGCCGCTCGCGTCGTCGAAAGGCCCGCTTGGGTGTCGTAGAACGTCTCGAACATCGGGCGCATCGGCTGGTACGCCGCCTCCCGGGTCGAGGCCACGGAGGTGGCATTGGCGATGTTCGAGCTGATCGTGTTCAGCCGCACCATTTGTGCGGACATGGCGTGGCGCGCCACGTCGAAAACGGAGTTCAGTTCCAAAGGTTATTCCTCTCGCATGGCGCCCATCGCGCTCGAAATACGTCGGTTGAGAAAGTTGAGGCTCATCTGGTACCGCAGCGCGTTTTCGGCGAATTCCATCTGCTCCACGGGCAGATCGACGGTGTTTCCGTCCAGCGACGGGGTCACCGGGATCCGGAATTGGGCAGCCCCATCCGCGGCGGCGCCGCTGTGCGCAAAGTGCCGTGGATCGCTTGTCATCATCGCGCCCTGCCCCGCGCGCGCCGCCAAGACCGCCTGGAAGTCCAGATCGCGGGCCTTGAAGCCAGGCGTCGCGGCGTTGGCGATATTGGAGGCAAGCAGCTCCCCCCGCCGCTGGTGCAGCGACAGCGCGTCCGCGAAATGCCCGATCTGCTGGCGAAACATCGCCTCCATCAAACCCTCCTTGGTGAATCGTGGGCCGGCCGATTGGCGCGGTCCTTGCAGTGAGCGTTTTGCACTTACCGTGCCAAGTGGCGGCCGGCCGCCAAGGAAGCCCGTAAAACTGTTCGGAAAATGGAGACGGACATGGAGAAATATCGGATCCGCACCAGCGCGTCGAAAGCCGCGAAAACCAAGCGTTCAATGGCCCTGAGCAGCCTCCAACGGCTGCCGGCGGAACAAGGCGAGGCCGTCCTGAAAGCGTCCTACGAGACCCAAGAAGACGGCGCGGCACGCGCCGCTGCCCTCGATCTGCGGCTCGCCTTCCTATTGAGCCGGCTGCGCCGAACGGCAAGCCCGGAGGCCGCGCGGAGCGAAGGGCAAGGCCCTGATGAACCGGATCAGCCCGGCGCCGCGCCGGGTCGCTAGCCCCCCGTCGGTGCAGCCCCGGAAAGCCCGCAACTGACCGGGCGCAGCGGCGGCGCGAGGCGCGCACACCACTCGGCAAAGGCGGCGCCCGCGCGCGCCTCCATCGCCAGCCGCCGCGCGTCCGGTTCGGCGGCGATCAGCCGGTCGCGCACCACAGGCGCGCGCGGCACCTCGAACGCCGCGGCCAGCATCAGCCACACGCCCGCCTCATCGAGGCGGGGCGGCGTCCGTATCTCGGTCTCCAGCCGGCCCAGCGCCAGAAACGCCTGAAATCGCCCCTCGGCCGCAAGCTCTTCCAAATCGGGCGCCAGGCGGTCCGCGACGGCGTTACGCGAGCGGGGCGGCAGCGCGCCCAGCAAAGCATCGCTGAGCGCGATGGCCCGCCGATCCCCCATGAGGCGGGCGCGCCACGACCAGTAACTCGCCGCGATCCGGCTCGACGGCACCCCTTCTCCGCGCGTATATAGAATGGCCAGGTTGACCTGCGCGGCGCTGTGCCCTCGCTGTGCAAGGCCGCTGAAACGCTCCACGGCCTCCGCCGCCGCACCCGCGCGCAGAAACGCCATCGCTTCCTTGAAAAGGCTCTCATCGCCGGCCCGCTGCGCCGCCGAAGCCTGCGCCGCCTCTTCGTCGGACGTCGCGGCGGCGGCCGCCCCGAGGAAGAGCATAAGCGTCAAAAGAAGAAGCCTCAGACCCGTCATCGACCGGCAACCATGACCAACTGCAGGAACATCAGCCTGCGCGGGCGGTATCCGCGCCCGATCTCCGATACGACGATGCGCGGGCGTTCGCCGCCGCGCCCCTCGACGCTGAGGATGACGTGCTGCGGCAACGTCACGCCGTATCGCTCCAAAAGGCGTTTGGGGTCGCTGCACAGCGCATCGCAAAAACCATCGTCGATCCAGCTGCGTGCCAGAGCCCGGCCGAGGATGTCGGGAAGGTGGCGCTCCACCCGGTCCACATCTTCCAGCCGGGTCGGGCGATCCACAAGGCCGCGCGCCCAGGGATCGGCTCCTGGGCCATCGGAAGACAGGGTCGCCGTCGAATTCTGGTCATCCACTTTTGCACCTCACTCCGCCCCCGCAGCGCGGGCGCACCCGAAGCCCGCCCCTTCCATTGCCTTTAACAACGGACGGTCGGGGCGATTTTTTAGCGGATGGCACCGTTTTTGCATGGCGGCGCGCATGGATGAGGCTCAGAACAACAAACGCAGATTTCTCGCGCTCTTGCTCGTGCCGGCGCTGGCGATCCCCGCCCTGTTCGCGGTGGCGCTGTGCGCAGTCCAGGGGCAGCGCGCCCCCATCCCGGAGGCGGAACAGGACCCCGCCGGCGCGGACACTCGCACCTATGAGCGGGTCAGCCGCCAAGTCGATATCCCGCTGCCGGCGGAGTACGGGCGGCTAGGGGTCGATATCGTCGCGGTGATGGTCCGCAGAGAAGAGCAGATCATTCGCCAGCAATTGGGGCCGAGCCTGAACGCCGTGACGCGAACCTTGGCGGAGGAAGCGATGGCGCTGGCGGAAAGCCTCGACCAGGCGGGCGATCTGTCTCCGGATCTGCAAGCGCTGCGGGCGGCGTTCCCGGAAGCGATGCGCGGCGCAATCAACGCCGAACTGAGGCGCGAGGGGTTGCCCCCGGCGGTTCGGGAAATCCTGATCGCCAAATGGGCGGTCGCGCCGGCCTCGTAGCGGGAGCACTAGCGCGCGACTGGCCTGCCGAACGGGACCCCTCGGCAACCCCGCAAAGACGACAGTCAAACCCGCATCAGTCTAGATCGCGCCGCGCGCGCTCGGCCCTGATGCGAAGGGCCAGTCCGATCACCGACGCTGCGCACAGGGCCATGCCAATCCACAGGGGGGGCGGCATCAATCCCGCGGCCGCAACTGCCCATTCGGGCTGAAGGTAAATCGCGATCAACAGGCCGGCGCCCACCGTGAGGAAGAGCCTCAGACGATGGCATGTCCGGCAGGGATGGGCGCCCCGCATCGGGTCAAAGCCCCGCCGCATTCACGCGCGAATAGACGCCCCGGCGCGCACTGTCCTGCACATCCTGCTCTGCCCGGCGTCTGAGCGTTTCGACCTGCTGGCGTACCCGGGCGGAGGCCGCCCGCGCCGCTTCGATCAAAGCCACCTGCGCACCAAAGCTGCGGCCCGGCTTGTCAGGGCCATTGTCCTCCGCCCAACCGCGCGCGAGGTGCTCAATGCGAACCGCAAGACGCCTTACCTCTGCGAGGTGACCACGCCCCGCCGCGCCTTCCAAATCCGCCACCAGGGCGCCCAGGCGTTCGGCCTGCGCACGGGCCTCCATCTGTTCGACAACCTGGTCCATCAGGCCGATTTCCGCGCTTGCGCGCCGATGGCTTCCCAGGCCTCCAGAATCTCCGACATGGCGAACACAGCCTCCTCGAGCCGCGCGCCCTCTTCGCCCCGCCACGCCTTGAAGACGTGATGGCGACAAAATTCGTACAGCGCGAAGAGTTCCTGAGCGATCTGCCCGCCGCGCTCGAAATCCAGGCTGCTCTGCAAGATGAAAATCGCCGTGAGGGCCCGGTTCAGCACATCGCTTTTGAACGGGTGACCATTGCGCTGCGCGGCCTCCAAGACCTGCAAAGAGCGTAAGAGTTGGCGCAGGGTCACGGCGACGATCTCATGCGGGTCACTGGCCGGCTGCGCGAGCGGGCCAGCGCTTCGGCGATACATGCCTTGGGCGAGGTTCATGGTGCGTTCCCTTCAAAACATACGCGGGCAACAACGGCGGTGCGGCCTCCTGTTTTAGGACAGAAGGCCGAAATTCGGCCGTTTCGGAGGGCCGATCTCGATCAGAAGAATCTCAGATTTTCAGAAAACTGCGCTTTATAAGCGTTTGTTAACCGAATCTGGACCAAATGGAGAACAGACACGCACGGACATGTCCCCAACCGGCCAAACGCCTGCGGGGTCGCGACGATAAAAGGAGCCCACCCCATGTCACATATTGCGTTCTCGGCGAATGCGCCTCGGGTCGATGGGCTGCGGCAGCTTTTGAACGCGCAAGGCGACAGCCTGCGGGACGCTGCACACAGCGCGTCGCCCTGCCATACGCTTGTCGT
>JBCDFL010000019.1:0-27673 GCA_039178165.1 Pseudomonadota bacterium | reverse complement strand
GCTCGATCTCGCGCGCGAGGACGATCTTCTGCTGGTTCCCGCCGGAGAAGTTCTTGGCCGCGAGGCGCGGATTGGGCGGGCGCACGTCGAAGCGGTCCATCTTTTCCTGGGTCGCCGTCTTGATGGCTGCGTTGTTCGACAGCCAGCCGGAGCGATAGGCAGCGTCTTTGTGATAGCCGAACGCCGTGTTCTCCCACGCGGCGAAGTCCATGATCAGGCCCTCGCGTTGGCGGTATTCTGGCACGTGGGCGATGCCACGGGCGCGGCGCGATTGGCCGTCCGAACGGGCGCCACTCAGGTCGATGGGCTGGCCCGACACGGTCACGCTGCCCGTCGCCTCCGCATAGCCGCCCAAAACCTCAAGGAGTTCCGATTGCCCGTTGCCCGCGACCCCCGCGATGCCGAGAATTTCGCCCGCGCGGACCTGTAGGTCGATGCCTTTGACCCGCTCCACGCCCTGGGCGTCTACGACGCGGAGGCCCTGGATGTCGAGGATCACCTCACCGGGTGTTGCGGGCACCTTTTCGACGCGCAGCAGGACCTTGCGGCCCACCATCAGCTCGGCGAGTTCGGCCGGAGACGTCTCCGCCGTCTTCACCGTCGCCGTCATTTCACCGCGGCGCATCACGCTCACGGTGTCGGTGATCTCCATGATCTCGCGCAGCTTGTGGGTGATCAGGATGATCGTCTTCCCCTCTTCGCGCAGGCGCGCGAGGATGCGAAACAGTTGGTCAGCTTCGGCGGGGGTCAACACGCCCGTCGGCTCGTCCAGAATAAGGATGTCGGCCTGGCGGTAGAGCGCCTTGAGGATCTCCACCCGCTGCTGCATGCCCACGCCAATATCCTCGATCAGCGCGTCGGGATCGACGTTCAGCTCGTACTCCGCCGCCAGCTCCACCAGGCTTTTGCGCGCCTTGGTCAGGGACGGCCGCAGCAGCCCGCCGTCTTCGGCGCCGAGGATGATATTCTCGAGAACCGTAAAATTCTCCACCAGCTTAAAGTGCTGGAACACCATGCCGATGCCCGCCGCGATGGCGGCCTGGCTGTCTGGGATGGTGACTTTGCTCCCGCTGATGAAAATCTCCCCCGCGTCGGCTTTGTAGAAGCCGTAGAGGATGCTCATCAGGGTCGATTTGCCCGCGCCGTTTTCGCCGATGATCCCGTGGATCGTGCCCGGCATCACGCGGATGGAGATATCCTTGTTCGCTTGAACGGGGCCGAAGGCTTTGGAAATGCCCTTTAGCTCGATTGCGGGAGCGGTCATGCGATGTCCATGTCTGCAAAAGGGCCGCGCCGGGATGCGGCGCGGCCCTGTTTTCAGTGCCTCGGGGCCTTAGAAGTTCAGGACCGGGCAGCTGTCGTCGGTGTAGTAGGCGACGACTTCGGTATCGCCCGCGATGATGGCGTCACGCGCGGCGTTGACCTGCGCTTCCATCTCGTCGCTGACCAGCTCGGCGTTGAATTCGTCCATGGCAAATCCCACGCCTTCCTCGGCGAGGCCCAGGGTGAAGACGCCGGTTTCGACATCCGTGCCCGCCTTCATCGCGTCGTAGACGGCGACGTCCACACGCTTGAGCATCGAAGTCAGGACCGAGCCCGGGTGCAGGTAGTTCTGGTTGCTGTCGACGCCGATGGACAGCTTGCCCTCGTCCGCCGCCGTCTGCAGAACGCCCACGCCGGTGCCGCCAGCCGCGGCATAGATCACGTCAGCGCCCTGGCTGATTTGCGATTTGGTCAGCTCGGAGCCCTTCACCGGGTCGTTCCAGGCACTGGGCGTGGTGCCGGTCATGTTGGCGATCACGGTCGCGTCGGGGTTCACGGCCTTGACGCCTTGCGCGTAGCCGCAGCCGAAGTGGCGGATGAGCGGGATGTCCATGCCGCCGATGAAGCCCACTGTGCCCGTCTCGGACGCCAGGCCCGCCATCATGCCGACGAGGTAGCTGCCTTCATGCTCGGCAAAGCCGATCTGGCGGATGTTGGGCGAGTCGAGCCAGGTCACGTCGATCGCGACGAACTTGGTGTCGGGGTAATCGGGCGCCACGGCGCTGAGCGGATCGGCCATGGCAAAGCCCATGGTGATGATCGGGTTCAGGCCCGCTTCGGCGAAGCGGCGCAGGGCCTGCTCGCGCTGGGCTTCGGACTGCAGCTCGATCTCGCGGTAGGTGCCGCCGGTTTCCTCGGCCCAGCGGGTCGCGCCGTTATGCGCGGCCTCGTTGAACGACTTGTCGAACTTGCCGCCCAGATCGAAGATCAGCGCCGGTTCGGCAAGCGCAGCGCCCGCGCTCAGCGCCAGGGCCGCGGCGGTGCCGAGGAAGGATTTCATCATGGTCATAGGTGTCTCCCGGTTTTGGTGGCCGGGCGCGTGGCATCTGCCTTCCCGGCTGCGGATGGGGCGCATTAAGGCGTGGATTCCGCAGCAGGGTCAACCGATTCCGCCCGCTGACCCGGCGGGAACCGGCGCCGCCGCCCACCGCATCAGCACCGCATCCACCGCGCCGCCGGCCCGGGCGTAGTAGGCGCGGCGCCGGCCGACCTCGGCAAAGCCGCATGCCGCATATAGCGCGCGCGCCGCCGCGTTGTCTTCGGCCACTTCGAGGAAAATTTCTTCGACCCCTTCCGCCGCGCTGAGCTGCGCGACCAACGCGCGGGCGCGACCCTGGCGGCGGGCTTCCTGTGCGACGGCGAGGGTCAAAACTTCGGCCTCCGGCGCGATGATGCGGGCCAGGAGAAAGGCGTTTGGCGCGGTGAAAAGGTGGGTGGTCGGGCTGTCCAGCAGGTCGGTGAAGGCCTGCGCCGTCCAGCCCGTGTTGAACGCCCGCGCGTGCAGGGCGGCCAGCGCGGCGGGCGTCACAGCAGGCGCAGCCCATCATCCCGCGCCGGCGCGGCATCGGCTGGGCGGATGTAGAGCGGGGCAGGGGGCGTGCGCGGCTCCGCCGCGCGCTCCGCGGCGACGCGCCCGATAGCACCCGCGATCCACGCACCCTTGGACGTCTCCAGGACACCGTCTTCCATCATGTCCAGCAATTCGTCCTGCGTGGCGAGGTATGGCTCCCCCGTCGTCCTGTCCCGCAGGTAGCTCTGCCCGCGCGGCGCGGCCACGCACGGCACACAGTGCTGCCCAACATGCGCCTCGATCGCGTCGAACGTGTTCACGCCCACCGCCGGGATCCCGAGCCCAAGCGCCAGGCCGCGCGCCGCCGATACGCCGATGCGGATGCCAGTGAAATTGCCTGGGCCTACGCCGACACCGATGCGGTCCAGGTCGCGCCAGGACATGCCTTCATAGGCGAGCACCTCACCTAGCAGCGGCATCAGCCGCTCCGCCTGACCGCGCGCCATCTCCTCGCACGTCTGGGCGACGATCCGGCCCCCGAATAGCAACGCGGCGGCGCAATGCGCCGCCGACGTGTCAAAAGCCAGAATGGCTGGTTCAGACGGCAACCGGGCGCACTTCGGTCACTTCGGGGATGTAATGGCGCAAGAGGTTCTCGATCCCCATCTTCAGCGTCAGGGTCGAGGACGGGCAGCCCGCGCATGCGCCTTGCATGTGCAGGTAAACGACGCCGCGGTCGAAGCCATGAAAGGTGATGTCGCCGCCATCTTGGGCGACGGCAGGGCGCACACGGGTGTCCAGAAGCTCTTTGATCTGGCCGACGATCACCTTGTCTTCCTCATTGCCTTCTGCGTGGCCGGAGGCGGCGGGCGCGCCCTCTTCCATCACCGGCGCGCCGGATTGGTAATGCTCCATGATCGCGCCGAGGATGGCAGGCTTGATGTGGTCCCATTCGGACGCGTCGTCTTTGGTCACGGTCACAAAGTCGATGCCGAAGAACACGCCGGTGACGCCGCTCACCCCGAAGATGCGCTGCGCCAGCGGGCTTTTCGCGGCAGTGTCTGCGGTGGGGAAGTCGGCGGTCCCCATCTCCAGCACGGTCATACCGGGCAGGAATTTGAGCGTTGCGGGGTTGGGCGTGGATTCAGTCTGGATGAACATCGGCGCGGGCCTTTCTGACAGGGCTGCGCCTGATATGCGGGGCCAGCTGAGCTGTGTCAAGGATTGGAACCATTCTAAACTAGCCCTGCGCGCAATCCAAGCTGACCAGCGCGCGTGCCGGGTCCATCCGGTAGCGGGCAGCGGGCGGCGGCGCCGCGGTGTAAAGGATCCCCCGCGCCTCCAGTGCCGCGCCGATCCCTGCAGTGGAGGCGACGGAGGCCAGGCGCCCGCCCGATCGCGGGCGCAAAATACGGGGCAGGCGGCTGACATCGGCTGGCCCCACTGCGACGCCAAAGACGTGGCCCCGCCCGTCCAGCAGGGGTGCACCCCGAAATCCCGGCCCGGTCGGCAAATCCGCCACCGGCAGGCCGCCAGTGAAGATGGGCGGGATGTCCGTCAGCAGCGCGGTGCGCACGGCCCGCCCGCGGTGAGCGCTCCAGCCGTCGGGCGCTACGGCGAGGGCCTGCGCCGCCGCGCCGGTGCTGCCTTCGGTGCCCGATGCGCTGAGGCTCAGCCACTGGGCGGAGCGGCGCGCGCTCGTCATCAGTACCAGCGGCCCCATCGGTACGTCGAGCGTGCGGGCCCGGCCGCCGCCCGCCACCTGCACGCGCCGCCCACCGCAGGCCTGCACCGCGCTTCGCGGCACGATGAAGTCCGTGTTGTTGATGTAGAAGCCGATGCCCGCGCGCCCCTCGCGCCGGGCCGGCGCGCTGGGCAGCGGCTGGTCGTTCCAGGGATCCCAGCCCTTGTCCGACACGGGCGGCGGCGCAGGCCGAGGCTGGCGTCCGTCATGCGCGGCCCTCAGCGCGCCAGTGCCCAGCGTGATCATCGGCTGGCCACCGATCCGCACGCTGGCCACGATCACCCGCGCTTCCGCCTCCGCCGAGGGCGCCCATTCGACGATCGTGGTGGCCCAATTGCCGGTCACCGCATCTTCGGAGCGCAGGTAGAGCGTCCGGCCATCGCGCTGGCGGACCGAGGTGACGCGCAGTTCCGGCTGGTCGAGCGCGAGGCGGTCCGTCCCCGGCGCCTGGGTGCTGCGCGCGGCCTCGTGCAATTGTCGGACCGTCCCGGCATCGGCTTGCAGCGACCGCACGCTCAGGCTGCCGTCCCGCCGCTCCTGGTCTGCCCCCGTCGCGCTAGTGCCCTGGTTGCGCATCTCCGCGAAGGGCAGGAGGAAGCTCATCTGCCCGCCCGCACCCGTCGCAACCGCCCAGCCGCCGCGGGACAGGACCCCTTCGAAGCGGCGCAGAAGCGGCGTGATCTGACCTGCCGGTACCGCCGCCAGCGCCCCGCGCGAGCCGCGGCCCCAGCGCCCGTCGATCCGGCCCTGATAAGTTCCCTCGTACGCCAAAGCGGCCTGCAGATACCGCTGCTCTGCCCCGCTGAGCCGTTCGGCGTCCAGCGCGGCGGCGGCGCCGGCCCAGGCCAGGCACAGCACGGCAAGACCGAGCCGCATCATGTGATCGCCTCCAGCTTTTCCTTGCTCAGATCGCCGGGCACGATGGTGATCGGGATCGGCAGGCTGCCCGCGTTGCGCGTCAGCTGGGTGACGAGCGGGCCGGGCCCCTTCTTGTCGACCGCCGCGCCCAGGACCAGCACGCCGATCTCCGCATCCTCACGCACCTGGGCGACGATTTCATCGACCGGCTGGCCCTCGCGAATGACGAGGTTCGGGTCGATCCCCTGGCGGTCGCGCATCCATTTGGCAAAGACCTCGAAATGGGCGTGAATACGCTCGCGCGCCTCCTCGCGCATCACCTCGCCCACGCCGATCCAGTGATTGAAGTCATCGGGCGGGATGACCGACAGGATGGTTACGCCGCCGCCCGTATGAGCCGCCCGCATCGCGGCAAAGCGCATCGCGTTCAGGCATTCGCGGCTGTCGTCCAGCACGACCATGAATTTGCGCATCCTGCCCTCCCGAATGGCCCGGCGGGCAGCATGGCCCAAGGGCCACGTCCGCGCAAGTCAGCCTGCGGCCTCCAGCGCCATCTCCAGCCGGTCGTTGCCCCAGAAGAGGTCCTCGCCCACCGTGAAGGTCGGCGCGCCGAAGACGCCGCGCGCCTGCGCCGCCTCGGTCTGCGCGCGCAGGGCTGCCTTGACCTCCGGCGTTAAGGCCCGCGCGGCCACAGCCTCCGCATCCTGGCCGAGCTCCGCCAGGATCGCTGCGATCACCGCGTCGTCACCGATATCGCGGTCCTCGGCGAAATTGGCGGTGTAGACCGCGCGGATGAACCCGCCGATCCAGGGCGCGTCCGCATGGCCCGCCGCGATCCGCGCCGCCAAAAGTGAGCCGCGGGGAAAGACGCTCGGCTGCTGCCAGGCAAGCCCTTGGGCGGCGCAGCAGCGCGCCATGTCGTCCCACATATACCGGCCCTTGGCGGGATAGATATTGAACGGGCTGTCCGTCAGGCCCTGCGCCGCAAAGACCGGGCCGAGCAGGAACGGACGCCAGACCAGCAGGACGCCATGCGCGGCGCAGGCCGCCTCCACCCGCATCACCGCGAGATAGCTATAGGTGCTCGCAAATTCGAACCAACATTCCAGCGGCCTCATGCGCTGGCCGCCCAATCCCAGTAGAGCTCCCGCGCGCGCCGTGTGATCGGACCGATCTGGTAGGAGGTGTCTTCGAAGCCGGTCACGGGCGTGATCTTCATCATATTGCCGCTCAGGAACACTTCGTCCGCATCCGCGAAATCGTCGAAGGACAGGACCCGTTCGACCACCTCAACCCCGTCGGCGCGCAGGTTCTTCATGTGCCGGGCGCGGGTGATGCCCGCCAGGAACGTGCCGTTTGGGATCGGGGTGAAGACGACGCCATCCTTGACCATAAAGACATTAGCCGTCGCGCTTTCGGCGACGTTGCCCATCGCGTCGGCCACCAGCGCGTTGCCGAAACCGCGCGAGCGTACATCCGCCAGCATCCGCGCGTTGTTGGGATAAAGGCAGCCGGCCTTGGCATTGACCACGTTGTCCTCCAGCACCGGGCGGCGGAACCGGGTCCGGCCCAGCGTGACCGCGGCGTCCGGCGGCGCCATGGGCAGCACTTCCAGGCTGATGGCAAAGCCCGTGACGCCCGGCTTGGGCACGATACCCGACACGTCGCCATCGATGCCCCAATACATCGGGCGGATATAGACGGTGTCGTGTTCCGAATACCGCTTCAGCCCGTCGCGCACGATCCCCTCGATCTCTTCGGCGGTGTGCGTCGGCGTCAGCATCAGCGTCTCGGCAGAGGCATTGACCCGCGCGCAATGCTTGGCGAGGTCCGGCGCCCGTCCATCGAACATGCGCGCGCCGTCGAACACGGTCGATCCGACCCAGGCGCCATGATCGGCGCCGCGCATGATTGGCACGTCGCCGTCGTGCCATTTGCCCTCGAAATAGGTCGAAATGCGCTGACCCGTTGCCATTAGCTTTCCTTCCGCAATTGGTAGGCCCCTTCGGGCAGATCGAGCGCCGCCGCCAGGTCGCGCACCTGCTCTGGGCTGAGATGGATGCGCAGCGTCGTGTCGGTGCGGGCGTCGTATTGCTCGACCGTGATGACCTCCGCAAAGGCGTTGACGATCACGTCTTCCTGCAGCGGGGCTTGGCCCTCGTCCACCAGGGTGATCAGCGTCGAGTCGAATTCATGCTCGATGGTAAACATGGCCCGACCCTCGCCCCGGCGGCGGCAAGTTGCAAGCGCACGGGCGCGTGAACGCGCGGGGACTGGCAGCCGCGGCGCAGCGTGATAAACTCAAGCGCGTTGTCGCCGCGCGAGGAGTGCCATGCGTCTTTCCCTTCCCGCCCTGCTGTTGGGCCTGATGGCCCTGGTCGCCTGTGATGAGGTCGTCACCACCGCGCCCGGCCCAGCGCCGACGGCCCAGCCGACCGTCATTCGCAACGTCGCCGACGCGCAGCGCGCCTTTGCCGAAGTGACGCGGCAGATGGAGCCTGTGGCCGAACGCGAATGTCGCCGGCGCACCAGCGGCGTCAATTGCGATTTTCGTATCGTGATCGACGACCGGCCCGGCCAACCGGCCAACGCCTTCCAGACGCTCGATGAGAACCGGCGCCCGGTGATCGTCTTCAACCTGGCGCTCTTGCGCGAGGCCTCGAACGCGGACGAGGTTGCCTTCGTCCTCGGGCACGAGGCGGCGCACCATATCGAAGGACATATTGACCGCTCGCGCGAGAACGCTGTCGCGGGCGCGGTGCTGCTCGCGGGCCTCGCGACGCTGGCGGGCGGCAACACGGCGGACGTGGAGTCGGCCCAGCGGCTTGGCGCCCAGGTCGGCGCACGGACCTATTCCAAAGAGTTCGAGTTGGAGGCCGACGCGCTCGGCACAATCATCACCCACCGCGCGGGCTACGATCCGGTGCGTGGGGCAGAGTTCTTCAACCGCATCCCCGATCCCGGCGACCGCTTCCTGGGCACACACCCGCCGAACGCGCAGCGCATCGCCACCGTCCGGCGCGTCGCGGCAAATTTGTAAGCGACGCCGCCGCGTTTTACGCCGCGGCGCGGCGCTGCCGCCGCTTGTGCCAGGCAAAGAGCGCGGGTGCCAGGACGTAGTCGTAAACCTTGCACGCTGCCCAATGCACGCCCTGCAAGCCAACCACACGCGCCAGCCAGCGATAGCGCGGCATGTCTTGCCACAAGACGATGAAGGCGGGGATACCGGCGTAGATCTGTCCGTCCTTGCGCACATGCAGCCGGCGCGCCGCGTCTTCCGGGCTTAGACCCCACTGCGTCAGTTCGGAGGCATTCAGATCGTCAAAGCGGATCGGCAGCCCCGTTTTGCCTACGTAGTCCGCGTAATGGTCGATCTCGAACCGGCAGACCGGGCAATCGGCGTTGTACAACACTTCGGTTTCATCACTGGCCATCTCGCGCCCTCCATGCGTCAGACATACGGGCCGAGACCGCGCCCGCCAGGGCCGCGCGACACCTTATCGCGGGCGGTTTCCGTCGATCCAGCGCGACATCAGCGTGCGGTCCTTGAAGCATTCCGCAGGCACCTGGCGCCGTTTCAGCCGCGCAATCCGCTCTGCAAACGCGACTTGCTTGGCCGAGGGCAGCGCCGCCAACCGGCCTTCCGGTGCTTTGGGTTTGTGCGCGTCGATCCACGCCGATAGGGCGCGCCGATCCTGCGCCGCGTGCCTCGGCAAGGCCGCCCCGGTCCGCCGTGCGATGGACTGCGCAAAGGCCAACTGCTTTTCGGTGGCGGGGCTGGGCACGGGGGCCACGGCGTCGCCGGTGAAGAGATTTGGATGGGTCATGCTATCCTCCGTTGTTCTCAATATGGGAACAAAGTAAGAACATTGCAAGACTTGTCCTCTAGGTGCGCGTGCCCCAAAGGTCGTATGCGTCCGCCTCGTCCACGCGGGCGGTGACGATGTCGCCGGGGCTGAGCCCTTCAAACCCTTCGTCGATATAGAAAGTTCCGTCGATCTCCGGCGCGTCGGCCTTGGTCCGGCAGGTCGCGGCCTCATCATCCACCGCGTCCACGATCACCTCGATCTGCGTGCCCACCTTCGCGGCCAGCTTCGCGGCAGAGATGGCCTGCGCCCGCTCCATGAACCGCTCCCACCGCTCTTGCTTCACCTCGGGCGGCACATGATCGGGCAGCGCATTTGCCCGTGCGCCCTCGACATTTTCGTACTGAAAGCACCCGACCCGATCCAGCTGTGCCTCGTCCAGCCAGTCGAGCAGCGTCTGAAATTCCGCCTCCGTCTCGCCCGGATAGCCGACGATGAAGGTCGAGCGGACGGCGATGTCCGGGCATATGCTGCGCCAATCCGCGATCCGGTCCAGCGTCCGCTCCGCCGCCGCCGGGCGCGCCATCCGGCGCAGCGTGTCAGGGTGCGCGTGCTGGAACGGCACGTCGAGGTACGGAAGCACCGCCCCTTCGGCCATCAGCGGCACCACCTCCGCCACGTGCGGGTAGGGGTAGACGTAGTGCAGCCGCACCCAGGCCCCGAGGCTGCCCAGATCGCGGGCCAGCGTCGTGATCGGCTGCTCCGTCAGGCCCCGCCGCACGTCCCGCGGCCAGTCCGTGCCATAGGCGGAGGTATCCTGGCTGATCACCAGCAGCTCGCGCACCCCGGCCTCCACCAGCTTTTCCGCCTCCCGCATCACCGCCTTGTGGGGCCGCGAGGCAAGGCGCCCGCGCATGTCGGGGATGATGCAGAACTTGCACGAGTGGTTGCAGCCTTCGGAAATCTTTAGATAGCTGAAATGCCGCGGGGTCAGGCTCACGCCACTCGCCGGCAAAAGGTCGATGAACGGGTCGGGGTCCGGCGGCACGGCTGCATGCACGGCGTCCAGAACCTGTTCGTATTGGTGCGGCCCCGTCACGGCCAAAACCTTTGGGTGCGCGCCGGTGATGTAGCCTGGCTCCGCCCCCAAACAGCCCGTGACGATCACGCGCCCGTTCTCCGCCAGCGCCTCTCCAATCGCCTCCAGGCTTTCGGCCTTGGCCGAGTCCAAGAAGCCGCAGGTGTTCACGATCACCGCATCCGCCCCGCTGTAATCGGGCGAGATGCCGTAGCCTTCCGCCCGCAGCCGGGTCAGGATCCGCTCACTGTCGACCAGCGCCTTTGGACAGCCCAAGCTGACCATGCCAACCGTCGGCTGACCGGGGCGGGCAATGTGATCGGTGCGGGCGCGCGGCGCGAGGTCCGGCCGCAGATCGGGCGGGTTTGTGCTCATCCCCGCGTTTTAGGGGATGCGCGGCGGGGGATAAAGCGTTGGGTACAGCCTGCACCCATTGAGGCGACGCGCCCCCGCGCGTATCCTTGTCGCAGCTGAAAACCGGAGGCCCCATGCGCCTGATCGCCCGCCTGTTCGGCGTCTTTCTGTTGATCCTCGTGGTCGCCGTCGCCTCGCTCTTCTTCCTGCCCGCCGACCGCATCGCGCGTATCGCCGCGGATCAGTTGCGGACTGCGACAGGGCGGGACGTGTCGATCACCGGCGATGTGTCGATGACGCTGTGGCCCGTCCTCGGCGTCAGCGCTGGCGGGCTGGAGGTCGGCAATGCCGACTGGTCCGAACAGGGGCCGATGTTGACCGCGCAGAACGCCGCCATCGGCATCGACGCCGCCGCGCTGATCCGGGGCGAGATTCGCATCACCAATATCGAGGCCGCCAGCCCCACCATCCGGCTCGAGCAGCGCGCCGACGGCCGCGCCTCCTGGCAGTTCACGGACGGGTCTGGCGCGGCGCAGATCGAGACTGAGGTGGACCCGGACACGCCCCCGCGCGCCTTTTCGATCCAGCGGCTGTCGGTCACCGACGCCACGCTGATCTACGACGCCGAAGGGGCAGACCTGGTGAAATATGGCGGGGTCGATCTGGACCTCGACTGGCCGCAGCGGAGCGGCCCGGCGCAAATCGACGCGGTCCTACGGCCCGCGGGCGCGCCGGTGACGGTGGCGGCAGACATCGACGCGTTCGCGGGCTTTATCGGGGGGCAAGTGCAGCCCGTGGATGTCCGGCTGAGCGCCGCGGGCGGCACCGCGCGCCTGACCGGGAGGGCCAGCACGGCCGGCGCCGTGGCGGGCGCGCTGGCGCTTGACCTGCCGGACACCGATGCCTTCCTGCGCGCCATGGGCCTTCTGGGCGCGGATCTGCCCCGCGGGCTGGGGCGCAGCATCGACGCGCAGGCCGATCTGACGCTGACCGAAGACCGTACTCTGTCCCTGCGCGGGCTGTCGGCCAACCTCGGCGGCAACCGCCTGAACGGCGCGGCGGACGTGTCCCTGAACGGCACGCCCCGCGTCAACGCGAGCTTTGAGGCCGGCGCCTTGGACCTGACGGGCCTCACCGATCCGGGCGGCAGCGGCTCCGGCGGCGGCGCTGCGGCAGAGGCCGGGTGGAGCCGCGCGCCCATCGACGCCTCCGGCCTCGCCGCCTTTAACGGAGAAATTGGCCTGCGCGCGACCTCCGTCGATCTGGGCGCGTTCAGACTTGGCGCGACGCGCGCGCTGCTGACCAACGACAACAGCCGCGCCGTGTTCGAGCTGCGCGAGGTCCAGGCCTATGACGGCGTGGTCACCGGGCAATTCGTGATGAACAACCGCAACGGTTTGTCCGTGGGCGGCAACCTCAACGCGCGGGGCATCGGCCTGCAGCCGCTTTTGACCGATGCGGTGGACATCTCCCGCCTGACGGGCGCCGCGGATGCGGAGATGCGGTTTTTGGGCGTGGGCAATTCGCTCCACGCGATCATGAACTCGCTGTCTGGGCAGGGCGCTGTCAGCGTGGGGCAGGGGACGATCCAGGGGATCGATCTGGACCGGCTCATGCGCTCGGGCCAGGCGGGTGGCGGCACGACGATCTTCAACTCGCTGGGCATGACCTACACGATGGAGGGCGGCAATCTGCGCAATGACGATCTGCTTTTCAAGCTGGCGAGCTACGAGGCGCGCGGGAAAGGCCGGATCGGGCTGGGGGCGCAGGATCTCGACTACACCTTCACGCCCATCGCGCTGAATGCGAATGAAGGGAACGGTATCGCGATCCCCGTTCGGATCACCGGCCCCTGGGCCAGCCCGCGTATCCGCCCGGACCTCGAGGCAGCCATCGACCTGAACCTCGCCGAAGAGAAGGAGGCGCTGAAGGACCGCGTGGATGACGCTGTGAAGCGGAAGGTCGAGGAAGAGCTGGGCGTGACCCGGCGCGAGGGCCAATCCGTCGAGGATGCGGCGAAAGAGGCCATCGAGAACGAGGTCGGCAACGCGCTCCGGCGGCTGTTCGACTGAGGGTAAAGCCGATCTTTCAACTCAGGCCCCTTCCCGCCGCAGGGGTCGGCAGGCATGTCGGCCTCCTAAGGAGACCTGAAGGCTAAGACAGTCGGTCAACCGGATGCCCATCCGTAGGGTGCGCATTCATTGCGCACCGCCGCCGGGTACCCCGCTCAGCCCAAGCCGACCGCGTGGGTGGCGTGGAACACGCCGCCCACAGGGGGGCGGTCGGCGTGTCGGCCTCCTCGCGGAGGCCGGTGTGCTAAACGTCGAAAGATACTTGCATCAGGACAGGTCGTGAGGAACCGCCCCTCAAATCGTCTGGTCGTAGTCCCCAACACCCTGCTCGGTGCGGATCACGGCGTCGATATCGGCGAAGATCGCGCGCATCTGGTCTTCGCTTTCGGGGCTTTCGCAGACCACGACCAGGTTCGGCGTGTTGGACGAGGCGCGCACCAGCCCCCAGCCGCCGTTGTCGAGGATCACGCGGGCGCCGTTCACGGTCACGACCTCCTTGATCGCGCGGCCGCCGACCGTTTCCCCGGCCTCATGCTTGGCGACCAGCTTGCCGACCAGACGCTCGAGGATGTCGTATTTTTCCGTATCCGCCGCGTAGGGGGACATCGTCGGCGTCGCATAGGTGACGGGCAGGGCCTTGCGCAGATCGGACATCGACATGTCCGGGTTCCGGTCCATCAGCTTGCAGATCTCCACCGCGACGCGCATCCCGCAATCGTAGCCGCGGCCCACAGGCTCCGCCAAGAAGTAGTGGCCCGACTTCTCGAACCCCGCGAGCGCGCCAATCTCTTTCACCCGGCGCTTCATATGGCTGTGGCCTGTCTTCCAATAATCCGCCTTCACCCCCGCCGCCTGCAATTCGGGGTCGGAGGCGAAGAGGCCAGTCGATTTCACATCCGCCACGAAGGTCGCGCCGGGGTGCAGCTTGGCCAGATCGCGGGCCATGATGACGCCCACCTTGTCGGCAAAGATCTCTTCGCCCTCGTCATCGACCACGCCGCAGCGGTCGCCGTCGCCGTCAAAGCCCAAGGCGAGGTCCGCGCCCGACGCTTTGACAGAGGCCGACATGTCGTGCAGCATCTCCATCGCTTCGGGGTTCGGGTTGTAGTTGGGAAAGGTGTAGTCGAGCGTGTTGTGGCTTTCCACGACCTCCACCCCCATCCGGGCGAAAAGCTCGGGCGCAAAGGCGCTGGCCGTGCCGTTGCCGGTGGCGCAGACGACCTTCAAAGGCCGGGACAATTTGAAGTCACCGACCAGGTCGTCGAGGTAAGCCTCGCGCACCCCGTCCACGAACTCATAGCCACCGCCCGGGCGGGCCACGCCGCGGCCCTCCAGCACGATATCGCGAAGCTCACCCATCTCGTCCGGGCCGTGGGTCAAGGGCCGCTCAAAGCCCATCTTCACCCCGGTCCAACCGTTGGGGTTGTGGCTGGCGGTGACCATCGCCACCGCGGGCACGTCCAGATGAAACTGGCTGAAATAGGCCATCGGCGACAGGGCCGGGCCAATATCCTTGACCTGAATGCCCGCCTGCATCAGCCCCAGGATCAGCGCGTTCTTGATGCTCAGCGAATAGTCCCGGTAGTCGTTACCGACCGCGATGACCGGATCGATGCCACGCGCGTGCATCTGCGTGCCGAGGCCTAGGCCCAAAGCGGTTACGCCCGGCAGATTGATCTCCCCCGGGTACTGCCAGCGCGCGTCGTATTCGCGAAAGCCCGTCGGCGTGATCATCGCGTCGCGCAGAAACGCCCAAGTGTTCTGCGTCACCTCGGGGGCGGGTTTGGTCATGGAAAGCCTCATCGTGTCGAAATGTGGGGAGTGCTAAATCTGGACTGGATGCGCCTTGGCGATGCGGTCAAGCTGCATCAAAAGCTGGGCGAGGTCCGGCATGTCCTTCAGATAGATCATGTTGGGCCCGTCGCTGGGCGCGGTATCCGGGTCTGGATGCGTTTCGATAAACACCGCCGCGACGCCGATCGCAACGGCGGCGCGGGCCATGAGCGGTGCAAATTCGCGCTGCCCGCCCGAACTGCCGCCTTTTCCGCCAGGTTGCTGCACCGAATGGGTCGCATCCATGACCACCGGATAGCCCGTCGCGGCCATTTGCGGCAGGGACCGCATGTCGGCGACCAGCGTGTTGTAGCCGAAGGAGGTGCCCCGCTCCGTCAGAAGGATCCGCTCGTTCCCCGTCGAGGCGACTTTAGCCGCGACGTTGGCCATGTCCCAGGGCGCCAGGAACTGGCCCTTCTTGATATTGATCGCTGCGCCCGTCTCTCCCGCCGCGAGAAGCATGTCGGTCTGACGGCAAAGGAAGGCCGGGATTTGCAGGACGTCGACCACCTCGGCGGCGGTGGCGCATTGCGCCTCGTTGTGCACGTCCGTCAGGACCGGCACGCCGATCCCGTCCCGCACAGCTTGCAGCGTCTTCAGCCCCGCGTCGATGCCCATGCCGCGCCCGCCGGACAGCGAGGTGCGATTGGCCTTGTCATAGCTGGCCTTGAAGATGAATTGCGCGCCTGCCGCGGCGCAGGCCTCCTTGACCGTGCCGGCGATGTGCTGGGCCAGGTCCAGGCTTTCGAGCGCGCAGGGCCCCGCGATGATGGTCAGGGGCTGTGCGGTGCCGACGACAAGGTCGCCGATCGTGACATCTGTCATGTTAGGAAGAGACCTGTTCGCGAAGAATAGACGCCGTGAGCGACACCATCAGATATATCCCGCCGAAGATCAGGAAGGCCAGGATCGTATTCTCGAACGCGCGGGGATACGCTGCCTCGTCCGGCTCCACCGGCTGAACGCCCACGACCAGATATCGGACCTGCTTGTTCGCCTCCGCCCGCGCGGCTTCCAACCCTGTGAGGGCCGATTGCACGTTCATGTCGCGCCCGGCGAGGTCGGCTTGCGCCATCTGCAGGCGCACGGCCAATTCGGCCAGCGAGTTTTCGCCTTGGCTCACATCGATCATCCGCGCGTTCAGCTTGTCGAGCTGCTGTTGGAGCACTTCGAGATCGCCGCGCACCGCGCTGACGCGGCTGGTGTTGGGCCGCGCGTTGTTCAGAAGGCTGGCCAGTTCGATCTCCTTCTCGATCATCAGGCCTTCGATTTCCGTGATCTGACCGCGCAGGGCGCCGATCACGCCTTCGGGGTCGAGCGTCTGACCCTCGATCTGCAAGCGCACCAGCGCCTCTTGGGTCTCCCGCCGCTCGGCCTGCGCGCGCTCCAGGCTTTCGCGGGCGTCGCGCATCCCGTCCTCGCGCTTTTGCTGGCTGAGGGAGTTCACCCGCTCTTCGGCATAGCCGATCAGCTGTTTGGAGAACGCGGCGGAGGTCGCCGGATCGGCCGCCGCCACTTCCATCCGCATGACGCCTTCGGTCGGGTCGTAGCCCAGCTTCACGTTCTTCTTGTAGATCTTGTAGGCCTCTTCATTGGTCGGCTCGGGGTCCAGACGCTGGATCGGGTCGATCCGCTCCTGACTGAAATGATCCTTGAAGCCCATATCCGCGTTAAGCCGCAGCATCGCGTCGCGGCTGGTCAGGAAGTCCTGCACGATGATCGCGTCCTGGCTGGTCGCAAATTGCGACGGCAGCAGCCCGCCGAAGCCGCCGGGGGCCGAGCTCCCCTCATTCGTGATGATCGAGAAGGCGGAATGCGTGGCGTACATTGGCGTGGCGACGGAGTAGAAGTAATACCCCGCCAGCGTCGTCGGCAGCAGCACGAAGAAGGCCAGCCGCACCAGAAGCAGTGCGCTGCGCTTGCGGCGGCGGCGGCCGATATCGCGCTGGATGTCGGCGATTTCCTGGGCCCGGCGCTGGGCCGGGTTCACGTCCGTCGCAGGGACCTGTTCGGGCTTGATCGTCTGGGGCAGTTGCACGCGGCTCCGGCCCGCATCCGCCTTGGCGGGCACTTTGCCCTTTGGCTCTTCCCCTTCAGGCACGACAAGCTCCAGCATGGTGCCGCGTTGGAACGGGTCGATCCCCTTCTGCCGCAGAAGGCGCACCGCATCGAGGTCCGAGGTCGGTGCCAGCCCGTGCTTTTGTGCGACCCGGCGCGCCATGCGCAATTGCCGGCCTGTAAGGCCTTCGCGTTTGATCGCGTCGATATCTGTCTCGCCCGCGACCTGCGTGGCGGAGGCGACATCGCCGGTCCGCGCGGCTGGCTGCGGGCCGTCCCCCGCGGGCTCCGGCCGGTCGATCCGCGCGCGCAAGGCCTCACGCCCGCTAGGCGCTGCGGCGTCCGGTGCGCGCACGGTGTCGAACGCGTCGGGCATCGGCGCACCGGCCTCGCCCTCCGGCGCGCCGGGCAGGGCGCTTTGCCCGCCCAAAGCCGGGCCGCCGCGTTTGATGCGGAATTTTCTAGCCTTGGGTTTCGTAGTCATAAAGCTGCTTTGCCTCTTCCAAGGTGTCGAACACGTGAAGCTTACCGTCCAGTAGAACGGCCGCCTCGCGCGCGAATTGCTCCAGCGTCTTGGCCTGGTGCGATACGATAACGATGGTCGTGGTGCGCAGGCGCTCGCGCAGGATGTCGCCCGCTTTTTTGTTGAATTCCACGTCCGTGGTGCCCGGCATCCCCTCGTCGATCAAGTACATGTCGAAGTCCAGCGCCAGCATCAGCGAGAACGAAAACCGCGCCCGCATCCCGGCGCTGTAAGTGCCCACCGGCTGGTCGAAATACTCGCCCAGACCGCACAGCCAGCGGCAGAAGCTTTCCACGTAATCGGCGTCCAGCCCGTAGATGCGCGCGATGTAGCGCGCGTTCTCCATCGCGGAGATCTTGGAGACGACACCGCCCATAAAGCCCAGCGGGAACGAGATGTTGCACATCCGCCGGATCTTGCCCTCGTCGGGTTTCTCCAGCCCCGCCATCATGTTGATCAGCGTCGTCTTGCCCGTCCCATTCGGCGCCAGGATGCCCATGGACCGCCCCAGTTCCACCCGGAACGAGGCCTGGTCCAGGATCACCTTCCGGTGCGATCCCGTCCAAAAGGACTTGGAGACGTTTTCGAATTCCAACATGGCCCGCTGCTCTGGCCCTCGTGATTATGTGCGGTCCCCATCAGATGTGGGTCTGCGCGCCCCATTAACAGGGCATTGGTTAACCTCTAGTCCCCAATCTTGGCCAGATTATGGCCCATACGTCGTGAATTGTCGACGTATCCGCTCCATTGTTTACGTCTTGTTAACGGATGTCTGGTCCGCGTTGATGCGCTGCGTGATTTCGGCCAGGCGGGTCCAATGCTGCAAGGCGATGGGCAGCATCACGGCGGCCTGCAGGAACTCCATCGAATAGGTCACGATACTGAAGATTTCGCCCGGGCTGGCGCCAACTTGCGTCGCGCCGTACCACAGGTTGAAGGTCAGCATGACCAGCAGCGCCGCGAAGATCAGGCCGTAGATCAGGCTTTCGGCGTCCGACAGACGCACCTCATGCCGGCGCAGGCCCATGAAATGCGCGGCGACCGCGCGCGGGGCCGCGGCGCTCAGGATGGCGACCTGCCGCTCCGTCCGGGCGTTGAGCCGCCCGTTCAGGCGGAAGAACAGCCGCGCGAAAGCCCCGTAAATGGCCAGCATCACCAGCGCCGCGCCCAAGGCAGCCCCGGCCAGGACCGTGCTGAACATCGCCAGCACGATCACGGATGCGACCACTTGTACGAAGGCGGTCATCGTCTCCGGCACGGTGGTTTCCAGGAAATCGACCAGCTCGCGGCCCATCAGCACCTGCGCGTTCACCCGGCTGACCGGCGCGGTGCCCCGCCGCTCCGACTGGGCGCGCCCGAAGGCGGCGCGCATGGTGCCATAGGCCCGCGTGTCGAACACCCGCCGCCCCGTCGCGACCATCAGCAGCACGCCCAGCGTGCCGCACAGCTGCCAGAAGGGGCCCGTGTCCTGGCTCAGAAGCCCGTCGATGGACCAGCCGATCAGCAGAGGAAGCAGCGCGAACAGCGCCGTCTCCACCAGGACCAGGCCCCACGTGACCGCGATCCGCCCCGGAAAGCGGCGCAGCAGCGTGCGCAGTGAGATCGTATCGCCTATCTGAACCATCCCGTTCAGATAGGCGCAGGGCGCAGGGCTTTACAGGTGCTGTTTCTGCACCCGGAAGACGATGCCCGCCGCAAAGGACAGGATCGCTGCCACAAAGCTGAAGAGCGCGCCCATCTTCGCCGCTGCCTGCACCGGGCCCGGATCGAACGCCGCCGCCGCAAAGAACAGCGACACGGTAAAGCCAATCGCCGCGACAAAGCCGATGACGATCAGATCGACGATCCGCATCCCTTCGGGAATGCCCAGCTTCAACGGGCGCGCCGCCACCCAGCCGAAGATCAGAATGCCCACCGGCTTACCGATCAGCAGGCCCGCCAGGACCAGCCAGGTCGCATCACCAATCTCCTTGAAGGCGACGCCCGCATTCAGCAGCCCGAAGAAGAACAAGATCACTTCGACCGGCGTTTTCAGCGCGTGCTCGATCTGGTTCAAGAGGTCGGTCAGGTGCGTCTCCGCCGCGGAGAAGATGCCGAAGGCGCGGTCCGCATGGGGGATCGCCGGCACGATCGGCAAAAGGCCCAGCGACGGGTGCAGGCCGGAGGCCATGAACCCATACCAGCTGGCCGCGCCCGCGATAGCATAGGGCCAGAAGCCCAGCGTCTTGCGCACCCAGGTCGAATTCGGGCGATCCTGCTTGCCCCGGTCCATCCGCCGCGGCAGCCAGTTCGCCAGGTAGTAGACCGCAAAACCCGCGAACACCGACAGCAGTAGCCAGTAGGGCGCCAACTCGCCCGAGGGGTAGAAGATCGCCAGGATCAGCAGGCCCAGAGCGTCGTCCGCGATGGCCAGCAGCAGCAGGAAGCGCACCGCCGGGTGCCCCGCGCCGAAGACCAAGCGGCCCACCAGGTAGCTGAACGCGATGTCCGTCGCCGTCGGGATCGCCCAACCATTGGCCACCGCATCATAGGTGTCGGAGCCCAGGAAGACCGCGAGGCCCAGGTAGATCGCCACCGGTCCGGCCATGCCGCCCACGGTCGCAAACAGCGGGGTCGCCGCCTTCCGCCCGCGCAGGGAGCCGTTTTTGAGGATCACCGCCTCCCACACTTCCTTGGCCGCGATGGCGAAGAAGAAGGCCATGCCGATATCGTTGGCAACGTAGTGCATGGACAGCACCCGCTCTGCCCCTCCGGCGGCATAGGCGTCGTAGCCTTCCCCATAGACCTTCTTCCAATAATCGTAGTCGAGGCCGACGAAGTCGTTGAACCACAAGGGGTATTCGACAAAATGGTGGTAAGACGTGTTGTCGATATTCGCCCAGACCAGGGCGATGACCGCCCCGATGATCAGCAGAAGCGAATATTCGGTCAGAAAGCCCCAGACCCGGTACATCGCATGTCCCCTTTGTTCCCTGTCGCGCTGCGGTTACCCCATCGCACGGGACGGGGCAACGTGGCACTTAAGCAATGGTTTAGGCAATCGCCTGCCATGCGATGCCCGCCAGGAACGAGCCAACAAGGGCAAAGCCCAGATAGGCGGCGAAGACGCGCGGTTTGACCAGGGCCCAGACCGCGATAGCCGCCGGAATGCAGCTGACGCCGCCCGCGATCATGAAGGACATCGCCGCGCCCTGCGCCATGCCCTGCTCCAGCAGCGCGGCGACCAGCGGCGGCGCGGCATAGCCGTTCAGATAGGCCGGCGCCCCGACCAGCGCGCCCAGCAGGATCGGGCCCAGCCCGTCGCCGCCCAGCAGCGCCGCAATCGCCTCCGCCGGGACATAGCGGACCATCAGCGCCTCGACCACGTAGGCCAGCGTCAGCCATTTCAGCAGGAACAGACCGTTCTCCGCCGCCGTGGTGCGGAAGGTCGTGCGCCGCTCCGCCTCCGCCCAGAACCGCCAGACCGGAGTGCCGGAGAACGGTTTGGCCGGACCGCAGCCGCAGCCCCCCGCATTGGGGCGCGCGCGCAGCGGATCGGTGAACAGCGCCGTGCTCGCCAGTGCCTGCGTGCCGAACCCGCCCATCAGGCCCAGCGCCACCGCCGCTACCGTCTTGGCCACGGCGAAGTCCCAGCCGATGCTGCCCGATGTGATCAGGAACATCGCCGGGTCCATCAGGGGGGAGGCGAGCCAGAACGCCATCACCGCCCCCAAAGGCGCGCCGACCGCCAGCAGCGCCGCGATGAACGGGATCACCTCGCAGGAGCAGAACGGCGACAGCCCGCCCAGTAACGCCGCCAAGACGATCATGCGCGCCGGGTTTCCCTCGAACGCGCGGGCCAGAAGGTTCTCCGCGCCGGTCGCCTTGAGGTAGGCGATGGCCAGCACCGCAAAGAGGATGAAGGGCGCGGTGCCCGCCAGCGCCTCCAGCGTGAACTGGATCGTCGGCAGCGTCTGGCCCGTGTCCAGAAGCGCAACCGCCCCGATCAGGACCGCGCTCAGCGTCCAGGCCGTGGCCAGGCGCGGGGCAAACCGTTCCAGCGGGCCGCCGTGGGAGTGGGTCGTATCAGCCATCGTGGCCTCCATCTTCGTGTCCGCCCAGATCGGCGCAGCATTCGCGCACCAGAAACCGCGACAGGCTGTCCACCACGTCGTAGGACGCGCCCGCGCAAATGATCTGCCGCCCCTGCCGGGCCTGGCTGACCAGATCGGCCTGCGCCAGCACCTTCAGGTGGTGGGTCAGAGTAGAGCCCGTGACCCCCGTCCGCGCCCCCAGATCGCCCATATTCAGCCCCTCGGGCCCCGCGCGCACCAGAGTGCGCAGCACCGCGAGCCGCTGTTCGGACCCCAGCGCGGCAAAGCGCGTCGCGGCGAGGGTCAGGTCCAGATCATCTGTCGATTCTATTTTCATATTTCGTGAATAGTTGAAGTTTCGCCCGGATTGCAAGACATTTCTAAGATCATCGAAGTGAAGCCGCCCTCCTTCACTTGGCCAAAGACAACTCCCTCTCGCGCAAAGCGCGCGGGTCCGGGGGAGGCGCGCAGCGCCAGGGGCTGGCCCCCAGAGGCGCCGATCTGTAGCGCCCCGGGCTGGCCCCGCGCCCGCCCGCGCCTATACCCAATGCCATGGCCCTGACCGACACCATCGCCGATTGCACGCTCTGCGCCGACCGCTTTGCGGCCACGGCGACGCAGCACAGCCCCAAACCCGTTGTGTGGTTCGCCCCCGGCGCGCGCATCCTGATCGCCAGCCAGGCCCCCGGCGCACGGGCGCACGCCTCGCGCATTCCCTTCGACGATCCCTCGGGCAAGCGGCTGCGCGCGTGGATGGGCGTCACCGACGACGAATTCTACGACCGGACCCGCGTGGCGATCATACCCATGGCCTTCTGCTTTCCCGGCTACGACCGCAACGGGTCGGACCTGCCGCCGCCGCCCATCTGCGCGCGCACCTGGCGGGAGCAGGCGCTGGCCTTCGCCGGGCGCATCCCGCTGACCCTGCTGATCGGCGGTTACGCGCAGAAATGGCATCTGGGCGTCAAAACCGGCGTGACGGACACTGTCGCGGCCTGGCGCAGCCACGCGCCGCACATTATCCCACTGCCGCACCCGTCCTGGCGCAACACCGCCTGGATCAAACGCAACCCCTGGTTCGAGGCGGAGCTTCTGCCCGTCCTGCAAAACGCGGTGAGAGAGGCTTTGGCATGACCCCCCTCGACACAGCCCACGCCGCCATGATGGCGGATGAAGAGGAAGGCGGTGCACGCGCGGCCTTCTACGCGCAACTCGCCACGACCGAGCTGTATCTGCTGCTGGAGGCGGAGGCGCAGGGCGATGACATCCAGCCCCGCAGCTTCGATCTGCCCCAGGGCACGACGGTGCTGGCCTTCGACCGGGAGGACCGGCTCAGCGCCTTCGCGGGCGGCGCCGCGCCCTACGCCGCCGTCTCTGGCCGGACACTGGCGGAACTGCTGGCGCCCGCGGGGCTGGGCCTCGGTCTCAACCTCGATGTCGCGCCGTCGTCGATCCTGCTGCCCCCCGCGGCAATGGCCTGGCTGGCCGACACGACCGCGACGCCACAGGACGCAGCGGAGGCGCGGATCACCGCACTCGCCCCGCCCAAGGGCCTGCCGGAGGCGCTGATCACCGCCCTCGACGCACGGCTGGCGGGCGCCACCGGCCTCGCCCGTTTCGCCGCCATCGCGCTCGCCAGCTACGAGAGCGGCCAGGGCCACCTTTTGGCCTTCGTCGGCGCGCTGCCCCACGCCGAGGGCGCCTTGCGCCAGGCCGGCGCCGAAGCGCTGCGCTTTTCGGGGCTGGAGGCCGGCAGCCTCGACATCCTCTTCCTGACGGCGGACCACCCTATGGCGGAGGCCCTCTCCCGCATCGGCCTACGCTTCGACATCCCCCAACCCGAAGAACTCGGCCAGCGCCCCGCGCCAGGCAGCGATCCGGACAGGCCGCCGAAGCTGCGCTAGCTCAAGAACGACCTTGACGTGTTCATCCGTCGCCGCACACTTCGGCCTGCGTGCGCCATCGACTCTTTGATCTGCGCGCGTCCATCAGATGTCCCGCAGGTAACCACCATTTGAAAGGGAATGGTGCAGGAGTGCCGTGACCATGCGTGCCGCGCCCCGGCGATAAGCGGCACGTCCTTGAGGGATCGGATCAGAGCTTGAATTCGGCGATCGGAAAGTTCTTTTTCAGATACGCCGGAAGATATGCTTTCACCCCGCGCGTATGCTTCGGGTCGACGATCATCCGGTGCACGTTTTCAGACAGCTCTTTTTCTGCGTCTTTGAGGGTTTTTGGTGCAACCTCTTCCCCGTTCACATGTGCCCGGACCAAAATGTCGTTCACGTCTCCGTCGACGTTGTAGTCATTGTCCTTGTGGTACTTTTTCACCGCTTGGGCCGTCTTTCCCTGTTTGCACAGAAGATACGTCTCAACGACCTCGAAAAAGAATGCCTTGTTCTTTGCGTAGTCGATGATCACCGGCGCGACCGGTTTCTTCGACAACGCGCTCACACAATCGGCGATATCTGCCTTCAGAATTTCGTGGCGCTTTTTGAAGTTCGGCAGCACCTTGGTTTTCACGTGCTTTTTGTAGTCAATGGCCGCCTTTCGATACGCTTTGGTCACTAGGGGCGTGTCGGTGTCTTTTGCCTTTTTGCACTTTTCGTCCGCCGTATCCAAAGCCTTCAAAAGAACATCCGTGGCTTTGTCCGCCACCGCCAGGTCGGTGAGGGTGACCGTGTCGAAGTTCTGTACAAGGACCTTTGTCCAACCCTCAAGGCTCTTGCCGACGCCGCTGCCTTTCGCGGCCGATCCTCGCGCTTTTTGCCACTCGGCTTTCGTAGATTGCTTCGGTTTGAATTCGGGCATTGCGCTAATCCTGCGACAGATCAGAGAATTAAGAGTGTTTATCCCGGCAGCATGGCGCGCACGGCCCGATCTGGCAAGGATTTGACGCCGCTCCCCTCACACGCACCCACCGCCCGTCACGAGCGCGCGAGGGGGTCTGACGCCGCGGCAAGGGGCCGCTTACACTTTCGTCATGCCCGGGACAGCCCCGCGCCCCACTGACAAGGACATGCCATGACCGTCTTCTCCCGCCTCATCGCCGGCACCGCCCTGGGCCTCGCGCTCGCCACCTCCGCCTTCGCGGGCGAGCAATATATCGACGAGACGGGCTTTGCCGTCTCCGGCTACGACGTCGTTGCTTATTTCGACCTGCCGCAGAACCCCGTCGGGCAGGACCAGCCCGCGCCTGTCGCGGGCAATGCCGGCATCACGGCGGAGCATAACGGCGCCACTTTCGCCTTCGCCTCCGAAGAGAACCGCGCCCGCTTCCTGGAAAACCCGGACGCCTTCGTGCCGCAATACGACGGCCACTGCGCCTACGGCGTCGCCAAGGGCGGCAAGGTGCCCGGCAACCCGACCCTGTGGCGGATCGTGGACGACAAGCTGTACCTCAACATCACGCCCGTCGTCGTCGGCTTCTGGGAAGAGGACATCCCCGGCAACCTCACGCTGAGCGAGGGCAATTGGCCGGGGATCGAGAGCGACGCTGCCTCCGACCGGACGATCCCGAAATGGTCCAGCGCGGCGCCCGTCAACTAAGCCTCCGCACCGAAAAGACAGCGCGCGGCGGGGACAGGGTGACCCGCCGCGCGCGGCCCGCTAGGGTGCGGGTGTAACGATCAGGGCGTCTGCCATGCCTCACCTCTCTCGCCGTGTTTTGCTGACGGGCACGGGTCTTCTGGCGCTGGGCGCCGCGGGCGCCTTCGGGGCGACCTGGTTTAATGTCGGCGCCTCCAATTCCGGGCAAAGCCTCCTGGACCCCGCCATGGCGCACCGGGCGGCGCTGGCCGGGACGATCCTGCTGGTCGATATCCGCCGGCCCGACGAATGGACGCGGACCGGCGTGGGGGAAGGCGCGCATCCGCTCGACATGCGCCGCGCGGATTTCACTGCGGCCCTCGCTACGCTGGCCGGCGGGGAAGTGGACCGCCCCATCGCGCTGATCTGCGCGCGCGGCGTGCGCTCGCGGCGTCTGTCGCAGCGTTTGGCGGCGGCGGGCTTCACCCGCATCCTCGACGTGCCCGAAGGGATGCTCGGCTCCGGCGCGGGGCCGGGCTGGCTTGGCCGGGCGCTGCCGGTGGTGCCGTGGGAGGCCTAAGGCGCCTCGCCGCTGCGCTGGCCCTGGCGCTGCTGCACGCGGGGCCGGTCGCAGCCGAATGCGGCCCGGCGGAGGAGGCGTGTGCCGTGCCCGGCGGCACCTACCATCTGCGCCGGCCGGACGGCGCGCCCCGCGGCGCCATCATGTTTCTGCACGGCTGGGGCTCGTCTGGAACGGGCTCTCTCGGCAACCGGCGCTGGGTGCCGCAGGCGCTGGCGGCGGGTTACGCCGTGATCGCGCCCAACGGCTCCCCGCGGGAGGGGCGCCCGGGCCGGCGCTGGGACTTCCACCCCGACTGGCCGAAAACCCGCGACGACATCGCCTTCCTAACGGCCGTGCGCGACGATGCCGCGGCGCGGTTCGACCTCGACCCCGGGCGCATCGCCCTGGGCGGGTTTTCCATCGGCGGGTCGATGACCCACTACCTCGCCTGCGCCGCGCCGGACACCTTTGCGGCCTATATCCCTGTCGGCGGCGCCTTCTGGCGCACCCACCCCGAGGGCTGCGCCGGCCCCGTGCGCCTTCTGCACACCCACGGCTGGCGCGACACGACCGTCCCGCTGGAGGGGCGCGTGGTGCGCGGTCAGGATGCGAACGATCCGGCGGCTCTGATCCAGGGCGACGTATTCTACGCCATGCGCCTATGGCGGAGGGAAAATGGCTGCCTGCAGCTGCGGGGCGACCGGTTCGAGACGGAAGGCGTCTTCTGGCGCCGCGCTTGGGACCGCTGTGCCGCCGGGATGGCGCTGGAACTAGCGCTTTTCGACGGCGGCCATACCGTGCCGGCCGGATGGATCGAGATGGTTCTGCCCTGGCTGGACAGCCACCTGCCGGACTAACTACTCCGCCGCCACCGTGGTGCCCCGCAGGCTGTCCCGCGCGGTGCGGGCGGCGCGCACGATCTGCGGCTCGCGCAGGCTCAGCGGCGTGTCCATCCGCAGACCGCGCGGCCCGCGGCTGACATCCACCGCCGACAGCGCCGACAGCGGCACCGCAAGCGCCAGGGAGGCCGCGATCGGCAGCAGCCACCACGACACCAGCCCCGCCGCGATCAGCGCGAAGAGGCCGGCGCCGAGCACGCTTTCCACCCAGTGAAACGCCAGCAGCGCGCGCAGGGGATAGGCAGCGGCCTGACGGCGCTGGGGCGCCCACCCCTCGGGCCGGCGCAGCAAGGCGCGCAGGACGGCGCCGCTTTGCTGGATCATCAGGATCGGCGCATAGGCGACGGCCAGCACGATCTCCGTCCCCACGGCGGCGGCAAAGGCCCCCCGCCCGCCGAACAGGCGCACCGCGCCGGGGCGCAGCGCAATGGCCAACGCGCTGGTGAGTTTGGGCACCAGCAGCATCGCGTACATGATGACGAGGAAGACCGCGCTATCGAGATGCGTCATCTCCGGCGGCCAGTTGGGAAAGAGGGGGTTTGCTTCCGAAAAATAGGCGACCACGTTCGCCTCCGCATCCACGCCGAGCAGCGTCCAGAAGACCAGAAGCAGCAGCCAGGCGGGTGACATCAGGTAGGCCGCGGCGCCCTGGAACAGGTGGAACCGGCTGACCCCGTGCAGCCCCCGCGTGCCGAGCAGCTTGAGGTGCTGCAAGTTGCCTCGGCACCAGCGCCGGTCGCGCAGGGCGTAGTCGATTAGCGTGCCCGGCGTTTCTTCAAAGGACCCAGTGATCTGCGGCACAAAGCGCACCGACCAGCCCGCACGGCGCAAGAGCGAGGCTTCGACGAAATCGTGGCTCAGGATCAGCCGTCCGCCCACACGGGGCAGGCCGGCCGCGGCGGCAAAGGCGCGGGTGCGGATGATCGCGTTGTGGCCCCAGTAATTGCCCTCGGTCTGCGACCACCGCGCCAGCCCCTCGGCCAGCAGCCAGCCATAGGCGAGGCCGGCAAATTGCTGCACCCGGGCAAAGACGGTGCGCGCGCTGATGAGGCGGGGAAAGCTCTGGATCAGCCCGGCGCCAGGGTCGGCGGCCATCTCGTCCGCCAGCGCGCGGATCGCGCGGCCGGTCATCAGGCTGTCGGCATCCAGGACCAGCATCGCTTCATGCGCCGCGCCCCAGCCGCGCACCCAGTCGGAGATATTGCCGACCTTCTTGTCGGTATTCGCAGCCCGCCGGCGGTAGAACACGGCCCCGTGCCGGGCGCTGAGGGCGGCGAAGGCGGCCTCTTCGGCGGCGGCGATGTCGGGGTCCTGGCTGTCCGATAGGATGAAGAGCGTGTAGCGGTGGGCGCCGCCATGCGCCCTCAGGTCGTCCAGCATCGCGGCGGCGTTGCCAAAGACGTCCCAGGCGGCCTCGTTATAGATCGGCACCAGCAGGGCGATGTCCATCGG
>JBCDFL010000018.1:0-27867 GCA_039178165.1 Pseudomonadota bacterium | reverse complement strand
GGTGGTCGACCTGGGCGCAGCCCCTGGCGGCTGGTGCCAGGTCGCGGTCAAGCGCATCAACGCCTTGGCGGAGCGGCCAGGCAAGGCCGTGGGCACGATCCTAGGCGTTGACCTGCAGGAGATGGAACCGATTGCCGGCGCAGTCCTGCACCAGCTCGACTTCATGGAGGACGGCGCCGACGACCGGGTCAAGGACTGGTTGGGCGGGCAGGCGGATGTGGTCATGTCCGATATGGCCGCGGCCTCGTCGGGCCACAAACAGACGGACCACCTGCGCATTATCGCCCTGTGCGAGGCGGCGGCAGAGTTTGCCTTCGACGTCCTGGACGACGGGGGCACCTTTGTCGCCAAAGTGCTCGCAGGCGGGGCCGAGGGGCAGTTACAGCAAGTGCTCAAGCGGCGCTTTTCGAAGGTCGCCAACATCAAGCCGCCCGCAAGCCGCTCTGACAGTTCGGAAAAGTTCGTGGTCGCGACCGGGTTTCGCGGCTGACGGATATGGAGCGGGGCAGCGGATATAGCCGCCGATAGGTCATCCTACGCAGCGTCGGGAAACGGTAATCTATCTTGGCCGCGTCGCGCGCTCCGGTGCGCATGGCTTTAGCAAATCAAGGCGCCTTAGTCCACTCAGCGCTTAAGTGAACTCAATGTCGCCGCAGCGACCGCTCGGCAACGGCTTGGATCTGCTTGGCCTCCTGCGGCGTCAGCCTCCGAACGACAAAGCCTTGGCCGCGCGGCACAGTCGTCGCGGCGCGGTCCCCCTGCCGGATCAACTCGAACAGGCGAGCGTGCCTGGGATTTGCGGGGTTGTGAAGGCGGGTCATAGGGGTACTCGTTACATGTTACGTCATAACAAATGTCTTACGAGCGTGGCGCCGATATGGCGGAACAAAGCGGAATCCGCGGCCTTTGCCCCGGTTTCTCAGCACTTTTGACCGCAATGCGCCCGTCAGAGTAGAACTTCGCGCCTCACGAGAGATCGTCGATGTAGGATGGAGTGGCGGAGAGACAGGGATTCGAACCCTGGGTGGGCTTGCACCCACAACGGTTTTCGAGACCGCCCCGTTCGACCACTCCGGCACCTCTCCGCGAAGGGTCACGAGGCGCGTGTACCCTTGGGGCCGACCCCGTGCAAGGGGCAATTGGATGACGCAAATGTGCCCGCCTGGGCGCGGCAGATGGGCGCTTTGCGGTTGTCCGCGAGGGGTGGCGCGATAATCTGCTTAGCAGCACCCTTTAGGAAGGAGACAAGCGATGCGCGCGCTTCTGACGGCCCTGTACCTGCCCCTGTTCCTGACCTTCGGCGCCGTCCACGCCACCGCGGCGGCGGATCGGGACCGGCTGGAGGCCTTCTTGCAAGTCACCGGCTTCGATGTCGCGCTGGAGAGCATTCGCCTCTCCGCCGGGTCCGCGCCGCAGATGATCGGGCTGGAGGCGGAGGATTTCGGCCTGCAATGGACCCGCCTTGTGGAGGACGTGTTCGAGACGGACGGCATGCACGACATGGCCCTCGACATCCTCGAAGAAACGCTGGAGCCGGACCTGCTGGCCCACGCCGCGGGCTTTTATGCCAGCGATCTGGGCCAGCGGCTCGTGGTGGCGGAAAACGCCTCCCACATGGTCGAAGATGACGACGCCAAGCGCGAGGCGGGCGGGCAGATCATCGCGGGACTGACGCAGATCGGCTCCCCGCGGCTGGCGCTGATCGAGCGGCTGAACGCGGCCTCCGGCGGCGCGGATCACGCGGTCGAGGCGATCCAGGAGATCCAGGTGCGCTTCTTGATGACCGCGGCGGCGGCGGGCGTGATCGAGCTGCGCATGGAAGAGCCGGACCTGCGCAGCGCCCTGGCCGAGAATGCCGGCGAGCTGCGGCGCAGTGTGGAGGCGTCGGCGCTGGCCGGCGCGGCCTACACCTACCAGTCGTTTTCGGATGCGGAGGTCGAAGCCTACGCCGAAGCGCTGGAGCACGAAGACATGCGCGCTGTCTACGCGCTGATGAACAGCGTGCAGTACGAGATCATGGCCAACCGGTTCGAGGCGCTGGCGCTGGCGATGACAGGTCTGCAGCCCACGCAGGAGCTGTGAGGATGCGCTGGCTCGCCCTTTGTCTGTTCTTCGTCCCACAGCTGGCCGCGGCGCAAGGCGCGGCGGATCTGTCCCAGGCGCTGCGCCTGCCGGAGCTGGCGCGGATCCTCAGCACCGAAGCGGTGCGCACCGGCGGCGACATCGATGCGGAGATGCTAGGCGGGGAGGGCGGCCCGGTCTTCGCCAAACAGATCGAGGCGATCAACGATCCCGCCCGGCTCTCCGAAGAGGTGGCGACGATGCTTGCGGGCGCGCTGAGCGAGGCGGACCAACGCGCCATCCTCGCCTTCACGCAAAGCCCCCAGGGCCAGCGCGCGATCGAGCTGGAGCTGGCCGCGCGGCAGGCCTTCCTCGACCCCGAGGTGGAAGCCTTCGCCCGCGCGCAGGTGGATAGCGGCCCGCACGCCGCGGCCATCGACCGGCTGATCGCGGCGGGGGACATGGTCGGGCAGAACCAAGAAACCGCCGTTCTGACCACCGAAGGCTTCTACCGCGGCCTGCGGGAGGGCGGCGCCGTAGACATGAGCGATGCGGAGATTACCGATTTGGCCCAGGAGCAAGCCGCGGGCGGGGAAGCGGACACGCGCGACTGGCTCGCCGCGTTCTTCACGCTCGCCTATTCACCGCTGCCCGCCGAGGAGATGGAGGTGCTGGTCGCGTTCTGGGAAACCGACGTCGGCCTGCGCTTTTCGGACGCGCTCTACGACGCGTTCGACGCCGCCTACGGGTCCCGATGGTTCTCCATGGGTCAGGCCGCGGCCTTGTTCCTGAGCGCGGAGGATATCTGAGCCGCCGGCGGTCGTTGGCGCTTGACAGGGACGGGCGCCGCTTCTATTGCCGCACCACTTTGGGTGGCATAGCTGCCCGTATCGCTATTCACACCGGCCCGAACGGGCCGCGCAGCCCCCGGCGCGACAGCACAAACACCGTATAGGTGGCCAAAGGGCGCGGCAGACAAAGGAAATGACCCATGTTCGCGGTTCTGAAAACCGGCGGCAAGCAGTACAAAGTTCAATCCGGCGATACGCTCCGGGTCGAAAAGCTGGCCGCAAATGAAGGCGACACCGTCCAATTCAACGACGTGATGATGATCGGTGGCGACGCCCCCGTCGTTGGCGCGCCGCTGGTCGAAGATGCCGGCGTTCAGGCCGAAGTGCTCGGCCAGATCAAAGGCCCCAAGACGATCAACTTCGTCAAGCGTCGGCGCAAGCATTCGTCCAAGCGGACGAAGGGCCACCGCCAGCAGCTGACGCTGGTGAGGATCACCGACATCCTGGCCTCCGGCGCCGGCAAGTCAGACGTGATGGCCGCTGTGGGCGGTGCGGGCTTTGCCGCTGCCGTAACCGCAGCCCCCGCAAAACCCGCCAAAAAGGCCGCGCCGAAGGCTGAAGCCCCGGCCGCCGAAGCACCCGCTGGTGCGGACGATCTCAAAGAGCTGTCGGGCGTTGGCCCCGCGCTCGAAAAGAAGTTGCATGCCGCTGGCATCACCACGTTCGCGCAGATCGCCGCCTGGACAGAAGAAGACGTCGAGAAGTTCGGCGAAGTCCTGTCCTTCAAAGGCCGGATCGAGCGGGAAGGCTGGATCGAACAGGTTAAAGCGAAACTCGAAGGTTAAGGAGAGACCAGATGGCACATAAAAAAGCAGGCGGCTCCTCCCGCAACGGTCGCGACTCCGCAGGGCGCCGCCTTGGCGTGAAACTTTACGGCGGCCAGGCCGCGATCCCCGGCAACATCATCGTCCGCCAGCGCGGCACGAAGTTCTGGCCGGGTGAGGGCGTCGGCATGGGCAAGGACCACACGATCTTCGCAACCGTAGAAGGCGCCGTGAACTTCCGCAAAGGCCTCAAGGGCCGGACCTTCATTTCCGTCCTGCCAGTCGCCGAGGCAGCCGAATAAGCCGAACCTTTCAAAGGCATATCACAACCAGAAGGGGATCGGCGCCAAGCCGGTCCCCTTCGTCGTTTCAGCGAGGCCTGTGCCATGGGCCAAGATCATTTGACCACCCAACGCCTGACCTTGCGCCCCGTCTCGGAGCGCGATGCGGGACCGATTGCCCGCCTGATCGGTGATCTGGCCGTCGCGCGGTGGCTGACGCACGTGCCGCATCCCTATGCCGAGGCTGATGCGGTGGACTTCATCGCGCGGCACCGGGACGCGCCGGCGACCTATGCGATCACGCTGGCAAATGCGCTCATCGGCTGCGTCTCCCTCCGCGCGGAGCTGGGATATTGGCTTGGCGTCCCTTATTGGGGCCGCGGCTACGCCACCGAAGCCGCACGGGCCGTCCTGGCCGCGCATTTCGGCGCCCGGGGTACCTCCGTGCGCTCCGGCTATCACGAGGGCAATGATGCCTCGCGCAATGTCCTAACCAAGCTGGGCTTTGTGCCGGACGGCGTGGACGTTCAGACGGTGCGCTCGCTCGGCAGCTCGGTCAACGTCCTCAAAATGCGCCTGACGCGCGCTGCCTGGAGGGCCGCGGCATGAGCATCGCCCTCATCCCCCTCGCGGCCTTTGCGGCCAGCCAGGTCGGCACGCCCGGCCCCGCGAACATGGCGCTGATGGCCACCGGGGCACGGTTCGGCCTGCGCCGGGCGCTGCCGTTCGTCGCAGGCGTCGTGCTGGGCAAGCAGCTGATCATCTGGCCCATCGGCTTTGGTCTGATGGAGCTGGCGCAGCATGCGCCGCTGCTTTTCGAGACGCTCAAATGGGCCTCCGCCGCCTATATCCTGTGGTTGGCCTGGAAGGTCGCCAACCTGCGGCTCAGCGCGGCGCAGGATGTCGGCGCCGCGCCGGGCTTTGCCGCTGGGCTGATCGTCCACCCGCTCAACCCCAAGGCCTGGGCGATGATCACCGGCGCCTTCACCGCCTTCATCCCCGCGGGCACGGAGGTATGGCTGGCCACCCTCACCGTGGCGGGCGTGCTGATGGCCTGCCAATTGGCGCTGCACCCCGTGTGGACCCTCGCCGGCGCCGCGATCGCGCGCACCCTCGCGGGCACGCGGGCGGAACCTTATCTGATGTATACACTCGCCGGACTGACCGTCGCGTCGGTCCTCTTTGTCCTGTTCGGAGGAGGAACATGACCATGGAGCTCGCGCATATGACCCGCCAACCCGTGATCGAGACGGATCGCTTTTCCCTGCGCCCGCTGCGCCGGTCCGATATGGGCCTGATCGCGCATTATGCCGGGGACAAGCGCGTCGCGCAGATGACATCGGCCATCCCGCACCCCTATCCGCCCGGCGCCGCCGAAGCCTTCGTCGCCCGCGCCATGGCGGAAGAGCGCAGCACCGATGTCTGGGCCATGGACGGCACCGCCTCCGGCGGGGCGGAGGTGATGGGCCTCATCGCGCTGGAGCGGATGGACCGCGACCAGTCGGAGATTGGCTATTGGGTCGCGCCCGCATTCTGGAACACCGGCCTCGCCTCCGACGCGCTTGCGGCGCTGGTGGCGGCCAATCCGGGCCAAAGCACCGCGATGTTCGCCACTACCTTCCAGGACAACCCGGCCAGCGCCCGTGTCCTCACGCATTGCGGGTTCGAATATCTCGGGGATGCGGAAACCTACTGCCTCAGCCGCGACGCCACCGTGCCGACCTGGACCTACAGCCGCACATTCTGATCCTTCTCTTGGGGCGCCGAACCGGACCAACCGGGGCTGGCCCTGCCAGGTTTTTTCGGTAGACACGCCCCATCCGCCGCACAGGACACGCACATGAAATTCCTCGATCTGGCCAAAGTCTACATCCGTTCCGGCGCGGGCGGGAATGGCTGCGTGTCCTTTCGGCGCGAGAAATATATCGAATTCGGCGGCCCCGATGGCGGCGATGGCGGTCGGGGCGGCTCGGTGATCGCCGAGGCGGTGGGGGGGCTGAACACCCTGATCGATTTCCGCTACCAGCAGCACTTCTTTGCGAAGAACGGCGTGCCCGGCATGGGCCGCCAGCGCACCGGCGCGGACGGGGACGACATCATACTGCGCGTGCCCGCGGGCACGGAGATCCTGGACGAAGATCAAGAGACGGTCATCGCCGATCTGACGGAGGTCGGCCAGCGTGTCGTCCTGGCCAAGGGCGGCAATGGCGGCTTCGGTAACCTCCACTTCAAATCCTCCACCAACCAGGCGCCGCGGCGGGCCAATCCGGGCCAGGCGGGGGTGGAGCGGACGATCTGGCTGCGCCTCAAACTGATCGCCGATGTCGGCCTTCTGGGCCTTCCGAATGCGGGCAAGTCCACCTTCCTCGCCGCCACCTCAAACGCGCGGCCGAAGATCGCCGACTATCCCTTCACCACGCTGCACCCGAACCTGGGCGTCGTGGGCATCGACAACGTGGAGTTCGTGGTCGCCGACATTCCCGGCCTGATCGAAGGCGCCTCCGAGGGCCGGGGGCTGGGGGACCTGTTCCTCGGCCATGTGGAACGCTGCGCGGTGCTGCTGCATCTGGTGGATGGCACCGCCGAGGACGTGGCCGCGGATTATGAGACCATCGTGACAGAGATCGAGGCCTACGCCGACGCTCTGGCGGACAAGCCGCGCATCACCGTGCTGAACAAAGTTGATGCATTAGATGAAGATACCCGCGCAACTGCCCGCAGTGAATTGGAAAAAGCCAGCGGCGTGCCGGTGCTTGAGATGTCGGGCGCGGCCAAGATCGGCACGACCGAGGTGCTGCGCGCGCTCCGGGCGCAGATCGACGATCACCGCCTGCGCGAAAAGCCCGCCGAAGAGGCCCAGCCGTGGCAGCCCTAACAGCGTCCAAACGGCTTGTGGTCAAGATCGGCTCGGCCCTGCTGGTCGACCGGACCACCGGCGCCTTGCGCGCCGATTGGCTGCGCGGCCTGGCCGAAGACGTCGCCTGGCTGAAGGCGGGCGGGCGGGACATCGTGCTCGTCTCCTCTGGCTCCATCGCCTTGGGCCGGTCCGTTCTGGGGCTCGCCGCCGCGGATCTGCCGCTCGAACAATCCCAAGCTGCCGCGGCGGTTGGGCAAATCCGCCTTGCCCGCGCCTACGAGGACGCGATGGCGCCCCACGGGATCAAGACCGCGCAGATCCTGCTGACGCTGGAGGACAGCCAGGACCGCCGCCGCTATCTCAACGCGCGCGCGACGCTGGGCCAACTCACCACGCTCGGCGTCGTGCCCATCGTGAACGAGAACGACACCGTCGCCACGGACGAAATTCGCTTCGGCGACAATGATCGCCTGGCCGCCCAGATCGCCGCGACCATCGGCGCGGACACGCTGGTTTTGCTGTCCGATGTCGATGGCTTCTACAGCGGCAATCCGTCCACCGATCCCGCCGCCCGCCGCTACGCCACCATCGACCGCATCACACCGGAGATCGAGGCGCAGGCGGGCGATGCCGGCTCCGGCCTCAGCAAGGGCGGGATGAAGACCAAGCTGATGGCCGCGCGCACCGCCACGGGTGCGGGCTGCGCGATGGCGATCTGCCACGGCGCGGCGCTGCGCCCCCTCAAGGCGCTCGCGGACGGGGCCAACGCAACCTGGTTCACCGCGCAGCTCGATCCCGCCAGCGCGCGCAAACGCTGGATCGGCTCGATGAAGCCCCAGGGCACGCTCACGCTCGACGCTGGCGCGGCGCACGCGCTGGGGCAGGGGCGGTCCCTGCTGCCGGCGGGGGTCACCTCCGTCAGCGGCACGTTCGGGCGCGGCGATCCGGTGCGCCTTGCAGGCCCCACCGGCGCGCTGGGCCTCGGCCTTGCCCGTTACACGGCGGAAGAGGCGCGGCAGATCGCCGGCCACCAAAGTGGAGAGATTGAGGCGTTGCTTGGCTATCCCGGCCGCGCGGCCCTCGTACACCGGGACGACATGGCGCTATAAGGGGCGCAACAAAGGACGACTGACATGCTCGACACCACCGACATTCCCGCCCTGATGGCCGATATGGGCGCCCGGGCCCGCGCCGCGGCGACCCTTCTGGCCACGGCATCGGCCGCGCAGAAGGAGGCGGCGCTTCGTGCCGCCGCCGACCACGTCTGGGCCGCGCGCGCCAGCATTCTGGAAGCGAACGCCAAAGACCTCGATTTCGGCCGCGACAAGGGCCTGTCGGACGCGATGATGGACCGGCTAACGCTGACAGAAGAGCGCATCCAAGGCATTGTGGACGGTCTGCGCAGCATCGCCGGCCAGCCCGATCCGGTGGGCATCACTATCGCCGCCTGGGACATGCCCTCGGGCCTGAATATCGAGCGGGTGCGCACGCCCCTGGGCGTCATCGGCGTGATCTACGAATCGCGCCCCAACGTGACGGCGGATGCCGGCGCCTTGTGTCTCAAAGCCGGCAACGCGGTGATCCTACGCGGCGGCAGCGAAAGCCTGCATTCGTCGGGCGCGCTGCATAGCTGCCTGGTGCAAGGCCTGGAAAGCGCGGGCTTGCCCGCGGACGCGATCCAATTGGTGCCGACCCGGGACCGGGCCGCAGTCTCGGAGATGCTGACGGCGACGGACCATATCGACGTGATCGTGCCCCGCGGCGGCAAGGGCCTCGTGGGCCTCGTCCAGCGCGAAGCGCGCGTGCCGGTTTTCGCCCATCTGGAAGGGATCGTGCACATCTTCATCGACCGCGCGGCGGACCCGGAAAAGACCTTGCGCGTCGTGCTGAACGCCAAGACGCGCCGCACCGGCATTTGCGGCGCGGCGGAGTGCCTGTTGATCCACAAGGATGTCCTCAGCACCGTGGGGCAGGGCGTCCTGCGCGCGCTGATGGATGCCGGCGTCCGGGTGCACGGCGACGCGGATTTGCAGGGCATCGAGGGAGTCATCCCCGCGACCGAAGACGATTGGGGCCGTGAATACCTCGACATGGACATAGCCGCACGGGTCGTCGCGGATCAGGACGCGGCTGTGGCGCATATCAGGCGCTACGGCTCGCAGCACACCGATTGCATCGTGACCGAAGATGCCGAGGCTGCGGCGGCCTTCCTAAACGATCTGGACAGCGCCATCGTCATGCACAACGCCTCCACCCAGTTCGCCGACGGGGGCGAGTTCGGCATGGGCGCGGAGATCGGGATCGCCACCGGCAAGCTGCACGCGCGCGGCCCCGTGGGGGCGGAGCAGCTGACCAGCTTCAAATACAAGGTCCGCGGCGACGGCACCGTCCGCGACTAGGCGTCTAGAAGCTCAGCGTGATGTGCGCGCCATCGTGAGTGACACGCACCTGGCGCCCCGCCTCCGCCCCGAGCGTCGCCAGCAACGCGAACTGCACCTGCGAGGGCGAGACATCGCTGACCGGTCCGCCCTCCAGGATAGACCACAGCGCCGCATCGACGTTCAGCTTGTCCGCCTGGCCGGTCAGGGTCCAAGCCCCGCCCGCCTGCGTGACGTCCACGCGCCCGCCATAGGGCATCGCGCTTTCGAGGCATTGCAGGGCCAGGAAGGCCAGCCGCACCTGGCTGCGCGGATGCGGCTCCAGCGGGCCCCAGGCCATCTCCAAACGGCCGCCAGCGCTGTAATCCTTGAGGGTTGAGACGACCTCCGCCCGCCCGACCAACTGCTTCCCCGCCGCGCCGTAGGCGATGCGGAAGAAGCGGATCCGGGCGGAGGCGTTTTCAACCGATTGTGTGATCAGGTCCAACTCGGCACCGCCCGCCTGGCCAGCCATGCCCAAAAGCTCCAGCCCATTGTTGATCGCGCCGATGGGCGATATGAGGTCGTGGCAAATGCGGCTGCCGATCAGCGCGGCCAAGTCTGTTTCGGATTTACCCACGGGGCCGGTCCTCCCAAAGGGGTGTTATGGAAGATCTCAACGCCATTCTATCGCCCGGCGTGCGGGTGACGCATCCAGGCCAGCCCGATTGGGGCACCGGCCAGGTCCAAAGCAATGTTGGCGGACGCGTCACGGTGAATTTTCCCGAACATGGCAAAGTGGTCATCGACAGCCGTCATGTGGCGCTCCTTCCCGTCTTTGATGCGCAATGAGGGTTTCTAAATCGTTAATCCGCCGCCAGATTTGCGCGGCGTGTCGCAGCCTAGCACGGGCGTGGCCGCGTGGGCGAGGGGCCGGGGCGTGACAGCGGCGCCGCGGTTTCGCATCGCCATGGCCTCGGGGGCGGCGGATATCGCCGCGGCGCAGCGCCTGCGCTACGACGTCTTCGTGGAGGAGTTGGGCGGCGGCGGTCCGATGGTCGATCACGCCGCGCGGCGCGAAATCGACCGCTTTGATCCCTTCGCGGTTCACATGCTGCTGCACGACGATGCGGCGGACGGCGCGGTGGTCGGCGTCTACCGTATGCTCGACGCGGCAGCCGCGGACCGGGCGGGCCAATTCTACTCCGAAGACGAATTCGATCTGGGGCCGCTGCGCCGCTCCGGCCGGCGGTTGTTGGAGTTGGGGCGCTCCTGCCTGCACGCGCAATACCGCGGCGGGGCGGCGATGGTGCATTTGTGGCGCGCACTGGCCGCCTACGTGGCCGAACGGGGGGTGGAGATCCTCTTTGGCGCCGCCTCGTTCCACGGCACGGACACGGCGGCCCTGGCGCAGCCCCTGTCGCTCCTGCATCACCGGCACCTCGCGCCCGCGCCGCTGCGCGTGCGCGCCCGCAAAGCAGCCGCGATGGATCTGGTGCCCGAAGCCGCGCTCGACCGCAAAGCGGCCATGCTAGAGGTGCCGAGCCTGATCAAAGCCTACCTGCGCCTGGGCGGGACGGTCGGCCACGGCGCCTATCTGGACCACGCGTTCAACACGACCGATGTCTGCTTGATCCTCGACACCGCGCGGATGAACGCGCGGCAAGCGCATCTTTACACCCGTGCGTCATGAGCATCGGCTGGGACGGAGGGGCACCGCCTGCTGAGGTGCGGATCGGGCCAGCGGGGTGGCTGCGCATCGCGGTGCGCGCGCTGCTGATTATCACCGTCATCCTGTGCGGCCTGGTGGCCTTGCTGACCCTGCAGGGGGCGGAGCGACTGCGCGGCCTGCGCGACCGGCGCTATTCGTCCTGGGTGACGGTCTTCGTCTGCCGCGCGGCGCTGCGTCTGATGGGCTTGGGGGTCGTGCGGCGCGGCACACCGATGCAGGGGCGCGGCGGCATGGTGGCGAACCACACCAGCTGGCTCGACATCTTTGTCCTCAACTCCGGCGCGCCGCTCGTCTTTGTTTCCAAAGCGGAGGTCGCGGGCTGGCCCGGCATCGGCTGGCTGGCGCGGGCCACGGGCACGCTCTTCATCTCCCGCGACCGCGCGGTGGCGGCCGCCGAAGCTGCGGCACTCAGCCGGCGGCTGGTCCGGGGGGAGCGGCCGCTGTTCTTTCCCGAAGGCACCAGCACGGACGGGCTGCAGGTGCTGCCCTTCCGCACGCCGCTGTTCCAGTCGTTCCTCGCCCCGGACCTGCCGGAGGGATTACGGGTCCAGCCCGTCTCCGTCCGCTATATCGCGCCGGCGGGGCAGGATGCGCGGGTCTATGGCTGGTGGGGGGACACCGACTTCGCGCCCCATCTGCTGAGCACCCTGTCCCTGGCGCCGCAGGGCCGGGTCGAGGTGACGTACCACCCGCCTGTCCCCGTCGAAGAGCCCGGCGGGCGCAAGGCGCTGGCCGCCCGGGCGGAGGCCGCAGTGCGGAGCGGGCACAGCGCGGGCGCCTAGCTCAGGCGCGATCACCGCTCTGCCGGTTCGCGGCGTCGATGAAGGCGGCGGCGACGTCCACCAGCGGGCGGAACGGGATCAGCAGACACGCCGCCTGCCCAAGACTGCCGTGCATGACGTGGCCCGTCGCCTCGACCTCTGCGCCGGCCCCGGGAAAGAGGCAGCCCAGATCGTCGGCCACATCCGGCGCATCCGTCCATTCGCCCTCGTGCTTGACGCGCCGGGTCTTCAGCCGCCGCGTCGGCGCCAGCGCCTCCGCCATGTGCAGCGCGGTGCAGCGGGTCCAGCCCACCCCGATCAGCAACACGCGTGCGCGCGGGTTGTCGTAAAGGCGCCCGAACGGCCCTTCGGGCCCGGTCGCGAAAGGCAGCGGGTGCACGGCGGTCAGCGCCGCGGCGCCCGCACCATTGGCGCAGACGGAAGTCGACGGGTGCGGGCTGCGCAAAGTGCCGGGCCAGGTGCGAAACGTCTCCGCCAGCGCGCCCATCGCGGCGGCGCTGGAGCGGGCGGGATCGAAGCCCGGCACCGCATCCGCCAGGGCCGCGTCCCCGCCCTCCGGCAGATACGCGTCCTCGGAAAAGCCGGGCATCGCGATCAGCCCCTCCGGCCCGACTGCATCCTGCAACGCCTCGATCACGCTCCGGGCACCGGCCAGGACCGGCCCAACCGAACGCAGGGAGGCATGGACAAACAGCGCGTCGCCCGCGCGCACCCCCAAATGCCGCAATTCCGCGGCCAAATCGTCTCGTGTCTTCATGCTGGTAAGGTAGTGCGCCCCACCGCGCCGTCAGCGCCGCGTGCACAGAGGACCGGCAAGTTTCACCCCTTGCGCCCGGCCCGCGCACACGCTAATGCGCGGCCACGAAATCCACAGGTCGGGGATTTGGGCGCGTTCGGGGAGACATCCCGCACCGTCCGCCGGTTGAAGCAGCCGCTTCTCTCCCCCGACCCACGCGAAACCGGAAAAGGATAAGACCATGGCTCTTCCCGAGTTCTCCATGCGCCAGCTGCTCGAAGCGGGTGTTCACTTCGGCCACCAAACCCAGCGCTGGAACCCGCGCATGTCGCCCTTCATCTACGGCGCGCGCAACGGCATCCACATCATGGACCTGACGCAGACCGTCCCGATGCTGGACCAAGCCCTGCAAGCGATCCGCGACACCGTGGCCAAGGGCGGCTCCGTCCTCTTCGTCGGCACCAAGCGTCAGGCGCAACAGCCGATCGCCGAAGCCGCTGAAAAAGCCGCGCAATACTACATGAACCACCGCTGGCTGGGCGGCACGCTGACCAACTGGCAGACCGTGTCCCAATCCATCAACCGCCTGAAGAATATCGACGAACAGGCGGCCATGGGCTTCGAAGGCTTCACCAAGAAAGAGCGCCTGGGCATGGAGCGTGACCAGGGCAAGCTGCAAGCCTCCCTCGGCGGGATCCGCGAAATGGGCGGCCGTCCGGACCTGCTGTTCGTCATCGACGTGAAGAAAGAGGCGCTGGCCGTCGCCGAAGCCAACAAGCTGGGCATCCCGGTCGTGGCGGTGGTCGACACCAACTGCTCGCCCGACGGCGTGGACTACATCATCCCCGGCAACGACGACGCCGCCCGCGCCATCGCGCTCTACTGTGACCTCGCGGCCCGCGCGGCGATCGAAGGCATGACCGCACAGTTGGGCGCCGCCGGCGTCGATTTGGGCGCCGCCGAAGAGGGCCTCGAAGAAGAGGGCCTGGCCGAAGCGCCCGCAGAGGCCGCGGCAGAGCCCGCCACCGAAGAGGCACCGGCAGAGGGCTAAGCCGCCTGTGTCACGTCACTGATACATGCAGCGGGCAAGGGCGCGCTGCACCACTTTTTGCATAGAAGGATCAAAGCAATGGCAATCACAGCCGCAATGGTCAAAGAGCTGCGCGACAGCACGGGCGCAGGCATGATGGACGCCAAGAAGGCGCTGACGGAATCGGGCGGCGACATGGAAGCCGCCGTCGACTGGCTGCGCACCAAGGGCCTGGCGAAGGCCGCCAAGAAATCCGGCCGTACCGCCGCCGAAGGCCTCGTGGCCGTCGCGGTCGAAGGCGGGACCGGGGTCGCGGTCGAGGTAAACTCGGAGACGGACTTTGTGGGCAAGAACGCCGAGTTCCAAACCATGGTCGCCGGCATCGCGCAGGTCGCGATGAATGCCGCCGACGTGGACGCGCTTCTGGCCTCCGATATGGGCGGCAAGACCGTGAAGGACGTCGTGACCGACAAGATCGCCACGATTGGTGAAAATATGTCCGTGCGCCGCATGGCCAAAATCTCGGGCGAGACGGTCGTGTCCTACGTCCACAACGCCGCCGCCCCGAATATGGGCAAGATCGGCGTGCTGGTCGCCATGACCGGCGGGGACGAGGCGTTCGGCAAGCAGGTCGCGATGCACATCGCCGCCGTGAACCCGGCCGCCCTGAGCGAAGACGACCTCGACCCGGCCGTGGTCGAAAAGGAAAAGCAGGTCCAAATGGACATCGCCCGCGAAAGCGGCAAGCCTGAGCAGGTGATCGAGAAGATGATCGTCGGCCGGATGAAGAAGTACATGGCCGAAGTAACCCTGCTGAACCAAGCCTTCGTGGTGAACCCCGACCTGACCGTCGGCGCTGCCGCTGCCGAGGCCGGCGCCACCATCACCGGCTTCGCCCGGCTCGAGGTCGGCGAGGGCATCGAGGTGGAGAAGGAAGACTTCGCCGCCGAGGTCGCCAAGGCCGCACAGGGGTGAATTCCGGTCCGGGCCTCTAGCCCGGCAAATCCTCCGGGGGAGGGTTTGAGGCATTCACGCGCGGAGCGCCGGTCATTGGGCTGAGGCCCGACGACGCTAAGACAGAACGGCGCGGCCCCACGGGGTAGCGCAGTTTCACTTTTCAGGTACATCCTACGGCGCCACTTCATCGCACTACCGCGTCGAAGAAAGTCACTTAGCCTCCCGGCGTTCCGCAGCGCGCCTTTGCATCAGCAAAAGTTTAGGTATGCAGACAGAGCGGACTTCCAAATCAGGTCTTTGAGCGTCTGCCTAGGCAGCCTACGCAGATCGAAAAACAGCAGTCCCCAAAACTGACAAGTCTGCATCCTGCACATATGTGCTAGATCTTTTGTCAGCCGTAGATGGGAGCTTTTGAGAGCAATTGAGAACTGCACTTGATGTCGATGATGCGTTGTTGGACGCAGATGAAAGAAGCGTCGTTGAAAACGTTCGTACGCATGGTTGGTTTGGAACCCACGTGTTCGAGCACGACGAGGGGCCTGGTTTTTCATATACAACCGGCTTTTGGCACAAGTTTGCCTTTCCCGAATTGATACTTTTTGCGCTAGCCAAAGAGGTGGCACATGAAATATTCTGGAATTTTCACCGTGAATTAGAAGCGGGCAAACAATTCGCAGTGAACGAGCCAATATCTGAAATTCTGTATGGCTATGATTCTTGATGAAAGACGTCAGCCCCGACCATTTCGCCGGGTACTTGGGGTGGAACCGCTGGTTTTATTGTGGCGACAGCTTCAAAGCATGCCAAGTCTTCTTCCCGGACAATTCAGGACTCTTTCCGTGGTCTGACGACGCTTCCTCGGAGTTCAAACAACTGCAACCAAATCTTGCTGGACCAACAGACAAAGAAATGACCTGACCTCGATATCACCGATCAGGCCGGAGAAACGTGACGGGCGTAGGGCTATCCTGATCACAGCCGACGTTCGCTGCGCAGGCAAATTCTGTAAGGCCGCGGGGCAGCACATGTCCCAAAACAAACCCTAAAACCGGCGCTCGCACCCCCTATTTCTTAACGAAACGTTTAAACGCGGCTGTAAGCCCCTGTTTTTCCAAGGACCAGTCCGATCCCACGCATGGCACCGCCCCAAATCCCACCCCGCGTAGGGTGGGGTTTCACCCCGCCGAAACCACCCGTAGGGAGCGCATTCATTGCGCACCGCAAATGGCAAAACGCCCAAGGCTTTCCCTGCGCCCCTCCCTCGCCTAAAAGCCCCAAAACCAAGCCACGAGGGACCCCAATGACAGCGCGCAACTACGAACCCATGACCAAGGCCGAGGTGATCGACGCACAACGCTCCTGGGCCAAATACGTCACCGAACAGGATGTCGAGGCGCTGATCGCCCTTTACGATTTTGGCAGCCCAGACGAGCCGCTGCTCTTCAAACCGACCCTCGCCGACGTCATCCGCCTGGATGAGGAGGGCGCGCGCGCCTACTTCGTCGGCGGCAACGACCGCTACCCGAACGACCACGGCTTTCTGAAAAACGGCTGGGTCCGCGTCGATTTCCAAAGCGCGGTCGGGCCCATCCTCAAGGCCGGCGGCCTCGGCTACAAGGACATGGGTCACTACACGTTCGTGAACGGGGCAGGGGACGCCACCCGCGCCGACTACACCTTCGCCTACCACAAGCTGGAGGGCAAAGTGCTGATCTCCCTGCACCATTCCTCGCTGGCGTGGACGCCGCCCGCCGCCTGAGCGGTCCGCAATCAAATCGAATTGTCAGCGATTTTCCGATCGGCTGTAGCACCTTGTTAACACATTAGGCGCAAATGTGGCGCAACGATGTCAACACAAGGGCCCTAGGGACGCCGGAGAACAGCCATGATCGATCGTCTTGATACCGAAAGCACCACCTGGCGTGTGACGCCTGATTTGCTGGGCGTCCTGGATGAGGCTGGCAAATTCATGCAAACGAACCCAGCGTGGCAAACCGTGCTGGGCCACAGCCCCGAAGAGATCGAAAGCCAGCTCTTCTTCGAATTCGTGCACCCCGAGGATATCGCCCGCACGGCCAAGGCTTTCGTCGACATCCAGCACGGACGCCCCATCCTGGGGTTCGAGAACCGGTACAGGCACAAGGATGGCTCCTACCGCTGGCTGTCGTGGAACGCGGTGCCCGAGGGGGACAAATTCTTCTGCTCCGCCCGCGACGTCACCCAAGCCAAGGAGGACCGCGCCGCGGTCCGCGCCCACGAAGAGAACGAGCGCCTGCGCGAGCAGTTCATCTCCGTGCTCGGGCACGATCTGCGCAATCCGCTGGCCGGCGCCTTCTGTGCGGTCGAATTCCTGCAGGACCGGGAGCCTTTGTCGGACCGGGCAATGATGATGCTAGACAATGCATCGGAATCGCTTCAGCGGATGTCCCGCCTGATCGACGATGTGCTGGATTTCGCCCGTGCACGCCTCGGCGGCGATATCGGGGTGGAGCCGCAGATCGGCGTGCCCCTGCGCCAGGTGCTGGAGCGTACGGCAGAGGAGATTCGCCTCGCCCACCCGCAGGTCGTGCTCAACGAGGTTTACGATTTCGCCAGCCCCATCCTGTGCGATCCCGACCGGGTGGCGCAGCTTGTCTCGAACCTATTGGCGAACGCGATCACCCACGGAGAGGCGGGCGGCCCGGTGCAGATCCACACCAGCGAGGCCGATGGCACGGTCGCCATCGCCGTGACCAATCGCGGCGAAGAGATCCCCAAAGACCTCGCCGGCAAGCTCTTTGAGCCGTTCGAGCGGCAAACGCCCGAGACCAGCGATAACGGCCTCGGCCTGGGTCTGTTCATCGCCAAGCAAATCGCCGAAGGGCATCGCGGCGCCATCGAGGTCACCTCAAGCGAGGGGGAGACGACCTTCACCTTCCGCCTGCCGCGCGGTCCGCGTCTGATCAAAGGCAACGACGCTGCGCCGTTGCGCCAGAAATTGGTCGGCTGACGCGCCGCGTCGTCGGGACTTGCAAGGCCCAACGCCGCGCGCCAAGACAGGGGCATGACCAAACCGACCCTCGTCACGATCTTCGAATGGACCGGCAGCCTCACGGCCATGGCCTACGCGCTGCTCATCGCCTCCAATACGGGCAATGAGGTGTTGGGCTTCGCGCTCCTGCTGATCTCCGCGCTACTCTTTGCGGCGTGGGGGCTGATCGACCGGCGCTGGGCCTTCCTGGCGCTGCAGGGCTTTTACGCGGCCTCCGCCATCATCGGGCTGATCCGCTGGAGCTAAGGCACTTTTGCCTTGGGCGCGCGCCCCTGCATTGCTAATCTGGTTGCGGCAAAGGGCGATGGCGTCGCCCGGCAATTCCGCTGGCCACCCCACCTCCTGCACGCCGGGACATTCAATCCGCCAGGTTGAAGGTCCGCCCCGCGCCTGGCCCCTGCAGGAGCGCACACCGTGACCCAAAAAACCGTCGTTAATTCCTGGAACGAATGGGACCCGCTGCGCCACGTGATCGTGGGGCGCGCGGACGATTGCCACATCCCGCCGGCCGAGCCGGCGCTGGACGCCAAGGTGCCCGAGGACAGCGACATGCGCGGCCAGTGGGGCCGCCGCCCGCAGGAAACGATCGACCGCGCCAACGCGCTGCTCGACACTTTCGCCGCGCAGCTTCAGGCGCGCGGCATCGCCGTCGACCGCCCCACGCCCATCGACCACAGCCAGCCCGCGACGACGCCCGACTTTCACACAGACAGCCAGTTCGGCTGCATGCCCCCGCGCGACGTGTTGCTGACCGTGGGCTCCGAAATCCTAGAGGCGACGATGTCTTATCGCTGCCGCTGGTTCGAATACCTCAACTACCGCCCGCTGCTGCAGCGCTATTGGGAGGAGGACCCGAACTTCCGGCACGAGGCCGCGCCGAAGCCGCGCCTGACGGATGCCGACTACCACCCCGATTACCTGAGCGACAAAATCGGGGAGGTGAAGCGCCTCGAATGGGCGGCGGAGAAGTTCTTCGTCACCACGGAGGAAGAGCCGCTCTTCGACGCCGCCGACGTCCTGCGCTTCGGCCGTGATCTGGTCGTCCAGCACGGCTTTACCACCAACCTCAAAGGGATCGAGTGGCTGCGCCGGCACTTCCCCGATCACCGCGTGCACGCCGTGAACTTCCCCGGCGATCCGTACCCGATCCACATCGACGCGACCTTCACGCCCCTGCGCCCGGGCCTGATCCTCAACAACCCGCAGCGCCGCCTGCCAGAGGACCAGCGCACCATGTTCGAGCGCAACGACTGGGAGATCGTCGACGCCGCCCAACCCGCCCACAACCAGCCCCCGCCGCTGTGCTATTCGTCGGTCTGGCTGTCGATGAACGTGCTCGTCCTCGACCCCAAAACCGTCTGCGTGGAGAAGTCGGAGGTCTACCAGGCCGAACAGATGGACAAGCTGGGGATGGAGGTGGTGGAAATCGACCTGCGCGATGCTTACGCATTTGGCGGGGGCCTGCATTGCTGCACCGCCGACGTGCGCCGCGACGGGGTGTGCGAGGATTATTTCCCGAACCAGTAAGTCGGGGGCGCCCATCACCTTCGGGTACAGGTGGGCAGATGCGACCATCCCAAACCGTGGATGGGAAATCAGCCCATCATCCTTCGCCGGAAAACCACGCCGATACGGGTTAGAAGGGCGCCAGCCCGCCTACGCCTCTGAACAGCGGGCCAGATAATCCGTGGGACCTTGCCTGCGGCGTCCTTTGCATGGGCATCAACATTGCCCTTGCCCAAACGCCGTGCGGCATGGTCCAGTATTGAGCATCTTCTAATGATGAGGGACGGGGGATGACGAGCATCATATTATCGCCCCAGCCCGGTGTTGATCCAAACGTCTTTGTAATCGACCTATCCGCGACCAGTATTGTCTTCATAGGAGGCGAATGGGATGGCGCAAATGCTATCATCGATTTGGACGGATCTGGCGGCATAGCGGGCACGGTGTTCGGGCGAACTTTCAGCAATGGAGAATTGCGCATTACGCGGGATGAAATCAGCCCTTTTTCCTACTTATCCGAATTTACTCCAACATTCGGAAGTTTAGATCTACGCGGTCAATTCCTTTTCACCTTTCGTGAGTCTACAAATGCCGATTTTGTTTTCGACGGCGTGTTTGAAACATCCGCTTTGATGGGGCTTACGGGCCTCGGTGCCGGTAATACCTTTACTGTGACCCCTGGCTCGTTCCTCGATTTAAATCCCAGCCTGTTCCATACGGGGGCCCCAAATGATTTTGAACTGCTTTCATTTCAGGGATCGAACAATCAAGGCGAAATGTCTTTCGTCAATCACAGTCAAGTCTCCGCATTAGCAAGAGAGAGCGAGTCCGAAATTTATGTCGAGGGCTTGGGCACCTTTTCAATTTTAAATACTGGCTTTCTTTTTGCGGATATCCTGATTGCCGAAGAGGGCACGCCCGGTGAGCTAATCACGATCATCAATACGGGCACGATGTACTCGGTTGTAAACGCGGCTGCAATCGACGGTCAAAGCACGTTTGTGAACCAAAACGAATGGACCAGTGAAATCGAAACAGGTGCGGGCGACGATGTCATTCGTAATAGCGGTACTTGGTTTACGCCCTTCATCGACACTGGCGCGGGGAACGACCGGTTCGACATGCGCGGCGGGTCCGGCGGGTCTAATAGGATTTTAAACACAGTACCCAGCGAACTGCGCGGCGGGCTGGGCGATGACATCTATGTCGTGGACGCACTAGCCGAGGCTACCAACGGCTATGTCGTGGTGGAGGGCGCGGATGCGGGCCGCGATCTGATCGTCGCGTTCTCGGACTACGTGCTGCCGGAGCATGTCGAGGACCTGCTGATCTTCGGGGACGGCACTGGCACCGGCAATGCGGGTGACAACATCCTGCCGGCCCCGGCGGGTGCGAACCTACTGGACGGGCTCGGCGGGAACGACACGCTGGTTGGCGGCGGCGGCACCGACACACTGCTCGGCGGGGACGGTGATGACCGGCTGTACCTCGATGACGCCACTGCGGAGGTACATGGCGGCGCGGACCTCGACGTGCTGATCGCAAACCGCTCCACCGCGGGTGTGACCCTCGACCTGACCCAAGACACCGGCACAGCCACGGGCGGCGGCGCCGTCGCACTGAGCGGGATCGAGACGGTTGTCGGCTCCGATTTCGGCGACGTCCTCACCGGCAGCGCCAGCACCAACTTGCTGATTGGCGGGGCCGGGGACGACACCCTGTCCAGCGGCGGCGGCAGCGGCAACCGTCTGGTCGGCGGGGCCGGGGCAGACACGTTCCTTTTCACCGGGATAGAGGCCGCGCCGGTCGTCATCACCGACTTCACCTCCGGCGCGGACATGGTGTCCTTCGACGGCCTCGGCCTGACCTATATCGGCACCTCCGCCTTCACCGGCGTGGGCAGTGAGCTGCGCCAGGTCAGCCTGCAGGGCGGCACGCGCACGGGCCTTTTGGTCGACTTCGATGGAGACGGCGTGCACGACATGTCCGCCATCCTCTTCGGCGCCGCGTCGGTCGTCGAAAGCGATCTGATCCTCTGATCTGCCGCCCGTTCGTTCTGTACAAGTTGGGTTTTGGCCCCGGAAAAGGTGTACATCTTGGGCGATCCAAGCAGACCGATCCAAGCTGACCGGGCCAAGCAGAACGGGGCCGCCCTTTCGGTGCGACCCCGCCGATGCAGTGCAGGCCTCTTGGCACGGGGATGAGACATAAAGGCCCTGCCGCATATTGGTCCGGTGAGAGAACTGAGTATACGCCCCCCCACCGGGATCCGGAAAAGTCCGGCCCGAAGATCAGGGCCCCGAAATCTCGGGGGATGATCCTCGCTGCTCCCTGGCCAAAGCCACCACTCACGGAACAAAGCAACATTGCGCTTTAACGCTGCGTTAAGGAAGTCAGGGATTCCTTACCAAATGGAAAAATTTTGCGACATATTGTGACTCTGCACGCCCGTGCAATTCACGAAGCGCGAAGGACACCGTAAAAATTACAGGCGAATCAGTCCCTTACGCTTCCAGAATGAACATCTGGTTGGCAAAGGCCGCCTTGAGCACAGCCTGCGCCGTCGTCTCCACGGCGAGCGCCTCGCGTGCAAGACGCAGATGTTTTTCAACCGTTGCGGGCGTAAGGCCCATCAAAACAGCAATGTCCTGCATCGTTTTGCCGTCGCCCACCCATTCCAGCGCCTCCCGCTGGCGCGGGGTCAGCGTCCGCGCGGGCGTGTTGTAGGGCAGGGTAAGGATCTTCAGATGCGCGATGTTGTTCATCAGATGGATGTCACGCCCGTGCTGCTCCCACACGGCGTCCACCTCGTCCTGACAGAGCCCGCGCCGCGCTGTGAGCGCAATCGCCCCCTTCGACCGGGCCGAGACGGACTTGAAACTGATCGTGTAACCTGCCGTCACACCCATCTGCTGGTTGAACTCGAACACGCGTCGCTCCGGCTCGGTCAGCGTGGCGGTGTCCAGCATCTGCGCCAGCATCCGCCAGGACCCCGCGCCTTCGTTTTGCAGCGCCCAGTTGACCATGGGCGCATGGGCGTAGTGTTGCTCCCCGATGAATGTATCCAGATAAGCGCGGTCGTGGTTGCTGAGGATGATCATATCCTCAGGGTCCCCCAGCGACGTGCCGGAGCGGTAGCGGGTGAAGCCGTAGATCAGCCGGTCAAAGCCGTATTCCGCCATCTTCGCGGCATGCGCTTCCCACAATGCCTCGATGCTTTGGCAATTGGACAGGAAATGCAGGTAGGGACGCATGGTCGTTGGTTCGGTCATCTCCCCTCCCTAATACTCTGCCAAGGCGCGTATGGCGAGGGCGTAGCCCGCCGGTCCAAAGCCCTGGATCGTGCCAATCGCGACCGGCGCGATGTGCGAGACGTGCCGAAACGCCTCCCGCGCAGCCGTGTTGCTGAGGTGCAGTTCGACCACCGGCACCTCCGCCGCCGTGATCGCGTCGCGCAGAGCGATAGAGGTGTGGGTGTAGGCGCCGGCGTTCAGCACGATGCCGGCCTGCGTGCCGCGGGCGGCGTGGATATGCTCGACCAACGCGCCTTCGTGATTCGATTGGGCGCAGGTAACCTCGACCCTCAACGCGGCGCCGGTCTGGGTACACAGCGCTTCGATATCCGCCAGGGTCGCGGTGCCGTAGATGTCCGGCTGGCGGGTGCCCAGCAGGTTCAGGTTCGGACCGTTCAAAACTAGGATGGATTTCATCGCGTTGCGCCCCCAAGCCCCACCCCTAGACGGGGCAGGGCCACCTGTAAAGTTCAGCCTGCGCCCCCCTCTGAAAAGACGGCCAAGCCGAGCCAATCGGCCACGAGAGCAGGCGTTTCGGCGCCTTCGATTTCCACCGTCAGGGCGTTCTCGCGCAGAAGGTCCGTCGCGCTGCGCTGCGTCACGGTCTTGAGGGTAAAGCGCCCCCGCACCCGCGCGCCCGCCCGCACTGGGTTCAGGAACCGCAGCTTGTTGAAGCCGTAATTGATCCCCATCACTTGGCCCGGCGCCACGTCGAAGCAGTCGTAGGCAAAACGGCTGGCAAGGCTGAGCGTCAGGAAGCCGTGGGCGATGGTCCCGCCAAAGGGCGTCTCCGCCGCCGCCCGCGCGGGGTCGATGTGGATCCATTGGTCGTCGTGGGTGGTGGCGGCGAAGCTGTCGATCATCGCCTGATCGACGGTGATCCAATTGCTGACGCCGACCTCGGTCCCAATTAGGCCCTCCAGCCGGGCCCGTTCCGTTTCAATCGCAGCCATGGCTCAGGCCCGATCCGGGCCGACGCGAACCATCCGCTTGCCCTTGTTGTCGCCCGCCAGAAGCCCGATCAGCGCCTTGGGAGCATTCTCCAGCCCCTCAACAATATCCTCGGTGACCTTGATCTTCCCCTGCTCGACCCAGGTCTGCAGCGCACGCACCGCTTTGGCGTCGTCGCGGGCGTAGTCCATGACGATGAACCCCTCCATCCGCAGCCGCTTGACCACGATGGCGCCGGGCAGGTTGCGCGGGCCTGTGGGGTTGGTGGTGTCATACTGGCTGATCGCACCGCAGCAGACGACGCGGCCACGCTCGTTCATCAGCGCCAGCGTCGTCTCCAGGATCTCTCCGCCGACATTGTCGAAATAAATGTCGATGCCGTGGGGCACCTCGGCCCGCAGCGCTTTGAAGATGTTGCCTTGGCGATAGTCGATGCAGGCATCGAAACCGAGCTCCTCGACTACCCAGGCGCATTTCTCCGGGCCCCCGGCGATGCCGACCACGCGGCACCCCAGCGCCTTGGCGATCTGCCCGACATAGCCGCCGACAGACCCCGCCGCGGCACTAACCACCACCGTGTCGCCCGCCATGGGCTGGCCGATCTGCATCAGGCCGTGGAAGGCCGTCTTGCCCGCGATGCCGTAGACACTCAGCAGATGGCTCAGCTGCGGCACGTCGGGCATCTTCAGCACCTTGTGGGCTTTGGCGACCGTGACCTCGGTCCAGCTGCTTTCCGCCGCCACGATGTCACCGGCGGCCAAACGGGAGGAGTGCGACTCGATCACCTCGCAGATCGAATAGGTCGCCATCGCGTCCCCGGCTTTCACAGCGTCGCGGTAGGTCGCGCCTTGCATCCAGGACCGGTTCGCGGCGTCGATGGACATCAGGATCGTGCGCAGCAGCACCTCGCCTTCGCCGGCCTCGGGCCGCGGGCCCTCGCGCATCTCGAAATGGCTGTCCTGCAGCGCGCCCTTGGGCAGCTCGCGGACGTGGATTGTGCGGTTGGTCATGTGAGGGCTCCTTGCTAGGGTGAGGCAAAAGGGAAAGTGCTATGGCGGAATACAGGCAGACGATCTACCGCCCGCCCGCGGGCGCGGCGGACCTGCTGTTGGTGCGGCATGGTGAAAGCGCGCCAGCGATCCCGGGGCAGAGCTTTCCGCTCAAGGACGGGCACGGCGATCCGGCGCTCTACGGCAACGGGCCGGCGCAAGCCGAGGCGGTCGGGCGCCGACTGAGCGGGGCGGCGATAAAGGCGATCTACGTGACGAAACTGCGCCGGACACATGAAACATCCGCGCCACTGGCGCGCATCCTCCGCCGCGACCCGGTGGAGGACCCGGACCTGCACGAGGTCCATCTGGGAGACTGGGATGGCGGCCTTTACCGCCAAAAGGCGGCGGAGCGCGATCCCGTCTATCTGGAGATGCTGGAGAAGCAGGATTGGGGCGTCATCCCGGGCGCGGAGCCGCGCGCGGCCTTCAACGAACGGATCAAACGCGGCCTTAGCCGCATCGCCGCCGCCCATACGGACGAACGGGTCGCGGTGGTCGTGCACGGCGGCGTGATCGCGGCTGCCCTGTCCATGGCCGCCGGCAGCGCGCCGTTCGCTTTCCAGGGCGCCGCTAACGGCTCGATCTCGCGCCTGGTGGTGCGGGGAGACAGCTGGCAGATTCGCGCCTTCAACGACACGGCACATCTGAGCGGCATGGGCGGTGACTTCTAGCACCCGCATCCCTTTCACTTGGCCAAAAACAACTCCAGGGGGGAGCGCCCGCAGGGCGTGGGGGGCTGGCCCCCCGCCACCGCCCGCCGCAGGCGCCATCAGGTGGTCAGGACGACCTTGCCCTGCACCTTGCGGTCCGCGATATGCGTCAGCGCCTGCGCAGCCTCTTCCATCGGGTAGGTCTTGGTGATGCGCGGCTTGATCAGGCCCTTACCGTACATCTCGAACAGCTCTGCCATGTTCTGCGCATGGCCCTTGGGATCGACCTGGGTGGAGGCGCCCCAGAACACGCCAACGATCTGACAGGATTTCAGGAGCGTCAGGTTCAGCGGGATCGACGGGATACCCGCCGGAAAGCCCACGACCAGGAACCGGCCGGCCCAGGCCATGCCGCGGATCACCGGCTCCGCATAAGGACCGCCCACAGCGTCATAGGCCACGTCGATGCCCTGCGGGCCGACGACCTTCTTGATCTCAGCCGACAGCGCCTTTTGCGCGTCGCGCCCGTCCAGCTCGCGCGGGTAGATCAGCGTCTCATCCGCGCCCAGCTCTTTGCAGAACGCCGCCTTTTCTTCCGACGACACCGCCGCCACAACCCGCGCGCCAGCTGCCTTGCCCAGCTCGATCGCCGCCGCGCCGACGCCCCCCGCGGCGCCCAGGATAAACAGCGTTTCCCCCGCCTTCAGCTGCGCGCGATCCTTCAAGGCATGGTGCGATGTCCCGTAGGTCAGCACCAGGGCGGAGGCATCCTCGAACGGCATCCCGTCCGGGATCGGAAGACAAACCCGCGCCGGCGCGATGAGGTGGGTGGCAAAGCCGCCAAACCCCATCATTGCGATCACCTTGGTCCCGACCGCCAGATCGACACCCTCGCCGACGGCCTCGATCACGCCGGCGACCTCTCCTCCGGGGGAAAACGGGCGCTGCGGCTTGAGTTGGTAGAGGTCGCGGATGATCAGCGTGTCGGGGAAGTTCACCCCCGCCGCCTTCACCGCGATCCGCACCTGCCCCTTACCGGGCGCGGGCGTGTCGAGTTCCGTCCATTCGAGCGTTTCGGGCCCGCCGGGGGCGGCGCTGAGCATGGCTTTCATCTTGTCCTCCCTGCACCTTGGGTGACGTGGCGTCGAAAGGTGCGACTTTAGTCTTGGCGCTCAGCGTGCCCCGTGCCACGTTGGATTGGCAATTGCGAAATCTGATTTTGCATTGCGAAACGGGACGGACGTCGCGTCAGGGAGGATACCGATGAGCGAGACAGACCTGGAGGCATTCCGGGCCGAGGCGCGTGCCTGGCTGGAAGAAAATTGCCCCGAAGACATGCGCGATGGCAAGACCGGCGAAGGCAATATCTGCTGGGGCGGGCGCAACTGGGAATTCTCCAGCGAAGCGCAGCGCATCTGGCTCGAGCGGATGGCCGCCAAGGGTTGGACGGTGCCGACATGGCCGGTCGAATACGGCGGGGGCGGGCTCAGCCGCGCCGAAGACAAAGTGCTGACCGAAGAGCTGCAGCGCCTGAACGCGCGGCTGCCGCTCCAAAGCTTCGGCATCTGGATGCTTGGCCCCGCGCTGCTGCATTTCGGCAGTCACGAACAAAAACTCGAATACCTGCCGCCCATCGCGCGCGGTGAGGTGCGCTGGTGCCAGGGCTATTCCGAGCCGGGCGCCGGGTCTGACCTCGCCAGCGTGCAGACGCGCGGAGAGATCGACGGGGATCATTTCGTCGTCACCGGGCAGAAGGTCTGGACCTCCTACGCCGACAAGGCTGATATGATCTTTGCCCTTGTGCGCACAGACCGCGAGGCGCCCAAGCACAAGGGCATTTCCTTCCTGCTGATCGACATGGAGTGGGAAGGTGTTTCCACTCGCCCCATCAAGTTGATTTCAGGCAAGTCGCCCTTCTGCGAGACGTTCTTCGACGGCGTCCGCGTCCCGCGCACTAACATCGTCGGCACGGAAAACCGCGGCTGGGACGTGGCCAAGTACCTGCTGACCCACGAGCGCGAGATGATTTCGGGCGGTGGCGATGGCCTTCTGTCCGGCCGCTCATTGGGCGAAATCCTGGGCGAAGACCTGGACCCCGTCACAACCGCCGAAGCGATGGCCTGCGAGATCGACACCCTCGCCATGGCGCTCACGCTGGAGCGCTACAAGGACAAAGCGAAGGCCAACGGGGTCGGCGACGCCTCCGCCATGCTGAAATATGCGGGCACCGAGCTGAACAAGCGCCGGCACGAGTTGATGATGTCGGCGGGCGGCGCGGATGCGCTGGAATGGGACGGCACGCACGGATCTCTCCCCTCTGACTGGCTGCGGACCAAGGCCAACTCGATCGAGGGCGGCACGTCCGAGGTCATGCTCTCCATCATCTCCCGCCGCGTTCTGGACCTGCCCGCATGAGCACGCTGCTGCTGACCGAAGACGAGACCATGCTGGCCGACGCCGCCCGCGGGTTTCTGGACGATGCCGCACCGGTCTCTCACCTGCGGGGCCTGCGGGATGCGGGGCAAACGCACGATGCGGACCTCTGGGCGCAGATGGCGCAGATGGGCTGGACCGGCGTTCTGGTCCCCGAAGAGGCGGGCGGGTCCGATATGGGCCACGCCGCCGCAGGGGTCCTGGCCGAGGAGATGGGTAAGACGCTTGTGACCTCGCCCTTCCTCAGCACCGCCGTGATTGCGGCCACCGCCCTGCGGCAGGTGGCGACGGACCGCGCGAAGGCGGCCCTTGGCAAGATTGCGGAGGGCAAGGTGATCTACGGCCTCGCCGTGAATGAGGGCGCCAAACACGACCCCGAAGGTACGGCGTTGACCGCGTCGACGGACGGCAACGGGTTCGTCCTGAACGGCACCAAGCGCTTCGTCGTCGATGGCGGGCAGGCGGACCGGCTGCTGGTCTTGGCTAAGACCGAAGGCGGCCTGACCCTGTTCGACGTCGACGCAAGCGCCACCGGCATCACCC
>JBCDFL010000017.1:0-28117 GCA_039178165.1 Pseudomonadota bacterium | reverse complement strand
GTCCTGCTGACCCTTTTCGATGGTCCGCACCCAGAAGGCGCGCTCTTCCGCGTCTGCTTGGGCGACGGCCTTGATGACGGGCAGGGTCAACTTCCGCTCGCGGAAATCGTCGCCCACATTCTTGCCCGTTGCCGTCGACTGACCTTGGTAGTCCAGCAAATCGTCCACGATCTGGAACGCGATGCCCAGGGCGTCGCCATACTCGAACAGGGCGCGGACTTGCCCCTCGGGCGCGCCCGCGATCACGCCGCCGACCTCAGTCGCCGCGGAAAACAAGGCCGCCGTCTTGCCTCGCACCACCTGGAGATAGACCGCCTCGTCCGTTGCCAGATCCTGCGCGGCGGTCATCTGAAGCACCTCACCCTCCGCAATCGTGGCCGAAGCGTCCGACAGGATGCGCAGCACGTCCAGGCTGCCCGTCTCCGTCATAAGCTGGAAAGAGCGGGAAAAGAGGTAATCACCCACCAGCACGGAGCTTTTATTGTCCCACAGAAGGTTCGCAGTCGGCCGGCCCCGGCGCTGGGCGCTCTCATCCACCACATCGTCGTGGAGCAAAGTGGCGGTGTGGATGAACTCCACCGTCGCCGCCAGATGCACGTCGTACGGCCCGTCATAGGCACACAGCCGCGCGGCGGCGAGGGTCAGTATCGGCCGCAGGCGTTTGCCGCCCGCCTCGACCAAATGCGCGGTGACTTCGGGGATGCGCGGGGCATGTTCGGACGCCATACGCGCGCGGATCAGCACGTTCACCTCGTCCATCCGGGCGGCCAAAGTGGCGGCCAGGCGTTCGTGCGGCGCGGCGGCAAGACCGGTATCGTTCATGGTACCCCTCTTTTGACAGCGCCTCGGCGCTGGCGTACCTCGCGGCTATGAAAGAACTTTTGCGCAGCACCGACCCGACGATCATCGCCTTCGCCACCGCGCTTCTGTCCGGCGAAGACATAGAGTGCTTCGAGTTGGACGTAAACATGAGCATCCTCGAAGGCGGGATCGGCATCTTTCCACGCCGCCTGATGGTGCGCACGGATGATTACGACGCCGCGCTGCGGGTGATGACGGACAATCAAATCGACCTGGGGCAATGACCGAGGCGCGGCAGGACGCGTTCCTGGGCGGGCGTCTGTCGCTGTGGCAGCCGGTGCGGGGATACCGCGCCGGGGTCGATCCGGTGCTTCTGGCCGCGGCGGTGCCGGCGCAGGCGGGGCAAAGCGTGCTCGATCTAGGCTGCGGCGTCGGGACGGCAGCGCTCTGCTTGGCGGCGCGTGTGCCGGACCTGCACCCTGTGGGGCTGGAGCGGCAAGCCGCCTATGCCGCCCTCGCGCGGCGCAACGGGCTTGAGGTGGTCGAGGGCGATGTCGCAGCGATGCCGGGAGAGCTGAAGGCGCGCGCGTTCCACCACGTGATCTGCAACCCGCCCTATTTCGACCGGACCCGCGGGGCGGCTGCGGAGGATGCCGGGCGCGAGGGCGCGATGGGTGAGGATCGGCCGCTGCACGTCTGGGCGGAGGCGGCGGCGCGGCGGCTGATGCACCACGGCTACGCCCATTTCATCTTCCGCGCCGAGCGCCTGCCGGAGCTGCTGGCCGCATTCTCCGGGCGCCTTGGCTCGGTCGAGGTGCTGCCCCTCGCCGCGCGGGCGGGCCGGGCGCCAAGCCTCGTCATCGTGCGCGCGCGAAAGGGCGGGCGGGCAGATTTTCGCCTCCATTTTACGCGCATTCTGCATCGCGGCTCGTCCCATGTGGCCGATGGGGAGGATTATACCCCTGAATTCACGTCCATTTTCCGCGCTGGCGCGCCCCTCGTCTTCTGACGGGTCGATTTGTCCACAATGCAGGCGCGGCGTGACTCGTGCGGGCAAGTGTGGTTCGCTGGTCAGGCTGAAAGACGGAGGATTGCATGAGCTTGAGCGGACGCTTGGATGAGCTGAAGAAGAAGCACGAAACCCTCAGCGCCCTGGTCGAACAGACCCAGCGCGCCCCCGGCAGCGACGATCTTCAGATCGCGGCCATGAAGAAAGAAAAGCTGAAATTGAAGGAAGAGATCAGCCGACTATCCGGCTGACAGGTCTGCCACCGGCACGATCTCCATCGCGTCGGTGACATGCCGGCCTTTGTCGATTTCCGCCAGGACCCACTCTCGGAACGCTGCGATTTGCGGACGCTCCTCAGCACCGTTCTGGCAAATGAAGCGAAAGCGCGCCCCCGTGCCAAGGGCCTTGGGGAACGGTGCGACAAGGCGGCCGTCCATGATGTCTTTGACAACGAAAGCGCGGCGGCCCAAAGCCACGCCAAGCCCGCTTTGCACCGCGTCGAGCGCGTGATCGGCCTGGCTGAAAATCGGCCCCTGGGTCGGCGTGTGCGCGATGCCGTATAGCTGAAACCAGGCGGTCCAGTCCGGCGCAGGTTTCAAAAAACTGATCGATGTGTCGAAAATGATCGGCGCATCTATCAGACTTTCAGGCGTTGGAAAGCGCGCCGCCATCTCGGGCGTCATCACCGGGCTGACCCATTCCTCCGCCAGGGGCAACGAATAGAGCCCGTCATCCGGGCCGTAGCCGAAGCGGATTGCGACATCCACGCCGTCGCGGGTCAAATCCACCATCCGCAGGGAGGCGGCAAAGCGCAGCTCGATCTCCGGGTGGGCCTGCGCGAAATCGAAGAGCCGGGGGGCCAGCCACTTCGCTGTGAAGGCCGGCCCGGCCGTCACCGTCAGCGTCGCATTGTCCTGCAAGCGCTGCGCCGCGCGCCACGCGCCGGCCAGCGTGCGAAAGCCCTCCGCGATTCCCGGAGCGAGCTGGCGGCCGGCTTCGGTCAATTCCACCGCGCGGTTGAGGCGGCGGAAGACGGGGGTGCCGAGGTGCTCTTCGAGGCTTTTGATCTGGTAGCTGAGGGCGGCGGGCGTGACGTGCAGCTCCTCCGCCGCTTTGGCGAAAGACATGTGGCGCGCCGCGGCGTCGAAGGCCCGAAGGGCGGTCAGAGGGGGGAGGCGGTCTGGCATCGGTTCAAATCAGCTTAACTGAAGACAGTAGACATCTCGTTTGTCCAGTGCAAACGGAAGGCGCATATAGGGTTCAAGACAAACACGCTGACCTGCGAAGGAGCCCCGCTATGATCGAAGCCACCACCAATACCCGCGCCCGTGACGCCATCCGCACCGCCCATGATGCCCGTGGGCAGATGATGCGCGAGGCGTGGTCCTGGCTGTTCGGAACGACGTCCCGCTGATCGCACTGCAGGCGATCTTACGCGACGAAGAAGGGCCGGAGGTGTCGCCTCCGGCCCTTTTTTGCGCAACTTGTACAAGTCCAAACCGGGCAAAAACCCAACTTGTACAGAACTCAGACGAAGAACTGGCCGCCATTGGCGGAGATCGTCGAGCCGTTGATGAAGCCCGAATCGTCCGAGGCGAGGAACACAACGCAGCGCGCGATCTCTTCCGGCTCGCCCAGGCGGCCCGTCGGGATCTGCGCGATGATGCCTTCGCGGACCTTCTCCGGCACGGCCATGACCATGTCGGTGGCGATGTAGCCGGGGCAGATCGCGTTGGCGGTGATGCCGGCGCGCGCCCCTTCTTGGGCCAGCGATTTCACGATGCCCAGATCGCCTGCCTTGGTGGCGGCGTAGTTGGCTTGGGCGAACTGACCCTTCTGGCCGTTGATCGACGAGATGACGATGACGCGGCCGAACTTGCGCTCGCGCATGCCGGGCCAGATCGGGTGAACGGTGTTGAAGACGCCGGTGAGGTTGGTGTCGATGACCTCGTGCCACTGCTCTTTGGTCATGCGGTGGAAGGGGGCGTCGCGGGTGATGCCCGCATTGGCGACGACCACGTCGATGGGGCCGACCTCTTCTTCGACCTTCGCGAGGCCCGCGGCCGATTCGTCGTAATCCGCGACGTTCCACTTGTAGGTCTTGATGCCAGTCTCTTCGGTGAACTTGGCTGCGGCCTCGTCATTGCCGGCATAGGTGGCGACGACGCTGTAGCCGGCCTCTTTCAGGGCCTTGGAGATGGCGGCGCCGATACCGCGGCTGCCTCCGGTGACGAGAGCTGTGCGAGACATGGGAATTCCTTGTGGTTGGGCGCAGGCCATCGGCCCGCAATGGAGGGTCGAAAGGTTGTTAGCCTAGAGGGGGTGTGGGCGCAACATTGTTGCGAGGGGGTTCGGGTGGGCATTTGCGCCCACCCAGTCCGTGTCTTAGGAACGCTCAATACACATCGCGACGCCCATGCCGCCGCCGATGCAAAGCGTGGCGAGGCCTTTTTTCGCGTCGCGGCGCTTCATCTCGAAGAGCAGCGTGTTGAGGATGCGTGCGCCGGAAGCGCCGATCGGGTGGCCGATGGCGATGGCGCCGCCGTTCACGTTCACGATGGCCGGATCCCAGCCCATGTCCTTGTTCACGGCGCAGGCCTGGGCGGCGAAGGCCTCGTTCGCCTCGACCAGGTCCAGGTCTTCGGCCTTCCAACCGGCCTTTTCCAGCGCTTTGCGCGAGGCGTAGATCGGCCCGACGCCCATGATCGACGGATCGAGGCCCGCCGTGGCGTAGGACGCGATGCGCGCCAGCGGCTCGATCCCGCGTTTTTCGGCTTCATCCGCGCTCATCAACAGGGCGCCGGCCGCGCCGTCGTTCAGGCCCGAGGCGTTGGCCGCGGTGACCGACCCGTCCTTGGTGAAGGCGGGGCGCAGTTTTTGCATCGCTTCGATGGTAGCGCCGTGGCGGATAAATTCGTCCTGGTCGACGGTGATGTCGCCTTTGCGCGTTTTCACGACGAAGGGCACGATTTCGTCGGCGAACTTGCCGGCCTTCTGCGCGGCTTCGGCTTTGTTCTGGCTGCCGACGGCGAATTCGTCCTGGGCGTCGCGGCTGATCTGCCACTGCTCCGCGACGTTTTCGGCGGTTTGGCCCATGTGGTAGCCGTTGAACGCGTCCCACAGTCCATCTTTGATCATCGTGTCGATATAGCTCAGATCGCCCATCTTGTGGCCGGCGCGCAGGGGCGCGGCGTGGGGGGAGAGCGTCATGTTTTCCTGGCCGCCGGCGGCGACGATGTCGGCGTCCCCGAGCTGAATGTGCTGCGCGGCCAGGGCCACAGCGCGCAGGCCGGAGCCGCAGACCTGGTTGATCGACCAGGCGGCAGCCTCTTTCGGCAGGCCGGCGTTGATATGCGCCTGCCGGGCGGGGTTTTGGCCCTGCGCAGCGGTGAGGACCTGGCCGAGGATGGTTTCGGACACCTCCGACGCGTCGATGCCCGCGCGTGCGACCAATTCGGTCAGAACGGCGGCGCCGAGGTCGTGAGCGGGCGTGTTAGCGAACGCCCCCATGAAGGAGCCCACGGGTGTGCGGGCGGCGGAGGCGATGACGACGTTGGTCATGAAGGATCCCCTAGCAAAAATGGCCAAAGGTCCGTCCGGGCACTGCAAGCGCGCGAGGGCCCGAGACCTTCGCGAATGGGGGGTGGGTAGTCGATTCCAGACCGCGCGACAATGGCCGTTCCGCCGCAGGCCCTGTGCACTGTGCCCTTTGTTGCGCCAGATACCGCGTTGTGATCACAGCGCCCGGCAATCGTGATCACAAATCATCCCGCAGCGCGCAGTCGCTGATCGTGCGCCAGCCAAGCCGGTTTGATCGTCGGCGCGCCGTAGAGGTAGCCCTGCAAACAATCGACGCCCATATCCGCCAGGCAATCGGCGTCTTCCTGGCGTTCGACGAATTCGGCCACCGCGATCATCTCAAAATGTCGTGCGATGGCCAGCATGGAGCGGACCAGCGCCTGATTGTCCTTGTCGTGGGCGATGCCCCTGATGAATTGCCCGTCGATCTTCAGCACGTCGAAGAAGAAGTCCTTGAAGTACCGTAGCGCCGTTTGGCCGGCGCCGAAATCATCCAGGGCAAAGCAGATGCCGCGGCGTTGCAAGCGGTCCATGAAGTCGGTCACCAGTTCCGGCACGGTCATGGCGGAGCCTTCGGTGATTTCCAGGATCAACCGCTCGCCCAGTGTCGCGTCGCGGGCGAGCCACCGTTCCAGGGTGCGGGTCCATTTCTGGTAGCCGATGGAGCGGGCCGACATGTTCACCGACAGCCGCAAATCGGGCACTTCGTGCAGGGCGCGCAGGCCCATATGCAGGGCGAGCGTGTCAATCTCGCGCCCCAGTTCGGTATCTTCGACATCGGGTATGAAGTCGGCGGCGGGGATGACGCGGCCGGTGTCGTCCATGACGCGGATCAGCCCCTCGTGAAAGGCGATGCGGCCCGGATCGGCGGCCATGGTCACAGGTTGGAAGGCGAGGAGGCATTGTTTGTGCGCGATCGCGTCCCGCACCATTTGCAACGTCCCTGCATTGCGCGCACCGATCGCGGCATTGAGCGGATTGTCGGTGCCTGCGGCCACGTGGGCGGGTTGAAACGGGCGTTTGGCCATTGCGGCGTCTCCTGCGACTGACGGGTCCGGTACAAGCCGGAGTTGGGCCACCTTCGTGCCGAATCTCTTACGAAGTCGTTAATGTTCCACTTTTAGTCCAATTTAAGAACTTGCGGGTTCAAGGACCCGGAATCTCGCTTGACACCCTGCGGCACGGGCGTAAAAGCGCGCATTCATTGGTGTTGGTGGCCCCCGCGAGGGGATGCCTGTCGGCTGTTCGCGGCAAAGGACAACGCCCTTCACGCGCTTCGGCGCCCTATCGAAGGAGATCAGCCGTGACCAAACGCACGTCTGCCAAGTACAAAATCGACCGCCGGATGGGCGAAAACATCTGGGGTCGTCCGAAATCCCCGGTCAACCGTCGCGAATACGGCCCCGGCCAGCACGGTCAGCGCCGCAAGGGCAAGATGTCCGATTTCGGCATCCAGCTGCGCGCCAAGCAGAAGCTAAAGGGTTATTATGGCGACCTGACCGAGAAGCAGTTCCGCCGCATCTACGCCGAGGCCGAGCGGGTCAAGGGCGACACCGGTGAGAACCTGATCGGCCTGCTGGAGCGGCGCCTGGACGCGGTGGTCTACCGCGCGAAGTTCGTGCCGACGATGTTCGCCGCCCGTCAGTTCGTGAACCACAAGCATGTCCGTGTGAACGGCCAGATCGTCAACATCGCGTCCTATCGCGTCAAAGAGGGCGATGTGATCGAGGTGCGCGACCGCTCCAAGCAGCTGGCCGTGCTGCTGGAGGCAACGCAGCTGCCCGAGCGGGACGTGCCGGATTACATCGACGCGGACCACTCCAAGATGAGCGCGACCTTCGTGCGCACCCCGGGGCTGGGCGATGTGCCCTACCCGGTGATGATGGAGCCGAACCTGGTCGTCGAATTCTACGCCAAGAACTAAGGCGCAGCGTGGGCAGGTTGCCCATCCGATGCACTTGCAGGGCCGCTCCATTCGGGGCGGCTTTCGCTTTTGGAGGGTATGGAATAACGGCCTTGGTGGATCTGGCGGGTCTCGCTAGACTGACCGCAATCAATTGGAAAAATGATTGCGGGACAGGGATATGGAGAACAAGCTTTCAGCGTCGGTGGGTGATCCGAAGTCAAAAGTCGGCACACCGAAGAACAAGCCTAAGGACATCGCCACCCTCGAATTGTGGATGATCGCGCAAGGCGCGAATTACACGATGCGGGGCAAAATGAACCCCGACCTCATCAAGTGGATCCGCCTGTATCAGGGCACCAAGGGCAAGATGCGGAAGGAAAACATCGACGGCATCATCTTCCCCGGTGACAAGACCTGGAATGCGGGGGCGGTGAATTACTTCCGCTACCGCGACCGCATCGTCAATTTCCAAGCCTATAAGGTGAAGGAAAAGGGCAAGGAGAAGATGATCTCGGTCGACGAGTTCGTTCGGCTGGAGATTCAGGCCCGCAAGAAGATCGTCAATAACGCCAAATCGGTCGTCTCGGAGATGGAGATGATCGAAAAGCTGATCCGCGGTATCGAAGAAACGATGGCGGGTCAAAAAGGGTTCGTGAACGCGATGGTTGCGTTGGGCTCCTCCGGCTTTGGCCTCTGCCCGCCGCCGAGTGCGAAAAAGGCGCTCGACGCACGCGGCACAGCGTTGATGGTGATATCCCATGTCGACCGCGCCAAACCCGATTGGGCCAAGGTCAAGGCCACCGTGATCAAATGCCAGAAGCAGTCCAAGGCGGCGATCACCGAGTGGAAGAAGTACAACGACGCGAACATGAAGCGGAACGAATGGGGGGCGTTCGGCGCCACGGTCGTCTCCGAAGCGGCGTTCGGCACGCTTGAAGTGCTCGCCACCGGCTATCTTGTTACGACACGCGGCATGGACCCCAAGCGCGCGCAAGTGATCGCGGCCACGGGTGTCGAAGGGCTGAAGGTGACCGCCGGAGAGATCGGCGAATACGCGGCCAACGACAAGTTCGACCCGTTGAAATCTGCGGCCAAGGTGAGCGGGTCGATGTTTATCGCCGGTGCCTCGGCCCATTTCGGCATCAAGCTGTCGGGCAGCGCCATGGGCAAGGTCATGGGCAAGGTCGGAAAGTTGGCGCAGAAGGAGTTCAAATACGGCTTTCAGAAAAGCGCGGCTCTGCTCGTGCAACGCATCGTCGAGGCTGGCGGCGAAAACTTAATAAAGAGCGCCATGGCCGAGATGGGAAATACCATCAAGGACGTCGCGGGCGGCAAGAAGGTCGACGAGAAGTTCGTCATCGAGAAACTGGCGAACGTGCTTTTCGGCACCTTGTCCGGGTCGGCGCAATTCAAGAGCCTAAAGAAATTCGACAACACGTGGCAGCAACGCTCCGTCCGGGTGGCGGCGCAATTCTACGATAAGAAGCTTCCGAAATCGGTGACGCTGAAGCTGGTCGCCACCAACCCGAAACATTCGGTTTTGACGTTGATGAACAAGGAAGGCGCCAGCATCACCCAAGAGGCGATGAAGAAGCTGTCCGACACATTGATGAAGACCGGCTACAAATCCGTGGAGTCGGCCTTCACCGGCAAGGAAACCAAGGTCGAAGAATTGGAGGCGAAAGCGATGAAGCGGATCGAGAAAGACAGCGCCTTCAACCAGGCGCTGCTGGTCGCAGCCTGCGAGGAAGCCGAGAAGCGGATCAAAAAATACGAAACGGCGCAGTAGCGGGGCCGCGCCGGTCCGTATCTGCGGGCTGGAATCCCGGCGCGCGGCCCCCTAGAAGCGAGGCCTAACGCAACGCTTGGGGGACGCCGTGCCGACACCGCAGCAAGGGATCATGGATATCGCCCTCTATGTCGGGGGTAAGGCGGCGCTGGACGGGCGCGCGGACGTGCTGAAGCTGAGCGCGAACGAAAACCCGCTGGGTCCGCCCCCCGCGGCGGTCGAGGCGATCAAGGCCGCCGCCGCGGACGCGCATCTGTACCCGAACACCGACCATGCGGGCCTGCGCGCGGCGATTGGCGAGGTCTGGAGCCTCGATCCCGCGCGGATCATCTGCGGGGTGGGCAGTGACGAGGTGCTGCAATTCGTCTCCCAAGCCTATGCGGGGCCGGGGGATGAGATCATCCACACCGCTCACGGCTTTGCCATGTACCCGATTCTGGCCAACATGGCCGGCGCGACACCCGTCTGCGTGGCCGAAAGGGATCGCGTCGTCGACTTGGACACGATCCTGGCGGCGGTGACGGATCGCACGCGGCTCGTCTTCCTCGCCAACCCGGCCAACCCGACCGGCACGATGCTGCCGGACGGGGATCTGGAGCGGCTCGCGGACGGGCTGCCGGAGCAGGTGATCCTGGTGATCGACGGGGCCTATACCGAGTTTGCGGAGGGCTACGATGGCGGGGTGTCCCTGGCCTCCGCCCGGCCCAACGTGCTGATGACGCGCACCTTTTCCAAGATCTACGGGCTGGGCGGGTTGCGCATCGGTTGGGGCTACGGCCCGCTGGAGATGATCGAGGTGATGACCCGCATTCGCCAGCCCTTCAACCTCTCCGCCCTGCAAATGGCGGCGGCGGAGGCGGCGGTGCGGGACACGGGCTGGGTGCGCGACTGCGCCGCCTTGAACGCCGAGCAGCGCGCGCGCCTGACCGGCGCGTTGCGGCAATTGGGCCTCGCCTGTGACGACAGCTTTGCCAACTTCGTGCTGGCCCGCTTTGACAGCCCGGCGCAGGCGGAGGCCGCGGACCTGGCCCTGCAGGCGGACGGGATCATCGTCCGGCGGCCGACGTCTTACGGCTTTCCCGAAGGCTTGCGCATCACCGTGGGCACAGCGGAGCAAACGGGCCGCGTGATCGACGCGCTGACCGCCTGGAGGCAGGCATGATCTACGAGCGTGTCGCGCTGATCGGCTTGGGCCTGATCGCGTCGTCGATGTTTTGGGCGATCAAGCGGGGGGGCCTGGCGGGCGAGGTTGTCGGCTACGCCCGCAGCCCGGAGACGCGGGAGACCGCGCGCGAGATTGGCCTGTGTGACCGCATCGCGGACAGCGCGGCGGAGGCGGTGGCGGGCGCGGACCTCGTCGTGCTGTGCGTGCCGGTCGGCGTAATGGGTGCCGTCGCGGCGGAGATTGGCCCGGCGCTGGCGCCCGGTGCGACGGTGACGGATGTCGGATCGGTCAAGCGGGACGTGATCGGCAGTGTTGGCCCGCACCTGCCCGGCGGCGTGCATTTCATCCCCGGCCACCCCATTGCGGGGACGGAGCATAGCGGCCCCCGCTCCGGCTTTGCGGAGCTGTTCGACGGGCGCTGGTGCCTGCTGACCCCCGTGCCGGGCAGCGAAGCGGCGGCGGTGGCGCGCCTGCGGCAGCTGTGGGAGGGGATGGGCAGCAACGTGGAGGAGATGGACCCCGATCACCACGATCTGGTCCTCGCGGTGACCTCCCACGCGCCGCACCTGATTGCCTACACGATGGTGGGTGTGGCGGACGATCTGCGCCGGGTGACGGACAGTGAGGTCATAAAATATTCCGCGGCGGGGTTTCGGGACTTCACGCGCATCGCGGCCTCGGACCCGACGATGTGGCGGGACGTGTTCTTGACGAACAAGGACGCCACCTTGGAGATTCTGGGCCGTTTCACAGAGGAGCTGTTCGCGCTGCAGCGGGCGATCCGCACCGGGGACGGGGACCACTTGCACGCCTATTTCACTCGCACGCGTGCGATCCGGCGCGGGATTATCGAGGCGGGGCAGGACACCGACGCGCCCGACTTCGGGCGGGGCACGCAGCGGTGATCCGCGCGGCGCTCCTGTGCGCTGTGCTGGCCGGGGCGGCCTTTGCCGATGCGCCCGTGCGCTCCGACCGTCCTGTAGGGCGGCCCGGGACGGAGGCGCGCGGCGGAGCGCCGGTGCCTGTTCCGGCCCAAAGCACGGCGCAGGCGCCGGCTGCGTCGGGCCGCCCTCCCTCGCGTCCGGTGCAGAGTGCTGCGCCGGCGCCCGCACCTGCCCAGGCGGCGCCTGCCCAAGCGGCCCCGGCAGAGCCGCGGCGGACCGTGCGCCGGGGGCCGGATGCCGAAGATGCCGAGGTTTCCTCCCGACCGTCCTTGCGCCCGCGGGGGCTGGAGCGGGGGCGGCTGCGCGGTTCGGTCTGCGGCGATCCCGATCTCAAGGGCGAATTCGTCGGCGCCGTCGCGGGCCGGCTGCAGGGCTGCGGGATCGAGGATGCGGTGCGCGTCACCTCCGTCTCCGGCATCGCCCTGTCGACGGGATCGCTGATGAACTGCCGGACGGCGCGCGCGCTGAAGGCCTGGACCGAAGACAGTGCGGTGCCGTCGCTGCGGCGGGTCGGCGGGGGGCTGCGCGAACTTCGTGTCGCCGCGCATTATTCCTGCCGGACGATCAACAACCAGCCCGGGGGCCGCTTGTCCGAACATGGCAAGGGCAGCGCCATCGACATCAGCGCCTTCCGCCTCAACGACGGGACGGAGCTGACGCTGCTGGGCGATTGGAACAGCCAGCGGGGCCGGGCGCCGATGCGCGCGATGTTCCGGGGCGCCTGCGGGCCGTTCAGCACGGTCATTGGGCCGGACGGCGACCGCTTTCACCTCGACCATTTCCACTTCGACACCGCGCAGCGGCGCAGCGGCTTTCGCTACTGCCGCTAGCGTATCACCAGCCGCGGCGCGGGGCCGATGGGGATGAAGCCGACGGCGATCAGCCCCTGCGCGAGGTTCAACTGCACGTCCAAGCTGTCCGGATCGCCGGTCAGCCGGGCCAATTGGTTCAGGCCCTGCTGCGCCTGAACCCGCAGGCGCGGGTCGAGCAGGCCAGACGCCTCCGCCAAATCCAGCATGATGGGCCAATTCTCCGCCCGTAGGTTCACGCTGCCCGTGGGCACGCCGGCCGCATCGACCGTGAGGTCCGCGGCGAGGCGCAGGCTTAGCTCCCCCCAGACGGCGTCGGCGGCGCTGATCTTGATCACGCGCGGCTGGGGGCGGCGCGCCTCCAGCGCGCGGCGGTCCCAGGGCACGTCGAAGGTGATGCGCGCGGCGCCGGTCAGCGCCTCGAACTGAACGGGCCAATCTTCGGGCACGCGCAAGGGGCGGCGCAGCGCGTCGCCGGGGGCAAAGCCGGGAGCGGCGAGCCGCAAATCGTAGGTCGCCCCCTCCACATGGTCCATCGTCAGGGTGAGGCCCGTGGCGCGCAGCAGCCCGCCTTCCGGCCCCTCGACCGACCAGGCGCCGCTGGTCCAGCCCAGGCCGGCCAGCCCGAGCGCGGTGCCGGGATAGGTGTCGAGGGCCAGCGTCCCCTCCGCCATCGTCAGGGCGCCCCGGCCCTGGGGCGTCGCGACGGTGATCGGCGTGGCGGGCAGGTCGACGCGCGGATCGGCGGGCCAGAGCGTCGGGGCATAGATGTCCAGACGGTCCAGCCCAATTGCCAGCCCCGTGGCCGGATCGGCCAGCGCCACGTCCCGCAGGGCAAGGCCGACCCGCGCCGGGAAGCCCTTCCGGTCCGGACCCGCAAGCTCCGCCTGCCAGCCTTCGGCGCGCCGCGCCTCGAACCAGCCGGTGATGCCCTGGCTGAGCGCGGTGCTCACCCCGAACCACCAGGCCGTGCCCAGGAGCGCCACGATCCCCAAAAGCCACACCAAACGCCGCATGTCCTGCCTTTCCCTTGCCGTCCCAAGCGGTCTACAGGGGGTGGGCAAAGGGGGAAAGCGCGATGATGATGTGGGTCTTCGGATACGGCAGCCTGCTATGGAACCCGGGCTTCGACGCGGCGGAGAGCGTCGTTGCGCGCCTGGACGGCTACGCGCGGTCGTTCTGCATGCGGTCGATCCACCACCGGGGGTCGGAGGCCGATCCGGGCCTCGTGCTGGCGCTCGACGCGGCGCCCGGGGCGTCGTGCACCGGCCTGGCGCTGGCGGTGCGCGCCCGGGAAGAGGACCGGGTGCTGGCCGATCTGCGTGCGCGGGAGCTGATCTCCTCCGCCTATTACGAGGACCACGTGCCGCTTGCGCTGGAGGACGGGCGGCGGGTCGATGCGCTGGCCTACATCATCAACCGCGACCACCGGCAATATTGCGGCGGCCTGCCCCTGGAGGAGCAGGCGCAGATTATCGCCACGGCAACGGGCGGGCGGGGGCCGAACCGCGACTATCTGTTCAATACGGAGGCGCATTTGCAGGCCATGGGCCTGGGCGATGCGGATTTGACCTGGCTGGCGGCCCGCGTGCGGGCGTTATGTGGATAAGATCGTGGCAACGGGGCGCGAAACTGGTTAACCTCCCCGCCAGAGCAGAACACGGGCAGGGAGCCCCACATGGCGGGTGACACAAGCGGCGCCGCACCCCAATTCTCACGGCCTGTACGGCAAATCGCGTTGATGGTCATGGTGTTGGCCCTCACTGGCGCAGGATCGGTCCTGGCGCTGCCGCGTGTGTTGCCCGTCTTTCAGGCGAACCCGTATCTAAACGGTTTCATCCTGTTCGTCTTCGTCATCGGGGTGCTGGCCTGTTTCTGGCAGGTCTACCAGATGGTCGTGTCCGTCCGCTGGATCGAGCAATTCGCGGCCGAAGACGAGAGCGCCGGCCAAGCGCCGCAGATCCTGGCGCCTTTGGCCTCGCTTTTGCGCTCGCGCGGGGCGCGGATGCAGCTGAGCGCGTCCAGCACGCGGTCGATCCTGGATTCCGTGGCCACGCGCATCGACGAAGTGCGGGAGATCACGCGCTATATCGTCAACATGCTGATTTTCCTGGGCCTTTTGGGCACGTTTTACGGCCTCGCCACGACTGTCCCTGCGGTGGTCGACACGATCCGCAGCCTGGCGCCCACCGAGGGCGAGGGCGGGGTGGAGGTCTTCAACCGCCTGATGACGGGGCTGGAGGCGCAGCTGGGCGGTATGGGCGTCGCCTTTGCCTCGTCGCTGCTGGGCCTCGCCGGATCGCTGGTTGTAGGGCTTTTGGAGCTGTTCGCAGGCCACGGTCAAAACCGCTTTTACCGCGAGCTGGAGGAATGGCTGTCCTCCATCACCCGCGTCGGCCTTTCCAGCGGCGAGGACAGCCCCGAGGTCAACGCCTTTGCCGGCGTCGTCGACCATCTGGCCGAGCAGATGGAGACGCTGCAAGCGATGTTTGCCCAGAGCGACAGCGGGCGGAGTGCGGTCGAAGGGCAGCTGTCGACCCTCGCCACCAGCATCGACGCGATGACCCGGCAGATGCAGGGCGATGATGGCACGGCCACCGCGCTGGAACGGGTCGCGCAGGGCCAGGAGCGGCTGATCGCCGTGATGGAGGCGCAGGGGACGGGCGGCGACGGTGGCGGAATCGACGCCGAAAGCCGGATGCGCCTGCGTTCCATCGACGTGCAGATGCTGCGCATTCTCGAAGAGCTGTCCGCGGGCCGGCAAGAAAGCATGGCGGAGCTGCGCACGGACATCGCCGCGCTGGCCACCGCGCTCAGCGCCCCTCGCGGCCAGCCCCGGCAGATCCGCGCGGCCAAACAGCAGGGTGAGGGCTGATGGCGCTCTCGCGCCGGACGGGGCAGCGCTTTCAGGGGTCGATCTGGCCGGGCTTCGTGGACGCGATGACGGGCCTTTTACTGGTGCTGATGTTCGTGCTGACCATCTTTATGGTGGTGCAATTCGTCCTGCGGGAGACGATTTCGGGTCAGGAATCGGAGCTGAACGAGCTGGCGGGCGAGGTCGCTGCCTTGGCGCAGGCATTGGGGCTCGAGGAACGGCGGTCGAGCCAGCTGGACGCGCGGCTGGGCGTACTGACCGCCACACTGAGCGATACCGAGGCGCAAGTGGCGCAGCAGGCCGCGACCATCGCCAGCCTCACGGCGGAGCGGGACGCGCGCGCCGCCGATCTGGCGGCGGCGCAGACGCGGATCACCGCGTTCGAGGCGCAGGTGGCCGCCCTGATCGCCGACCGGGATACGGCCCGCGGCACCGTTGCCACCCTGGAGGAGGCGCAGGCCGAGCTGCTTTCGGAGCAAGAGGCGCTGAACGCGGCGCTCGCAGCGTCGCGGGAGGAGCTCGATGCCGGGGCGGAGGCCGCGCGCCTGGCCGCCGCCCAGCGGGAGGCGCTGGAGGCGCTGGTGACCGACCTGCGCGCCCGGAACGCCGATGCGGAAGGCCGCGTGGCGGCCCTGAGCGACGATCTGGAGGCCGCGCAAACCGCCCTGACCGCAGAGGAAGCCGCCCGCGCGGTGGAGGCGGCGGCAGCGGAGGCCCTGCGCGCCCGGCTCGAGGCCGCGGATGCCGAGCTGACCGCCATGACCCTCGCCCTGGAGGCGCAGCGGCAGGAGGCCGAGGACACGCTGACCCTGCTGGCCGCCGCACGCGCGGCCGAGGATGACCTCACAGAACGGCTGACCGCCGCGCTTCTGCAGGTGGAGACGTTGCAGGGAACGCGCGACGACCTCGATGCGCAGCTGGTCACGGCGCTGGCGCTGATCGACACGCTGCGCACGGATGCTGCGGACCGGCAGGCGGCGCTGGCGAGCACCACCGCCGAGGCGCAGGAACTGGAGGATCGACTGGCCGCGGCCCTCGCCGCGCTTGAGGACGCGCAGGATGCGGGGGACGCGGGCCAGGCGGCGCTGGCGGCGGCCAACGCGCGGATCACCGATCTAGACGAACAGCTGGCCGTGGCGCTGGCGGCGCAAACCGATGCCGAGGCGGGCTTGGCCGCGGCGACCGCGGAAGGCGCCGATCTGCGGGCTCAACTTGCCGCCGCGCTCGACGCGCAAAGCCAGGCCGAAGCGCTGCTGGAGGCGAGCCGGGAGGATGTGAACACCGCCACGCTGGACGCTGCGGACTTGCGCCGCCAACTCGCCGCGGCGCTGCTGGCGCGGGACGAGGCGGAGGCCGCGCAATCGGGCGCCGATGCCCGCGCCGCGATGCTCGAAGGGGATCTGTCGGACTTGCGTGCGCGGCTGGCGACGGTGGTGGCGGCGCAAGAAAGCCTCGCCGCCGATCTGACCGCCGCGCAGGCGGCGCGCGATGCGGCGGATGCGGAGGCCGCGGACCTGCAGCGGCAGTTGACCCAGGCGATGGCGGCCCGCCTTGCGGCGGAGGCGGGGAATGTGGACGCCGAAGCCCTGCAGGCCCAGCTGCGCCAGGCCATCGCTGCCCGGCTGGCGGCAGAGACGGAAGCGCAGGCGACAGCCGATGCCGCCGCAGACGTGCAGGCCCGGTTGGCGGCGGCACTGGCCGCGCGGCTGACCGCAGAGGCCAGCGCGCAAACCCTCGAGACGGAGCTGGCGGAGGTGCAACGGCGCCTGGCCGCCGCCCTCGCCGCGCGCACTGCTGACCGGGAGGAGGCGCTGAGCGCCGCGGAAGCCCGCGAAGCGCTGCTCGCCGAAGCCCGCCGGGCCCTGACCGAAGAGCAGACCGTGAGCCTTGAGGCGCAGCGGCAGACCGAGCTTCTGAACCAGCAGGTCGCGCAACTCCGCGCGCAGCTGGCCAATCTTCAAGGGCTGCTCGACGCTTCGCTCGACCGAGAGAACGAGGCGCAGGTGCAGATCGAGTCGCTTGGGGCGAACCTCAACACGGCGCTGGCCGAGAAGGCGGCCGAAGAGCGGGCCCGCCGCCTCGCCGAAGAAGAGCGCGCCCGGCTGCTGGAGGAAGAGGCCGCGCGCCTGCAATCGGAGCGCCAGAACCTGGAGCGGTTCCGGTCGGAGTTCTTCGGCACCCTGCGCGAGGTGCTGGAGAATACCGAAGGCGTGCGGATCGTCGGGGACCGCTTTGTCTTCAGCTCCGAAGTGCTTTTTCCGCCGGGCGGGGCCGACCTGTCGGAAGCAGGGAAGGGCGAGATCGCGAAGATCGCGCAGACCCTGCGCAACCTGTCGGGTGAAATCCCAGAGGGGATCGATTGGGTGCTGCAGATCGACGGCCATACGGACAATGTCCCGCTGTCAGGCACCGGGGATTTCGAGGATAATTGGGAGCTGAGCCAGGCCCGCGCTTTGTCGGTCGTTCGCTACATGCAGGACTTCCTGGGCTTTCCGCCGCAGCGCCTGTCGGCCAACGGGTTCGGTCAGTACCAGCCGCTGGCCGAGGGCGACAGCGCCGAGGCGCGCGCCGCGAACAGGCGGATCGAGTTGAAGTTTACCGAGAAGTAGGTGGGTGAATTCCTACCCTACGGGCGGACGCGGACGCGCGTGCTTTGTTCGGACAGGACAACCCCGTTGCGGATCATTTGGACGCGCGCCCGGTAGATGCCGGCGGGCCAGGCCTGCGCGCGCCGTTCGCGGCCCGTGGCGCGGAAGAATTGAGCTTGGTTGCGGGTGATGTCCTCGGTGTGATCAGTGAATGGCGCGCCGTCCGGCCCCACGATCGTCAGCCGCATCTGGTCCCCCCGGCGCCCGCCGAAAGCGTAGCCGAAGACGACGAGGGCCGGCGCGGTTGCGGGCAGGTCGGAGGCGCTGGCGCGTCCGGCCTTCACCGCCGAATAGTCCGGGATCCGGTCGGCGAAACCGACGTCCAAAAGGCCTCCCGCCTGGTAGGCGGGGGCGCTGATCCACAGCGTCTCTGCGCTGGGCGCGCCGCATGTGATGCGCCCGTCCGGATCGAACGGATCGACGACGGCACCGTTCTTGCGCACGGTCAGGTGGACATGGGGAAATTGCGTGCGCCCAGAGAGGCCAATCTGGCCCAGCACCTTGCCCGCCGCGACCCTATCGCCCGACCGCACCGCGATGGAGCCGGAGCGCAGGTGGCAATATTGCGTCTCCCACCCGCCGGGATGGGTGATGGCGACGCCGTTGCCGCATTCGCGGCCCGTGACCTGTTCGGCATTTGCGTTGGAATAGAGCTGGTCGGGCATCCCGTCGCGCACGCCGCGCACCGTGCCGGCGGCGGAGGCGAGGACGTTCACGCCGGCGCGCATGTCGCGCAGCGTCGGCAGGGCGAAATCGGTGCCGGTGTGGCCGTCGTAGCTGAGGCTCGCGCAGCGATAATCGGAGGCGCGGCGGCTGTCGTCGTGATCGACATATTGCTGGATGAAGCAATCCCGTCCCAGCGCGCAATCCACCGGGCTCGCCAGCCATAGGTCCTGAGCGAGCGCCGGACAAACGAAAGCCGCCGCCCCGGTGAGGGCGGCGGCGAGGGTCTGTTTCAGGCTCATTCCGCGGTCAGAAGGGGCGGCTTCTTGCCCGACAGGCGCGGCGTGTCCGGCCCATCGAGGCGCAGGTCCAGCTTGCCATCCTTGACGCCGACCTTGACCACACCGCCCTTGGCCAGCTTGCCGAACAGCAGCTCTTCGGCCAGGGGCTTCTTGATGTGCTCCTGGATCACGCGTGCTAGGGGCCGCGCGCCCATTTTGTCGTCGTAGCCCTTGTCGCCGAGCCATTCGGCGGCGGGTTTGGTCAGCTCGATGGTCACGTTGCGGTCCATCAGTTGCGCTTCGAGTTGCAGGACGAACTTTTCGACCACCGAAGAGATCACATCCTTCGACAGTGGCGCGAATGAGATGACCGCGTCCAGACGGTTGCGGAATTCCGGCGTGAACGTGCGCTCGATGGCGGCGGTATCCTCGCCCTCACGCCGGTCGCGGGCAAAGCCCACCGCCGCTTTGGCCTGGTCCGCCGCGCCCGCATTGGACGTCATGATCAGGATCACGTTGCGGAAATCCACCGCCCGCCCGTTGTGGTCGGTCAGCTTGCCGTGGTCCATCACCTGCAGAAGGATGTTGTAGACATCCGGGTGCGCTTTTTCGATCTCGTCCAGCAGCAGCACGCAATGGGGGTGCTGGTCGACGCCGTCGGTCAGCTGGCCGCCCTGGTCGAAGCCGACATAGCCCGGAGGGGCGCCGATCAGGCGGCTGACGGCGTGCTTCTCCATATATTCGGACATGTCGAAACGCAGCATCTCTACGCCCAGCGTGTCCGCCAGCTGCTTGGCCACTTCGGTCTTGCCAACGCCCGTCGGGCCGGCGAAGAGGTAGTTGCCGATGGGCTTTTCGGGCTCGCGCAGGCCAGCGCGGGCCAATTTGATGGCCGAGGACAGTGCCTCGATCGCCGGGTCCTGACCGAAGACGACGCGCTTGAGGCTCGCCTCCAGGTCCTTCAGCACCTCCGCATCGTCTTTGGAGACGTTTTTCGGCGGGATGCGGGCGATCTTGGCCACGACATTCTCGATCTCCTTGGTGCCGATGGTCTTGCGCCGCTTGGCCGCCTGCACAAGGTGCTGCGCCGCGCCCGCCTCGTCGATCACGTCGATAGCTGAGTCAGGTAGCTTGCGGTCGTTGATGTAGCGGCTGGCCAGCTCGACTGACGTTTTGATCGCGTCGGAGGTGTATTTGACGCCGTGGTGATCCTCGAAATAGGGCTTGAGGCCTTTGAGGATCTTGGTCGCGTCCTCCACCGACGGCTCGTTCACGTCGATCTTCTGGAACCGGCGGCTCAGCGCGCGGTCCTTCTCGAAATGCTGGCGGAACTCCTTGTAGGTGGTGGAGCCCATGGTCCGCAGCTTGCCGCCCGCGAGCGCGGGTTTCAGCAGGTTGGACGCGTCCATCGCGCCGCCGGACGTCGCCCCGGCGCCGATGACGGTGTGGATTTCGTCGATGAAGAGGACCGCGTCGTTATGCTCTTCCAGCTCGGTCACGACCGCCTTCAGACGCTCTTCGAAATCGCCGCGGTAGCGGGTGCCCGCCAGCAGCGCGCCCATGTCGAGGCTGTAGATGGTCGTGCCCGACAGGATCTCCGGCGTTTCCCCGGCGACAATCTTGCGGGCGAGGCCTTCGGCGATGGCCGTCTTGCCCACGCCCGGATCGCCCACCAGCAGCGGGTTATTCTTGCGGCGCCGGCACAGAACCTGGATGCAGCGTTCCACTTCCGAGGCGCGGCCGATCAGCGGGTCGATATCGCCCTCGCGGCTTTTGGCGTTCAGGTCCACGCAATATTTGGCCAGCGCGCTTTCCTTCTTCTCCCCCTCGGTGACGCCTTGCGCCTCTTCTTCTTGCTCGGACGCGCCGGTGACCGGCCGCGCCTCGCCGAAGGCCGGGTCCTTTGCGACGCCGTGCGCGATGAAGTTCACCGCGTCGTAGCGGGTCATATCCTGTTCCTGCAGGAAGTAGGCCGCGTTCGATTCCCGCTCTGCAAAGATGGCGACCAACACGTTGGCGCCGGTCACCTCCGTCCGGCCGGAGGATTGCACGTGGATCGCAGCGCGCTGGATCACGCGCTGGAAGGCCGCCGTCGGCACCGCTTCGGACCCATCCACATCCGTGACCAGGTTCGACAGATCGTCGTCAACGAATTCCACCAGGGTCGAGCGCAGTTCATCGATATCGACGGAGCAAGCCTGCATCACATGGCGGGCGTCCGGCTCGTCGATCAGGGCGAGCAGCAAATGTTCCAGGGTGGCGAACTCGTGACGGCGGTCATTGGCAAGGGCCAAGGCGGCGTGGATCGCTTTTTCCAGCGTGGTCGAGAATGAAGGCACGGGGCGTGCTCCTTCTGATCGTGGGCGGCGGCGGGGCGTGCGGGATAGCAAGGCCCGTCACCGACCGTGGCCTCATAAGGTTAGAGTTTGGTTGATAGACGCGCGGCTTCAAGGGTTTTCTTGCCTCAGGCGGTCACAAATGGCGGCGATGCCACCTTTGAAAGCGCCTGTACGTCTGGAGTTTCGGAAAGCGGGCGCGGGCGGATGCCGCACGCCGTTGCTCAATAAATGGGCGATTTGGGGCGGGATTCAAGCCTCTGCGTGCGGCGCGGAGCGGCGTTTGCCTCGCGCTTTGCGGACCTGCTCGGAATGTGATTGCGGCTGCGCCACTATGGCTGCCTCGGACCATAAAATGCACTGAGCCGAACGCGCGCCGCGCCGCAGCCGGGTCACACCCGCCATGCGGGCATCTGCGATAACGTGTTCGATGTCATCGCATGAGGCCACAAGGCCCGGCTCAGAACGCATCCTTCCGGCTGCGAATCTCAACGAACACATCGACCGGCGCCGCGCCGCCCAGGCCCAAATGCGCCGCGATCTGAGGATCGTCCGCGCGCAGGTAAGGGTTGGTGGCAAGCTCGATCTCGAGTGTGGAGGGCACGGTCGCAATACCGCTGGTACGCGCCGCCTCGACGTCCGCGATGCGCCGCTGCAGGGCCGGGTTGTCCGGATCGACCGTGATCGCGAAAGCGCCGTTCGCCGCCGTATATTCGTGGCCGGAGCAGATGACCGTACCCGCTGGCAGGGCTTTGAACTTCTCCATGCTGTGGAACATCTGCTCTTTCGTGCCCTCGAAGACGCGCCCGCAACCCAGCGCCATCAGGCTGTCGGCGGTAAAGGCCGCGCCGCCCCCGAGATAGGCGATATGGCCGACCGTGTGGCCCGAGACGTCCCAGATGGCGATCTCCGTCTCCCCCAGCGCGAACCTGTCGCCGTCCGCCACCGCACGGTCGAGGGGCGGCAAGCGCCCCCGGTCCGCGGCCGCGCCCGTCACCGGGGCCGGGTGGGCGCGCCGTATTTCTTCCAGCCCCCCGACATGATCCCAGTGGTGGTGAGTGATCCATATCTCGTCCAGCGTCCAATCCCGCTCCGCCAGTGCGGCCAGGATGGGCGCCGCCTCCGGTATATCGATCAGGGCGGTCTTGCCGGTGCCCGGATCGCGAGCCAGGAAGGCGTAGTTGTCGTGCAGGCAAGGGATCGTCACGATGTCGAGTGGCATGGGCTTTTGGTCCGGATGGTCTATGGTCCAGGGCACGTTGGCGCAGGAAGGGCTGCTTCGCAATGCATCTGGACGTGCAGGATCTGCGCGACTTCTACTACCGCTCCGCGCTGGGCCGCGCGGCCCAAGCCTCGCTGCGCGCCCGTGTGGCCGAGTTCTGGCCAGAGGCGCAGGGCCAGACCGTCGCGGGCTACGGCTTTGCCGTGCCCTTGCTGCGGCCGTATCTGGCCGATGCTAAACGGGTGATTGCGCTGATGCCCGGGCCCCAAGGCGTGATGCCCTGGCCCTCCGGCGCGCCCAACGTCTCCGCCCTGATCGAAGAGACGCTGTGGCCGATCGAGACGGGGCATATCGACAAGCTGATCGTCCTGCACGGGCTAGAGACGTCCGAACGCCACCACGACCTGCTGGAGGAATGCTGGCGCGTGCTCGGCCCCGGGGGCCGCGCCCTGTTTATCGTGCCCAACCGCGCCGGGCTCTGGGCGCGGCGGGACCGCACGCCCTTTGGGTACGGCCGCCCCTACAGCGCCAGCCAGCTGGAGACGCAGCTGCGCAAGCACCAGTTCCTGCCCGAACGCAGCGCCGGCGCGCTCTACCAATTTCCGAGCGCCAAACGCGGCTGGATGAAGGCCGGCCCCCTGCTCGAACGGATCGGCCGCGGCGCCCCGCGCCTGGTCGCGGGCGGCGCGCTGCTGGTGGAGGCGTCCAAGAAAGTCTACCCACCCAAAGGCACGGTGGAGCGGTTCCGCCTGCCGGCGCGCGGGCTCCTTCAAGGGGCACGCGAGCCCGCGGTGGGGCGCACGATATCCCCTTTCACTTGGCTAAAAACAACTCCGCGGGAGTTTGAGGGGCGCGCAGCCCCTCATCAGGAAAAATAGATCGCGTCCGCCGCAGGCGGACCTTTTTGAACCTGTCTTAGGGAGGAGACACGACATGAACGATCAAAGCCAAACCGGCCTCGGCGCCGGCTTCGACATCCCCGACCCAATGGACCTGCCTAGTCTGAAAGGGCAGGTGAGCGCGGCGGAATGGACACTGCGCTGCGAGCTGGCGGCGACCTACCGCCTCTGCGCGCTGCATGGCTGGACGGACCTCGTCTTCACCCACATCTCCGCCCGCTTGCCGGACGAGGACGGGGAGGAGCGGTTCCTCATCAACCCCTACGGCGTGATGTTCGACGAGATGACAGCGTCCTGCCTCGTCAAGATCGACCTCGACGGCAACATCAAGCAGGAGACCCCGTATTTCATCAATCCGGCCGGCTTCACGATCCACTCGGCGATCCACGCGGCGCGGCACGATGCGGGCTGCGTCATCCACGTGCACACCCCCTATGGCGTCGCCGTCAGCGTGCAGGAGGGCGGGCTGCGCCGTTACACCCAGTTCTCGATGATCGTGGAGGGGGACCTCGCCTACCACGATTACGAAGGCATTGCGCTGGACCTGAGCGAACGCGAGCGTATCGTCGCGGACCTTGGGGATAAGAACCTGCTGATGCTGCGCAATCACGGCACGCTGACCGCCGGGCAGAATTGCGCGCTGGCCTTCCTGCGGATGTATTTCCTCGAAAACGCCTGCAAGACCCAAATCCTCGCCCAGGCCGGCGGGACGGAAAGCTTGCGCGAAGAGCCCGAGGCGATGGGCGACAAGGTCGGGGCGCAGGCCGCTGGCGCCTTCACCCCCGGATCGGGCGATAACCTGGTGTGGCCCGGCCTCATGCGCAAATTGAAGCGCGCCAATCCCGGTCACGACCACTGATCGGCACACGGGCGGCGCCGCGCCGCCCGCCTCGTTCCCCTAAGCGGCGCGGACCCGACGCCGAAATTCGGTCCAAGCTCCCTTTCCGCATCGGCGGACGCAGCCCCCTACCGGTGGACGCGCAAGGCCCTCAGAAAAAGGCTAGCGGTAACATCGCGCGGGCGTGCTTGCGCCAGCATCGCGGCTCTGCCCGGACTGGCAGCCCAGAAAACCGCCGGAATCGAGCACGGCGTGCAATAGTTTTGCGAATAATCCACAGGTGCAAACGGTCGCACCTGGAGCAAGACACTGAAAAACATGGGAAAGTCGCTTGTGACGCCGCGTTCACAACATGTTGCGGGGCGCGGGGGCGTCTGCTACATCCCCGCTGAATTCTGCGGTGCCATGGGGATTGGCGCTGCGCCCACAGCCGCGCCAGCCCCCCTCGGCAAGCTGCGGCCCACGACATCGAAAGGGTGGACGTGTCCGAACCAGCTTCGATTTCCGCCGGTATCGCTGACCGCTACGCAACAGCCGTCTTCGATATCGTCAAAGAGAACGATAATCTTCCTGCCCTCGCTGGCAACCTCGACGATTTGCGCCAGGCCATCGCGGACAGCGCCGACCTGCGCGATCTGCTCGACAGCCCGCTGCTCAGCCGCGATGAACAAGGCGCGGCCATCACCGCCATCGCCCAGAAGATGGGCCTGATCCCGGCGTTGCAGAACGCCCTGGGTCTGATGGCGGCCAAGCGCCGCCTTTTTGTTGTGCCGGCCATGGTGCAGCGCCTCAGCGATATGATCGCCGAGGATAAGGGTGAGGTGACCGCCGATGTGCGCACCGCCAAAGCGCTGACCAAGGCACAATCGGACAAGCTGGCCAAGACGCTTACCGCGTCGGTCGGCAAACAAGTCACAATCCAAAGCACCGTCGATGAAAGCCTCATCGGCGGTCTTGTCGTCAAAGTGGGCTCGAAGATGATCGACACCTCGATCGCCTCGAAGCTGAACGCTCTACAGAATGCAATGAAAGAGGTCGGATAAATGGGTATCCAAGCGGCAGAGATTTCTGCGATCCTGAAAGACCAGATCAAGAATTTTGGTCAAGAGGCGCAGGTCGCCGAGGTGGGCCGCGTGCTGTCCGTCGGTGACGGTATCGCGCGGGTCTACGGCCTCGACAACGTGCAGGCCGGTGAAATGGTCGAGTTCCCGGGCGGCATTCAGGGCATGGCCCTGAACCTCGAAACCGACAACGTCGGCGTTGTGATCTTCGGCTCCGACCGGGACATTAAAGAAGGCGACACGGTCAAGCGCACCAACTCCATCGTGGACGTGCCCGCCGGTGACGGCCTGCTGGGCCGCGTTGTCGACGGTCTGGGCAACCCGCTGGACGGCAAAGGCGCCATCGACGCCGCCGAGCGCCGTGTGGCGGACAGCAAGGCGCCGGGCATCATCCCGCGCAAATCCGTGCACGAGCCCATGGCGACCGGCCTCAAGGCCGTGGACGCGATGATCCCGATCGGCCGCGGCCAGCGCGAGCTGATCATCGGTGACCGTCAGACCGGTAAGACGGCTGTGGCGCTGGACGCGATCCTGAACCAGAAATCCTACAACGACGCCGCGGGCGACGACGAGAACAAGAAGCTCTACTGCATCTACGTCGCCGTGGGCCAGAAGCGCTCCACCGTGGCGCAGCTGGTGAAGAAGCTCGAAGAGACCGGCGCGATCGACTACACGATCGTCGTGGCCGCCACCGCGTCCGACCCGGCGCCGATGCAATTCCTGGCGCCCTACGCCGCGACCGCGATGGCGGAGTATTTCCGCGACAATGGCCGCCACGCGCTGATCATCTACGACGACCTGTCGAAGCAGGCCGTGTCCTACCGCCAGATGTCCCTGCTGCTGCGCCGTCCGCCGGGCCGCGAAGCCTACCCGGGCGACGTCTTCTACCTCCACTCGCGCCTGCTGGAGCGTTCGGCCAAGCTGAACGAAGACAACGGCGCGGGCTCGCTGACGGCCCTGCCGATCATTGAGACCCAAGGTGGCGACGTGTCGGCGTTTATCCCGACCAACGTGATCTCGATCACCGATGGCCAGATCTTCCTGGAAACGGAACTCTTCTACCAGGGCATCCGCCCCGCCGTGAACACAGGTCTTTCGGTGTCCCGCGTGGGCTCCTCGGCGCAGACGGACGCGATGTCCTCGGTCGCTGGCCCCGTGAAACTGTCGCTGGCCCAGTACCGCGAGATGGCGGCCTTCGCCCAGTTTGGCTCTGACCTCGATGCGGCCACCCAGCAGCTGCTGAACCGCGGCGCGCGCCTGACCGAGCTGATGAAGCAGCCGCAATACTCGCCGCTGACCAACGCCGAGATCGTCTGCATCATCTTCGCGGGCACCAACGGCTATCTGGACAACGTGTCGGTGGGTGATGTCGGCAAATTCGAGGCAGGCCTCCTGGCCTTCCTGCGCAACCAGAAGGCGGACTTCCTCAAGTGGATTTCGGATGAAGACCCGAAATTCAAAGGCGGCGAGAATGTCGACAAGATGAAGGCGGTCCTGGACGAGTTCGCCAAGACCTTCGCGTAAGGGAGCCGCAGTATGCCGTCCCTGAAGGACCTAAAAAACCGGATCGAAAGCGTGAAGAACACGCGGAAGATCACCAAGGCGATGCAGATGGTCGCGGCCGCAAAGTTGCGCCGCGCCCAGGAAGCTGCCGAAAACGCCCGGCCCTACACCACCCGCTTCAACGCGGTGATGGCCGGCCTGGCCAGCGCGGCGGCGGGCAGCGACAGCGCGCCCAAGCTGCTGTCGGGCACCGGTAAGGACGATGTCCACATGCTGGTCGTCCTGACGGCAGAGCGGGGCCTGTGCGGCGGCTTCAACGCCAACATCGCCAAGCTGGCCCGCCAGCACGCGAGCGAATTGGTCGGCCAAGGCAAGACCGTGAAGATCCTCACGGTCGGCAAGAAGGGCCGCGATGCGCTCAAGCGTGACTTCGGCGATCACTTCGTCGGCCATGTCGATCTGACCGAGATGAAATATGTCGGCTACGCGGACGCGCAGGGCATCGCCCGTGACATCCTGGGCCGCTTCGACGGCGGTGAATTCGACGTCTGCACGATCTTCTTCTCGGAGTTCATCAACGTGGTCAGCCAAAAGCCGACCGCCCAACAGGTCATCCCGTTCGAAGTGCCCGAAGGCACCGACGCGGACGAAGGCACGCTTTATGACTACGAGCCGGACGAAGAGGCGATCCTCGCCGATCTTCTGCCGCGCGGCGTGGCGACGGCGATCTTCTCGGGCCTGCTGGAAAACGGCGCCTCCGAACAGGGCGCCCGGATGAGCGCGATGGACAACGCAACCCGCAACGCGGGCGAGATGATCGAGAAGCTGACCATCGAATACAACCGCTCGCGCCAGGCCGTCATCACGAACGAGCTGATTGAAATCATTTCGGGCGCCGAGGCGCTCTAAGACACCGGAGACAGACGACATGGCAAATGCAGTCGGAAAAATCACTCAGGTCATCGGGGCTGTTGTCGACGTTCAGTTCGACGACCACCTGCCCGAAATCCTCAACGCGCTGACCTGCGACAACAACGGCAAATCGCTGGTCCTCGAAGTGGCGCAGCACCTGGGCGAGAGCACCGTGCGCACCATCGCGATGGACAGCTCCGAAGGCCTCGTGCGCGGCCAGGACGTGACCGACCAAGGCGGCCCGATCTCGGTGCCCGTCGGTAAGGCCACGCTGGGCCGGATCTTGAACGTCGTGGGCGAGCCCGTGGACGAAGGTGGCCCGGTCAACGCGGAAGAAACCCGCGCGATCCACCAACCGGCCCCGGAATTCGCCGAACAGGCGACGGAATCCGAAATCCTGGTCACCGGCATCAAGGTCGTCGACCTGCTGGCCCCCTACGCCAAGGGCGGTAAGATCGGCCTCTTCGGCGGCGCCGGCGTGGGCAAGACCGTTCTGATCATGGAATTGATCAACAACATCGCGAAGGTGCACTCGGGCTACTCCGTGTTCGCCGGCGTGGGTGAGCGGACGCGTGAGGGCAACGACCTCTACCACGAGATGATCGAATCCAACGTCATCAAGCCCGACAACCTCGAAGAAAGCCAAGTGGCCCTGGTCTACGGCCAGATGAACGAGCCTCCGGGCGCCCGTGCCCGCGTGGCCCTGACCGGCCTGACCCTGGCCGAGCAGTTCCGCGACGCCTCCGGCACCGACGTTCTGTTCTTCGTCGACAACATCTTCCGCTTCACGCAGGCCGGCTCCGAAGTGTCCGCTCTGCTGGGCCGCATCCCGTCGGCGGTGGGCTACCAGCCGACGCTGGCCACCGACATGGGCGCG
>JBCDFL010000016.1:0-28407 GCA_039178165.1 Pseudomonadota bacterium | reverse complement strand
CCTTCGCGCCAAGCCCAGCCTGATGCTCCTTCAGGATGCCAATGATCTGTTCTTCGCTGAAACGGCTTCTCTTCATCGTCTGTCTCCTCAGTTGGAGAACAGGCTAACCTCAAATCAAGGACAGTTCAGGGGAGCAGGTCAGTGGCCGTGGCTTCAGCGCGTCGCTGACCCGCTCGCTCCGCGCGACCGTTGGTTAGCTGCGATCACGAGAGCATTCTTGCCAGTGTCGCGGAGTGACGCTTGCGGAGCCTATCTTCCAAGCAAACGCTACTTGCTCGACCGTTGAGGCCGACTTTCAGGCCGCTAAAGTGTAGCCAAGCCTCACCAGTTCATCTTAGCTTAGCTTGCATATTGAGCCGAAGATTCTGGCCGCCGACGTATTTTAAGCACGAGGTTCACGAATGACAGTCCCAGTTACAATTTCCGGACCATCCACCATCGTCGAAGGGTCGGAAATCACCCTTACGATTACCATCGGCGCACGCCCCGAAGGCTTGACGGAAAGGGTGCAAGTTTCCTGGACAACGGCCTATACCGGCACCGCGGTCTTTGCGGATGGGGGTCTTGTGAACGGAGGACTTGACCTTGCTCCGCTCCCTGGACCAAGCGTTACTCAAGAAGTGCGGCCGTTCGTGTTGGACGACGGCGTCGCGGAAGGGCCGGAGACCTTCTTCATAACCTTCACCCTCGGCGGAGAGGTCCGGTTTCAAGACAACAGCCAGTTTCTGGCCTATGAAATCACGATCCTTGACCGGACCGTCGAGACCACGTTCGCCGACGTCACGACGGGCACGGCCACGGCAGATGCCATTTTCACCCTCGGCGGCGACGATTCGGTCACGGGGCTGGCTGGAAACGACAGCCTGGTCGGTGGTACGGGCAATGACACGCTCGAGGGCGATGCGGGGTTTGATACGCTGGAGGGCGGCGCGGGCAATGACTCGCTGGTCGGCGGCGCGCAGGCGGATTCGCTTATTGGCGATGACGGGGAAGACACGTTGCTGGGAGAAGACGGCGTCGACAACCTCTTTGGCGGTGCCGGCGCAGACGACGTGGATGGCGGGAGTGGCAATGACCGCCTGTTTGGGCAGGCGGGCGATGACACATTGCGCGGCGGCACGTTCGAAGACCGCCTCTTCGGCGGCGATGGCGACGACATGCTGTTTGGGGATGCCGGTTTCGATCTTCTGGACGGCGGCGCCGGCGACGACACGCTGAACGGCGGAGCGCAGGCGGATAATCTGCGCGGCGGCTTGGGCAACGATGTCCTGCGCGGCGGCGACGGCTTTGATCGCCTCTTCGGCGGTGCCGGCGACGACGATTTGTCGGGGGGCGCGGGAAGCGACGCTCTGTTTGGCCAACAAGGCAACGACACGCTGACCGGCGCCGGCGGGAACGAGCGCCTCTTCGGCGGCACAGGAAATGACCTGATCGTGCTCAGCGATGGGTCGAACGATCTGGTCTTTGGCGGCGCGGGCTTTGACGTCATCATCGGCAGCTCCGGCAACGACACCATGGCGGGCAACTTCAATGCCGACACATTCGTGTTTTCCAGCGGGTTTGGGACCGACGTGATCACCGACTTTGCGGCGACGAATGACTTTGAGCGGATCGATTTGTCCGCCGTTCAGGACATCACCGATTGGGACGATCTGCGCTTGAACCACCTGACCCAGAATGGGGCGGATGTCGTGATCTCGAGCGGGGGTGGGCAGAATACGATTACCCTTGAGCAGGTGAACCTGTCCGATCTTGACGAGATCGATTTCATTTTCTGATCGCTGGGACCGCAGCCGGAGCAACGTCTCCGCCGCGCAGTCCGCGTATCCATAAGGATTACCCGCGGCAGCTTGGTGCTATTCCCGCGCATCTTCAGATCGCCTTCAGCTAGACACTCGAAAAGCCTCCCGATTCCAAGCTGATCCAGGGGGCAGCACATGATCAGAAGGTTAAGGCGGTCCGTTCAAACACAGATCTATCTGATCTTGGTGTTCGCGGTTTTGACCGGGTCTAACGCGGTGGAGAAGGTCGGGGATCGGCTCCAAATCGCGTTGCCCGTTGCCGGTTTGGCCTGTGCCATCGCGAATGGAGACGCGGTGAGCTACACGATCCGCTTCCTCGGCACTAATGCCGCCGTTCACGCGTTCAAACGCGGGCTGGGGGACGCGGACATCAATCTGCGGCCGTCCGGCAATCCGCAGGGATTCCCTTCGGAGCATACAGCGGCGGCGGCGTTCGGGGCGAGCTACCTCGTCCACGACTGCGTCCAGCGAAACAAGGTGGTGCAAGCGGCCGCTGTCTTTGGCGCCGCTTTTGTCGGTGCGTCGCGCATCGAAGCGGGAAAACACTTTTTGTTCCAAGTGATGATTGGCGCGCTGCTGGGGTGGTTGGGAGAGCGAGCTATAATGCTGTTTCGTGCGATGGTCGCCGCATGGCGCCGGCTCGCGGTGCTGCGGCGCCTCTTCTCTCGCGCCCTTCGGATGCAGTCCAACCGGTTGATCATTGCGCGGCGGTGACCAAGCCTTCAGGTTGCCTTCAGCTTTCCGCTGGACACAGCCGGGCTGAAGAGGGGACAGCGCCGTGCGGGTCTTACTTGTGGAGGACGAAACCTTGATCGCCGACGCGATCCAAGCGTCATTGGCGCGCGATGGCTACACCGTTGACTGGGTCGCGGATGCGGACACGGCCGAAGATGCGCTGGCCACGACAGGCTTTGACCTCGTTCTGCTCGACTTGGGGTTGCCGGGCCGCGATGGGCTGAGCGTCCTGCGCTGGATGCGCGCTGCGGAGCGGTCTGAGCCGGTGATCATACTCACCGCGCGCGAGGCGGTGGAGAACAGGATCGAAGGGCTCGATTGCGGTGCCGATGATTACTTGGTCAAGCCCTTCGACATGAACGAACTTCTGGCCCGCGCCCGCGCTTTGGTGCGCCGCGCGCACGGACGGAGCGCGCCAAATATCGTGCACGGCGATATCGTAGTTATGCCCGCCGGGCTGAAAGTGCTACGCGCTGGACGGCCCGTCGAACTGTCCCCGCTGGCATTTCAGGTGTTGATGCTGCTGCTGGAGCGGTCGGGGCGCCTCGTGTCCAAAGATGACTTGGCCGAAAACCTATACGGCTGGGATGGAAATGCCGAAAGCAACACGGTCGAAGTCTACGTCTCGCAGATCAGAAAGCGGCTGGGCCGTGACTTGATCCGCACGGTGCGGGGCGTGGGGTATGTGATCGATAAGGCGGCCCATGTGGATTAGCTCCATCCGCCAAAGGCTGCTGTGGCGGCTCGTTCCCGTCGTGGCCATTTGCTGCTTTCTCGCCGCAGGCTTCGTCTATTTTGGGACCCGCGCAGAGCTGCGAGATGCGCTGAACGCGCAGTCCGATATCCTGGCGCTGACCATCGCTGGGCTTGAAGGGGAGACGATTTCGCGCGCCTCCTTCGGCGAGGGTCTCGCGCGTTATGGCCCGGATTATCTGATCCGTGTTTGGGCCCCGGACGGTACCTTGTTGGTCGACAGCTATGCGGACCTGCACGGCCTGCTCGGGTCAGATACCTTGGCGCCCGCCCCCGCAATGCCGGGCGACGGCTGGGATATCCGCGAATACACCCTCGGCTCTGGCGAGCGTGTGCTGATCGCGCGGCTTGAACAAGAGGCGGATGAGCTTGTCTTGCAGGTCGCGGTCACATCGCTGGTTCCCATGACCCTCGCCCTACTCGGCGCGATCTTGACCGCAACACTCCTGGTGCGGCAGGGCCTCACGCCGCTGACCTCTTTGTCTCGGGAATTGACGCAGCGATCCGCCACGGACTTACGGCAACTTCCCTCTGCGGATGCGCCCGATGAACTCGAGCCGATCATCGGCGAAATGAACGCCTTGCTGGCGCGGATTGAGACGTCGCTGAAGCGCGAGCGCCGCTTTGTCGATGATGCGGCGCATGAATTGCGGACGCCGCTGTCGATCATCAAGGCACAGTGCCAGGCCATTGATTTGGACGCGCTGGACGCCGGCACGCGCACCAGGCTCGAAAACATCAGCCACGGTGTCGACCGTATGGCCGCGCTTAGTCGTCAGTTGTTGGACCAGGCCCGGGCGGAGCAGGCGGAACGGCCCGCGCAAGACATCCAGATCGCGCCATTTGTGGCTGACATTTGCGCCACGCTTGCGCCTGAAGCCGAGGCGCGCGGCGTGACGCTTGAGGTCGTTGAAAACGCGAAACCAGTTCGCGCGGGCGCGCCCGAGGATCTGCGTACGGTCCTCCTCAACATCGTGGAAAACGCTCTGAAATGCGCCGGCAGCCCGGGCCATGTGCGGATCACCCTGTCCAGCACCTCCGTGATGATCGAGGATACCGGCCCCGGTGTGCCGGGTGCCCTGCGCGATCAGATCTTCGACCGCTTTTTCCAAGCGAATAAAACGAGCGGCGGCGGGGCCGGGCTGGGGCTTTCGATTGTGAAAGCGATCGCCGAGCGGAGCGGTTTGGTCGTCACCGTGCAGGACAGTGAAAGCCTGAAGGGCGCGTGTTTTCGCGTGGCCTGGGACCATCCCGCATAGAACGGCGGCCTTAAGATTCGCTTCAGGTTGGACGGTACGATTGCGGTCACTGTCAAATGAGGGAAAGGGTACATGCGATGGGACTAAGCCGACGCGCTTTTTTGGCCGGCAGTGCGGCTGCGGGCGCGCAGCTTGCACATGTTGCCCCCTTGGGCGCACAGCAAAGTGCGCGTCCATTGCCGATCCTTCCGATGACGGACCTCACGGGCGGGATGGAGGGCCGTATCACCTTGACCTGCGCTGCAGGCCAGCATGACTTTGGGACAGGTGCCGCCAGCCAAACGCTTGGGATCAACGGGGACTACCTTGGCCCCGTTCTGCGCGGCAAACAGGGGCAAACGCTACCCTTCGATGTGCACAACCGGCTGGACGCCGTGACCACGCTGCATTGGCATGGCCTGCACATTCCGGGCGAAGTGGACGGCGGCCCACATCAGGAAATCGAGCCAGGGGCAACCTGGTCACCCGATGTGCCGCTCGTGCAGCACGCATCGATGAATTGGTTTCACTCGCACATGCACGGGCTGACGGCGGAACAAACGCACAAGGGCCTGGCGGGGGTTCTGCTGGTCGAAGATGAGGCCAGCCTGTCTGCCGATGTGCCCCAGACATATGGCGTAGATGACTTCACGCTGGTCCTGCAGGACAAGCTGTTCGATAACGCTGGCAAGATGGCCTATGGCGTGTCCGCCCAAGTGTTCGAGGATGGGTTTGAAGGCGACACCTTGGTGGTGAACGGCACGCTGGCCCCAGTCGCCCAGCGGGTGCCCGCGGGACTGGTCCGCCTGCGCATCCTCAACGCCTGCAACGCGCGGTTCCTGACGCTGTCGATGGCAACGGGTCCGGTTTCAGTGATCGCGTCGGAGGGTGGGTTCCTTGCCTCCGTCGCGGAAACCGAAACGCTGTTTATGTCGCCGGGCGAGCGTTACGAGATTCTCGTGGACATGCGGTTGGCGGACACCAACACGCTTCAGGTCGGGTTCGAGAATGAGGGATTCTTGGCCGCCTTGTTCGGCAACGGGCTTACGACCCTAAGCGCCCTGACGCTGACGCGCGACGGCAGGAAAGGATTTGACGGCGCCATCCCGCGCCGCCTCGCCACGCTCGCGCCGCCCAACCCGGCGGAGGCGGTTCGGACGCGTGAGTTCCGGCTGCAGATGGACACCGGTGCCGACCTTGCCGCTCTTGCGCTCGCCTGGGGGAATGTTTGCGGCGGGGGCGCAATGGCCATCAACGGCCAACCGATGAAGATGGACCGGATTGACGAGAGAGTTGAGAAAGGCGCGGCCGAAATCTGGCGCATCTCAGTCGATGACATGCTGCATCCGTTCCATATCCACGGCTGCTCTTTCCGAATCCTCACGCAAAACGGCGGGCCGCCACCGACCTATGCCGAAGGCTGGAAAGACATGGTGCACGTCGAGGATGGCTGGTCCGAGGTTCTGGTCCGCTTCGACTACGGCGCGCCAGAGAACGCGCCTTACATGTACCATTGCCACATCCTGGAGCATGAAGATGGCGGAATGATGGGGCAATTCACAGTGGGATGACTGTGTTGCTTATTTGAGCTGACCGTTTGTAGATCCCCGCGACCGATAGCAAGACGGTTGCGCGCCCGCTCTTAAATCTCGCTAAGCTGTTGTTGATGGGCCAGGCGTGTCAGCGGTGCACCCGCACTTTTGTGCGTTCACCGGCAGCGGCGCAAAAGTTGCGCGTTGGCCGGCAAGGAAGGAGACAGACGCTGATCCTGTGTTGCGGCGAAGCGCTGATCGACATGATACCGGCCGCCACCGTGGACGGGGTGGACGCATTTGTGCCGCGCCCCGGCGGCGGCGCGTTCAACACAGCGATTGCGCTGGGGCGGCTTGGGGTGCCTGTGGGTCTGCTCTCGGGGCTCTCCGGCGATATGTTCGGCGCGCAGCTGCGGGCAGAGTTGAAGCGCAGCGCAGTCTCCCCCATCTACGCGATTGGCTCGGACCGACCGACGACGCTGGCCTTCGTCAGGCTGGTCGAGGGGCAGGCCGCCTACGCCTTCTTCGACGAAAACACGGCGGGCCGGATGATCGCGCCTAGCGATGTGCCCACGCTCGGGCCGGAGGTAGAGGTGCTTTGCTTCGGCGGGATCAGCCTCGCGGCGGAGCCGGGGGCGGACACCTATCTGCACCTCGCCGCGCGGGAGGCAGGCGGGAAGCTGGTCAAGCTCGACCCTAATATCCGGCCCGGCCTTATTCCTGATCCCAAGCGCTACCGCGCTCGGCTCGAACGGATGCTGCGCCTGGCGGATATCGTGAGACTCTCCGACGTCGATCTCGCCTGGCTGATAGGCGGTGAGGCGACGGAGGAGGCAGTGCGCGCCTTTGCGCAGACCCAGAACTGCTTGGTTATCGTGACGCGTGGCGGGCAGGGCGCGACGGCTGTCTTGCGCTCTGGCGCCGTCTTGGACGTGCCGGCGGTGCCGGTGCAGGTCGCCGACACCGTTGGGGCAGGGGACGCATTCGGCGCCGGTGTCCTTGCCGCCCTGCGAGAACAGGGGTGCCTGACCAAGACAGGTGTGCGGGACGTGACGCCGGACCAGGCCCGCGCCGCGCTTGCCTTCGCCGCGCGGGTCGCCGCGGCGACGGTGACACGGCCCGGCGCCGATCCGCCCTTTCGCCGTGAGTTGGGCTAAGCCTCTGCGCAAATCCTATCGGGCGTGGCGAAAATGCCCGCAGGGCGCCTGCGGACGCTCCGTACCGCACGCATCCGCCTTGACAGAGAGCTGGAATCCTCCCAACGAACAAGAGCTTCGGTTCCGTCGGTCCAGCGCCGGCGGATGAAAAGGGAACGCAGTGCGGCGCCACGCCAAATCTGCGGCTGCCCCCGCAACTGTAAGCGGCGAGTGACGCCGGATATGCCACTGACGCGCATCTACAAGCGTGTTGGGAAGGCCCGGCCGAACGTTGACCCGCGAGCCAGGAGACCTGCCGAAGTGATCATCCTGTCCGGGCGCGGGGCGCGCCATGGTCAACGGGTCACCCGGAGCGATGACACCTTCTCATCGTCTGCGGTGGCCACGTCCGCCAAAGACACTTGCTGACGCACGGCCGCGGAGCCGTCTTTGGGGAACGACATGAAACACACCTTATCCACGCTTTTGGCGACGACCGTTCTGGCCGCGTCGCCGGCCATCGCACAGGACGATCCCGTCGATCTGGGCACGCTCGTCCTGTCCGGCGGTTTCACGCCGGTGGAGGCCGACGCCTACGGCCGCGCCGCCACGATCATCACCCAGGAGGAGATCGAAGACCGCGGCCTGCGCACCGTCGAGGAAGCGCTGCGCGCCGTGCCCGGTGTGGCCGTGAGCAGCACAGGCGGCAACTTCACCCAAGTCCGCATCCGCGGCGCGGAAGCGAACCATACGCTGATCCTGATCGACGGGATCGAAGCGGCGGGCGGGGATGGCGAATACATCCTGCGCGGCCTGGAGACCGCGAATGTCGAGCGCATCGAGGTCCTGCGCGGCCCGCAATCGGTGTTCTACGGCTCGAACGCGTCGGCGGGCGTGATCAACATAATCACGCGCAAGGGCCGCATCGGCACCGAATATGGCGGCTCCATCACGCTGGGCGGTGCAACGACCGTGACCGGCTTCGTCTCCACCCGGGACGAGCGGGGGGGCATCTCGCTCAGTTTCTCCGACGTTAACGATGAAGGCTTCGACATCTCGGGCAGCGGCGGGGAAAAGGATGGGATCGACCGGACCTCTCTGATCGTGAACGGCGACTACTTCGTCACGCCGGATCTCAAGCTCGGCTTCACGCTGCGCCGGGCCGAGGAGGATTTCCGCTTCGACAGCACCAGCTTCACGGCGACGCGGGCCGAGGACTATGTCGTGGATGACGTGACCCAGTTCACCGAACGCCGGGAGCTTGGCGCCAGCCTCTACGCTGAATTGTCGACACTGGACGGGCGCCTGACGCACCGTTTGTCGCTGGAGACGACGCGGAACGAAGATGCCAATAATGGCGGTGCGCCGACCAAGACGACGACCGATGCGATCAAATACCGGCTGAGTTACGGCCTCGACGGGCGGGCGGTGAAAGATGCCGATCACATCCTCAACGTGCTTCTGGAGCGCGAAGAGGACGGGAGCAGCACCAACCCCGCCTTCGCGCGCAAATCGAACTCCGTCGCGCTGGAATATCGTGGCAGCTTCGCGAACGGGCTGGATCTACAGGCCGGTATTCGCCGCGATTTCAACGAGCCGTTCGAAGACGCGACGACCTGGAATATCGGCGTCTCCTACGCTTTTGCCAGCGGCGTTCGCCTGCACAGCTCCGCCGGGACGGGCATCGTGAACCCCACCTATTTCGAGCTGTACGCGAACGCGTTCGGCTTTACCGGCAATCCCGACCTCGATCCGGAGCGCAACCGCAGCTTCGATATCGGTGTGGAAGTCCCGATCATGGATGGCCGCGGCTTTGTCGATCTGACCTATTTCAACGACACGCTGACCGACGAAATCTCCTCCATCAGCACCGGGCCGGGCACGTTCACCTACACCAACCAGCGCGGCGACAGTGACCGCGAGGGGATCGAGCTGACGGGCCGCTTCGCGGCGACAGACAACCTCGATCTGCGGCTGTCCTACACCTATTTGGACGCCACGAACCCCGATGGCAGCGTCGAAATCCGGCGGCCCAAGCACGAGCTTTCTCTGGGCGCCACGCTGCGCGCCTTCAACGACCGCGCGACCTTCACCGCCGATCTGCGGCATGTGGCGGGCAATCCCGACACGCAATTCTTCGGCAGCTTTGCAACGCTCGATCTGCCGAGCTTCACCACTGTCGACGTCGCCGGACGCTACGCGCTGACCGACTCTTTGACACTGACGGGCCGGGTCACGAACCTCTTCGACGAGGACGTGATGGAAGTCTGGGGATATGCAGGCCGGGGCCGGACGGTCTATGTCGGGCTCGATGCGCGGTTTTAGGTTCCTGATTTTGATGTGTCTGGCCGGTGCCCTCGCGGTGCCGGCCAGCGCGGACACGCCGGACCCATCGCCGCGACGCGTCGTGTCGATGAACCTGTGCACCGACCAGCTGGCGATGCTGGTGGCCGGGCCGGACCAGCTGATTTCGGTCTCCTATCTGGCCTATGATCCGCGCGGATCGGCCATGGCGGAAGAGGCGCGCGCCTACCGGATGAACCGCGGGCTGGCCGAGGAAATCTACCTCATGCAGCCCGATCTTGTGATCGCGGGCAGCTTTTCGACCCGCGCCACGGTCGATATGTTACGCCGCCTGGGCATCCCGGTCGCGATCTTCGATCCGGCCTACAGCCTCGACGACGTGCGCACCCGCCTGCGCGAGATGGGCGACACGCTGGGCCGCGCGAACGCTGCGGAGGCGCTGATCGCCGACTTCGACGCGCAGCTGGAGGCGCTGCGTGCGGGCAGCGCCGCGCGCCTCAGGGCTGCGATCTACTATGCCAATGGCTACACGTCCGGGGACCGCACCTTGGCGGGTCAAATCCTCGACGCGGCGGGGTTCGACAACGCGGCGGTGGAGGCGGGCTTTGCCGCGGGCGGCATCCTGCCCCTCGAAGTGCTCGCGCTTCTGGACCCCAGCGTCCTGATCACCGGACGCCGCTATCCCGCCGCCTCGCGGTCGGAGGCGATCTTGGACCACCCGGTCGTACAGTTCCTGCGAGAGGGGCGCGCGAGCGGCACCTTCGCGGACCGCGACTGGGTCTGCGGCACGCCCTACGTGCTGCGCGCCATCGCAGAACTGCGTGACGTGCACCAAAGCGTGGCCGGGGAGTAGCCCTTGGGGCGCCTTGTCATAGCCTTGTCCGCCGCGACCTGCGCGCTGTTCGTCGCGGCGCTCACCGTGGGGCCGGCGCAGATCGGACCAGGTGAAAGCCTGCGCGCGCTCATCGCCGGCGACAGCGGCCCCCTGACCTTGGTGATGCGCGAGATTCGCCTGCCGCGCGCCATCCTCGCCGTGCTGGTGGGCGGCAGCCTGGGCCTCGCGGGGGCGGCGATGCAGGGCTATCTGCGCAACCCGTTGGCGGAGCCGGGCCTGATCGGCGTGTCGGGCTCCGCCGCGCTGGGCGCTGTGCTCGCGATCCCGACCGGTCTTGCCGCCAGCTTTGCCCTTGGCCTGCCGCTCATGGCGCTGGGAGGCGCGTTGCTGGGCGTTGTTCTGGTGGTTGCGCTGGCGGGGCCGCGGGGCTCGTCGCTCACGCTGATCCTCGCGGGGATTGCGATCTCCGCCCTGGCGGCGGCGCTGACCTCCCTGGTGTTGAACCTCTCGCCCAATCCCTTCGCTGCGAACGAGATCGTGTTCTGGATGATGGGCTCGCTCGCGGACCGGTCGATGCTGCATGTGGGGATCGCCCTGCCGTTCGTGCTGGCCGGATGGGTGGCGCTGGGCACGCTGGGCCGCGGCCTCGACGCGTTGACGCTGGGAGAGGATGCCGCCGGCGCCATGGGGATTGGACTGACGCGCCTGCGTCTAACGCTGATCTTCGGCACAGCGTCGGTGATCGGCGCCTCCACGGCGGTGGCGGGCGCGATCGGTTTCGTGGGCCTCGTCGTGCCGCACATCCTGCGGCCCTTGGTCGGCGCGCAGCCGTCGCGGCTGCTGTGGGCCTCCGCCTTGGGCGGCGCGATCATGGTGCTGGCCGCGGACATCGCCGTGCGCGTCATCCTGCCGGACCGCGACCTGAAGCTGGGCGTCGTCACCGCGCTGGTCGGCGCGCCCCTGTTCCTGCACCTGATCTACAAGACGCGGAGGGAGTTCGGGTGACGCATCTGTCCGTGCAAAACCTGAGCGCCGCGCTCCGGGGGCGTTCCATCGTGCGGGACGTGTCGTTCGAGGTCGCGCCGGGCGAGTGTATCGGCCTGCTGGGGCCCAACGGCGCGGGTAAGACGACGATGCTGCGCGCCGCGCTCGGCTTGATCCCGGGGGCGGGGCATAGCAGCCTAGCCGCAATGCCCCCCGCGGAGCGGGCCCGCGCGGCGGCCTGGATGCCGCAAAGCCGCGACATCGCCTGGCCCGTCGCGGTGGAGACCCTCGTGATGCTGGGCCGCATCCCGCATCTGGCCAGCGGCCAGCGCCCAACAGCCAAAGACCAAAGCGCGGTGGACGCGGCGCTCGCACGAATGGACCTGGAGCCATTTCGCACCCGGGCAGCAACGCGCCTATCGGGCGGGGAGCAGGCGCGCGTCCTCATCGCGCGGGCCCTGGCGCAGGACACCCCCCTGATCGTCGCAGACGAGCCTGTGGCCGGCCTCGATCCCGCGCACCAGATCGCGACGATGCAAACCTTCGCGAACCTGGCGCGCGCGGGGCGTAGTGTTATTGTCTCCCTCCACGATCTCAGCCTGGCCGCGCGGCATTGTACGCGGCTGCTGCTGCTGTCGGATGGCGCCGTGGTTGCGGACGGACCGCCACGCGCGGTCCTGACGCCCGAGCGTCTGGCAGAGGTGTTCGGCATCCGCGCCTTTTTCCAGGACACTCCGGACGGGCCGGTCTTTCAACCGCTGGAGGTCCTCGGGTGACGCCGCAGCGCGTGCACCTGGACCGGCCCTGGCTGCGCTTCGATCTGGGCGCGCCGCACCGGGTGCTCAGCTGGTCGCTGAACCGCCCCGGCTTCGTGACGACGGATCAGATCCTCTGGCGGGAGGTGCGCAATGCCGACCTGCCCAAGGATTTCGACGTGCTGACGTGGTTCGGGGCCGAACTGGCGGAGCGCGGCGCGGCCTCCAGCGTCGCCTTCCTGACCTCGCGCATCATCGACCGTTTTCACACCGCCCGCGCTGATGTGGGCGGCGCGTCGGCTTTCGTTTTGGCGACCGTGGGCCTATCCAACGCAGAGCGTGTGGGCCTACGCCAGCCGCCGCATCCGCTGAGCTACGGGACGATCAATGTCGCCGCGCAGGTCAACCTGGCCCTGACCGAGGCGGCGCTGCTGGAGGCGCTGAGCATCCTCGTCCAAGCGCGCACCGCCGCTGTTTTGGATGCGCAACTACCGCTAGAGGGCGGCGCGGCGACGGGCACCGGGACCGATTGCGCTGCTGTCGCGGCGCCCCCGGGCGACACAATGTACGCTGGACTGCACACCGAAATCGGGGAAGCCTTGGGGCGGGCGACGTATGATGCGGTGCACGCGGGCACGCTGCAATGGAAAACGGAACAGGAAGGGGCGGGGCATGCTTGATCTGAGAGCGGAGGCGAAGGGCCGCCTGGACGATCCTGAGACCGGGTGGAACATGGGCAGCTTCGGCGCCATTGCCGAGTTCCACCACGTCGTGGGCGATCCCGCCGCGGACGTGACCGGCGATCTGTCCCGGGCGACGGCCCGCGGCGGCATCCGCATCGACACGCTAGAGGGCGTGCGCCCCGTCGCGTTCGAGACGTTGAGCCCCAAGCCCTATCGCTGGTCCCAGGCCGTCGCCTTGTGCCTGCCGGCGGCGGAGGCGGCGATGTCCCAACGTACGGTTCTGACGGAGCTTGGGCCGGACGAGGCCGCCGTGCGCGCGGAGGATGCGGGCGCAATCCTGTTCGACATGGGGCTGGCGCAGCCGCAGGTCGATTTCTGCATCCGCACCGCCGATCCCGCGCTGCTGTCTGTGCTGCGGGCCGCCGAGGGTCAGTCGCTCTTTGCGCCGGGCAATCCAGCGATGCCCGCGATCCTGGCGGCGCATCCGCACCGCGTGGCGCTGACCCGCCTGGGCCGGGTTGAGGTCTACCAGATGATCGGTGGGCCGGACACCGGCGGCACCTCGCCCGAAGGGCCGCATACGCATGTCCTGCCGAAACTGCTGCGCGCGCAGCGGACCCATTCGGCCAACACGCCCATCCCCGAAGGATGGGTGCCGTGCGCCTACTTTCATCCCGGCAATCCCGTCTTCGACCGCATGGGCCGGGACACAGACTTCGACGTGGGCGCTTTCGACGGATTTCAGGCCCTGCTTCAGCCTTGGGGCATCGACGATTACACCGCTGCCAAATCCGCCGCTTGGGCTGCGCTCGCCGCCGGTCAGGATGCGCAGCACTACCCCGAACCGCCGACCCGCCTGGGCCGGGCGGGGCTGCGCAACGCGATCCGCCAATGGCGCCGCAAGGAGGGCGACGGACCGGTCCTTCGGGCCTGGGCCGCGCGCTTCGACCACGGCGCCGCGGGGGTGGAAGAGGAAAATCCTGGCCACTGACACGCGCCCCTGGCCCGCGACCCGCCTTACGCCCTGTAGGCGGGCAGGGGCGCGCGGTCCTGAAGCTCGATCAGGCGGCGCAGCATCGTCTCCGTCACGTCCTGGCGGATGCGCGCAGCCTCCTGCGCCTCGTAGAGATTACGAACCTCATGCGGATCCTCGTGCAGATCGTAGAGCTCATCCCAGGTCTCGCCCTGGCGCAGGGACATGCGGTAGCGCTCCGTCACGACCGTACGCACCCGTTGGGGCCGGTCGAAGCCGGTCATGGTGCGCTGGCTGTCCTCCTCCACCAGGATGGCATCCGGGGGCGGCGTGCTGAAAAGATCGCGCCCCTGCATGCCGTTGAAGGCTTGGATTCCCGCCCGCGCCAGCACCGTTGCCGCGATGTCGATGGACGAGCCGAGGCTTGGATCGACCCGAGCCGCATCTCCGCGCGCCGGGTCGTGCCAGATGAAGGGCACGCGGATGATGCCCTGGTAATGCAGCAGCAGCTTCAGCATCAGGCCGTGATCGCCCATGTAGTCGCCGTGATCGGAGGTGAAGATCACGACGGTATCGTCGGCCAGCCCGAGCGCTTCTAGCCGCGCGAGGACGCGGCCGATGGCGTCGTCGATCATGGTGATCATGCCGTAGGTTAGCGCGATAATGGCGCGGGCTTCGTCTTCGGTCACGGCGAAAGGATTCTGATTGTCGCGCGGGTCCGTGCCGGCGGCGAGCGCGGCGCGCATTGCCTGGATCGGTGGCAGATCGCCCCGCCCGAAGGAGGCCGGCAGCGGGATGTCCGCCGGATCGTACATGTCCCAATACCGCCCCGGCGGCGTGAAGGGATGGTGCGGGTCCGGAAAGGACATCTGCAGGAAGAATGGCGCGTCCTGGCCCGCCTGCTGCGCCAACCAGGCCTCCGACCGGTCGGCGATCCAGGACGTGGAATAGAGCTCCTCCGGCACCGCGGTGCGCCAGGCTTGCGGCGCCGCGCGCACCGCGCCCGGCAGCGCGGCGTCAGGGCCCCGCAGGCTGTCGAAGTCCGCCCGCTGGCTACGCGCCCACAGCAGATAGTCGCCGGAGGCCTGATCGCCGTGATCGGCCGCGACGTCCACATGTGAAAAGCCGTAGAAATCGCCGCCCGTCCGGTCCGCTAGTGGAGTGTCCCAAGCCGGCGCCACTTCAAGGTCGTAATCGGCCGAATGCCGGTTGCGCTTGTAGGCGTCTCGTAGATGCGGGGCGGGGGTGTGCAGCCCCTCCGCGGGGGCAAAGCGATTGGTCGCGGGCAGGCCGGTGAAGCTTTGCAAATGGGATTTGCCGATCAGCCCGGTGGTGTAGCCCGCGTCGCGCAGCAGCTCCACAAAGGTGGTGTGATCGCGCGACAGCGGTATGCCGTTGTGCCGCGCCCCGTGAACCGAACACATCCGCCCCGTCATGATCGAGGCGCGGTTGGGCATGCAGATCGGGTTGGCCACATAGAACCGATCCCACCGCGTGCCCCCCGCCGCGAGGCGGTCGATATGCGGCGTGCGCACGATCCCGTTGCCGTAGCAGCCCAGATGATCCGCCCGGTGCTGGTCGGTGATGATGAAAAGGAAATTGGGCCGCTTCGTCATGCCGGCGCTCCCGCCTGGCGCCGCGCCGCTGCCACGTCCAGCGCGATCAGACCAAGGCCCAACGCGATGGCCGGCCCGTGGATCAGCGGGTCCACCGCCAGGCAGGTGAAGGCTGTCGCAAAGCGCAAGGCAATCTCGGGCACCGTGAGCTTGCGCCGGTCGAAGCCCGACAGCGCGGAGGAGAAGAGCCAGATGCAAAAACACGTCCGCGCGGCGATCCACAGGAACGGCAGCAGGCTGAACGTCTCGATGATCAGGATGGTCGGGTAGAAGGCGAAGATGAACGGAATGATGAATTTCGCCATGCCCAGCCGGAACGACATGAAGGCCGTCATCAGCGGGTTGGCCCCTGCGATGGGCGCCGCGGCATAGGCCGCGATGGCGACCGGCGGGGTCAGGGACGAGGCGACGCCGTAGTAGAAGACGAACATGTGCGCCGTCAGCATCGACACGCCCAGCTCTTGAATCGCGGGGCCCATAACCAGGATGATGATCAGATAGGCCGGCAGCGTCGGCATGCCCATCCCGAGGATCAGCGCCCCGGCCATCGCGACCAGCAGGGCGGAGAAGAGGCTTTCCCCGCGCACCGACGCGATGACGTTGGCCAGCTTGAGGCCCAGCCCGGTGCTGTCCAGCGATCCGACCAAGATGCCGATGGCGGCGATGGCGATCAGCAGCGTCGCGCCCGATTCCGCCCCCTTGAGGAAGGACCGCCAGAGCCGCGCGGGATCGCTCCGCACCTCGGGGTTGATGACCGACAGCGCCAGAAGCACGACGACCGCGTAGAACCCCGCCGCCGAGGTTGACAGACCGGCCAGGAGGGAGCCGATGACCACGGCAATCGGCCCGGCAAAGAGGACGGAATTGACCATGTCGGTCCGGGTGATCCGGTCCTCCACCGTCATCTCCTGCACCTCGATGCCCTGGCGCCTGGCCTCAACCGTGACGGCGGAGAAGAGGCTGAAATAGTAGAAAAGCGCTGGCAAAAGGGCAGCCACGATGATGTTGAGGTACCCGACCCCCGTCAGGTCCGCCATGACCAGGGCCGCGGCGCCCATGATGGGCGGCATGATCTGCCCGCCCGAGGACGCCGTCGCCTCGATCCCGCCGGCGAAGGTCGGGCTGAAGCCGCGTTTTTTGATCATTGGGATGGTGAACGTGCCGGTGCCGACGATGTTGGCGACTGTAGAGCCGGACATCGTGCCGAACATGGACGAGGCGAGGATCGCGGCATGAGCCGGCCCGCCCCGCGTGCGGCGGGTGGCGAGGAAGGCGAATTTCAGCAGCGTGTCGCCCGCGCCGGTCCCTTCCAGCAGCACACCGAAGATGATGAAGATGAAGACCGTACTCAGCACGATATTGGTGATCGAGCCGAAGACGCCTTTGTTGGTGTTGTACCACAGCGCCTCCGCCACCTCGCGTAGGGAAAAGCCGGAATGGGCCAGGATGCCCGGCAGGTCCTGCCCGAACAGCAGGTACAGCACGCCGAACGTGCCCACCCCAAAGAGGCCCCAGCCCCACAACCGGCGGCAGAGCTCAAGAAAGACCACCAGCCCGGCGAGGGCGGGCCAAGCATCGCGGGTCGTGACGTCGTACAGCGCCGTCTCCATCTCTGTCTGGACGAAATGGAAGGACCAGATGGACCACAGCCCCAGTGCGATCAGCGCCGCGTCGCCCGCCGCGCCAAGGGGGGTCACCCGCCCGCGCCGCCGCTGCGCGGCAGCCGCCGCCACGATGAGCGCCAGAGCAAAGCCGCCCGCGCGGTGGAGCTTGGGCTCGATTAGTCCAACGCCGGAGGAGTAGAGCGTGATCAGGCCAAGGGCGAAGCACGCCGCAGCCGAAGCCAGGGCAAACAGCCGCGCGGTGCCTGTTGTGGGGGCCGCATCATTCATCGGTCAACGCTTTCGGGGCCAGAGGGCAGGGGGCCGGGCGCGCGTGCGCCGCCCGGCCGCGGCGGCGTCAGGACCCGGGGCGCAGCGCGTCCGGGATGTCGAAGCCCGCTTCCTCGTAATAACGCAGCGCGCCGGGATGCAGCGGCACGTTGACGGAGGTGAAGGCGCTTTCCCGCGTGACCTCGCGCAGGAAGAAGGCGGTCGCCTGAACGTCCGCCAGATTGTCCCAGAACGCCTTCGTCGCCTCGTAGACCACATCGTCGGCGACGCCCGCATGGGTGCCGATAAACTGGGTGAAGCCCAGCGCCGTGATCTGCCCTTCGGTCAGCTGGCCCTTGTAGACGCCGCCGTCGAATTGCAGCATCCCGCGGCCCGGCCGGCCAAAGAGCGCCTGCATCTCTTCCCCCGCGAGCTTGTCTTCGGGGATCGAAAGCACCCGGAATTCGCCCGACAGGCCGAAGCGTTCGATATTGGCCGATCCGACCTCCGCCGGGCGGACCATCATGTCGATCTTACCGTCGGCCAGCGCGGCGTAGCCTTCGCCCCAGCTGAGGCGCACGGCGGTGTAATCCTCGCCGGCGCTGTAGCCGGTGATGATCTTGATCAGCGCCTCGGACGTGGCGGAGGCCGATCCTGCGGGCGGGCCGGTGAAGACGGTCTTGCCCGCGATGTCGGTCCAGCCTTCGATCCCGGAGCCGGCGAGCGTCACTGGGTGGTAGGCACCGGCCTTGAAGCCCAGGATCGCGCGGATGTTCTTGGCCAGCTCCGGCGCATCCTCGATCTTCTCGTACATGCGCTTTTGGCCGGCCATCAGGTTCACGAGCGACGGCACGCTGGAGAAGAAGTCGATCTCTCCCTTCGCGCCCTTGAGCATGGAGCGGGTGAGGGTCTGGCCGGCGTTGACCTGAACCTCCACCCCGCCTTTGCCGGCCTGGTTGGCGAAGGCGACAAACATGGTGTGGACCGGATCGCCCACGCCAGCTGTCTCTCCCTTGTAGATTTGCGCCGAGGCGGCGACCGGCAGGGCCAGCGCCAATGTGGCGGCCAGCACGGTCCGGCCGAATGCGGTGAAGTGCAACATCTTATCCTCCCATAGACGTTTGGGGGGAAGCTAACAAGGCAAACCCATATGGAATAATTAAACCTACGGGGCTACACATAACGAAACGATATGAAACTCGATCCAAAACACCTCGCCCAATTGTCGGTCATCGTGGAGGCCGGGTCCTTTCAGTCCGCGGCCACGCGGCTGGGCACCACGCAGCCCGCGCTCAGCCGTAACATGAAGGCGCTTGAGGCGCGTTTGGGCGCGCCGATCTTTCAGCGCGAGGGGCGCCGCTCCATCCCGAACGCGCTGGCCCTGCAATTGGCGCGCAACGGTCTGGCGATCCGCCTGGCCGAAGAGCAGGCGGCCAGCGTCGCGGACCAATCGCTGCAAGGGGCGGTGGGCGCGCTGCGCATCGGCGCGCCGCCCATCGTCTCGGGCCGCTTTCTGAGCCTTGCGCTCAGCCGCTTCATCAAGGCCAATCCCAATTGCAGCGTGGAGATCCGCACCGGCCTGGTGCACGAATTGCGCGCCATGCTGGAGCGCGGCCAGGTCGATCTGGTCTTCGGACCCGAAAGCATCGCGGAGCCGGTGGACGGGCTGCATTTCGATGCGCTGATCGACGACGGCGTCGGTGTGATGTGCCGCGCCGGCCATCCACTGGCGTCCCGCGCGCGCATCATGGCCTCGGACCTCGAGGCACAAGTCTGGCTGGCCCATTCGCGCGGCAGCCTGCTGCGCCAACAGACAGAGGCGGCGATGATCGCCTCCGGCGTGCGGACGATGCAGATCGGCTGCGAGACGGACTCGATCCGCTCCGTCCTCGAAATCGTGGCGGACACGGATCTGATCACCACGATGCCCAAGGCGACAACGGCGCCTTACTTGCAGGATCGTTTGGTTTTTTTGCCCTTCGACACCCCGCTCTTCCGCCGTCCGCTGGGCGCGATCCGCCGGGCGCATACGATGTCCAGCCGCCTGGAGGAGCGGTTCTTGAAGCTGCTGCGCCAGATGGTGGACCGGCCCGCGCAGGAGGCCAGCAGTTGATCTGGCGAAGCTGAGCCACGACACGGCGCGCTGGCATGCGCCGTCCGCGCCTTTTTATCAGCCCGCCCGGTGGTATAGTCGCCCACGCAGACGGCGAAGGGGGATGCCATGAACGGTGCGAACGCACTGGTGAAAACGTTTCTGAGCGCAGGGGTCGACACGATTTTCGCCAATCCCGGCACGTCGGAGATGCACTTTGTTGCAGCTTTAGACACCCATCCGGAGATGAATTGCGTCCTGTGCCTCTTCGAAGGGGGCACGACCGGCGCCGCCGATTGCTACTTCCGGATGAAGCGGGACGTGGCCGGCACGCTGCTGCACCTGGCGCCTGGCCTCGGCAATGCCTTCGCCAACGTCCACAACGCACGCAAGGCGCATTCGGGCATGGTGAACGTCGTCGGCGATCACGCCACGCACCACCTGCGCTATGAAAGCCCGCTCAAGGGCGATGTCACGGGCCTGAGCCAGACGATCAGCCATTGGACCCGCAGCAGCGGCGACGCGGGCAGTGTGGCGGCGAACGGGGCGGCGGCGATCCGCGCGGCGCGGGACCGGAACGGGCAGATCGCGACGCTGATCCTGCCGGCCAACACCGCCTGGGATCCCGCGTCCGGCCCGGTGACGGATCATGCGGCCCCGCCCGCGCTGCACCGCCCCTCGGACGCGGCGGTGGAGGCGGCGGCGGCGCGGCTGCGCACACCCGGCGCGGCGCTGATGATTGGCGGGCCGGCGCTTTTCGGGCCGCTGCGCGAACTGGCGGGGCAGATCGCCGCGCGGACCGGCGCGCGGCTTCTGGCCGACACGCTGATCCCGCGCGTGGCCAAGGGCGCGGGCGAGGTGAAGCTGACCCAGCTGGTCTATGCCGTCACGCCCAAGATCGCGCAGATGGAGGGGATGACCTCGCTCACCCTGGTGGGCTGCGAGCGTCCGGTCGCCTTCTTTGCCTATCCCGGCAAGCCCAGCGTGCCGGAGCCTGCGGGCTGCGCTGTTACGTCCCTGTCGATGCCGCAGGACGATATCGCCTGGACCTTGCAGGCGCTGGCCGATGCCGTGGGCGCGGGCGGGCAGCAGGATGTGCCACGGGCCGCCTTGTCCCTGCCGGACCTGCCGTCGGGCGATCTGACGCTGGAGAAGGCAGGCCAAGTGCTCGCCGCGCTGATGCCGGAGCACGCGATCCTGTGCAACGAATCCGTTTCCTCTGGGCCGAAGATCCTGCCGCCGCTGAGCACCGCGCGCCCGCACGACACGCTGGGCGGCACCGGCGGCGCCATCGGCTGGTGCCTGCCGGGCGCCGTCGGCGCGGCCATCGCCTGCCCGGATCGCAAGGTCATCGCCCTCACCGGCGACGGCTCGGCGATGTATACGCCCCAATCGCTTTGGACGATGGCGCGTGAGGTGCTGGATATCACGGTCATCGTCATCGCCAATCGCGGCTACCAGATCCTGCGGGACGAGTTGACCAATGTGGGCGTCAACAGCTTTGGCCAGAACGCCCAGGCCATGTTCAACGTCGAGGCGCCGGTCCTCGACTGGGTCGCGCTGGCCAAGGGCCACGGGATGCCCGGTGCCCGCGTGGATACTGCCGAGGGGTTCGCCGCCGCATTGGAGGCCGGCATCCGCGGCAACGGCCCCTCCCTGATCGAGCTCAGTGTCTAGGCCGCGACGTTCGCACAGCGAAACGCCGTTTCATTTCCGGTTGCAAATCGGCGGCGCGCGCGCGAACATTTCCGCAAGGTCAACACGCGCGGCGCCGGTTAGAACGCGCCGTCACCGGAGCGAGGAGGCTTCGGGACCTGGCCCGCTCCGCGGCAGCGTGCGGCGCCAAAACATATAAGGGAGGACGATCTATGCGACATTCATTTATGGCGGCAGCCCTCTGCGCCCTGGCGGCGCCGGCGGCGGCGCAGGTCCTGGACCTGCCATCGCAACTGGCTTGGACCGCCTATGGCACCGGCTCGGCGGGCTATAATCAATCGGTCGCCATCGGCGCCGCGTTGCAGGAGGCGACGGGCATCAACCTGCGCGTCCTGCCCGGCAAGAACGACATCGCCCGGACGGAGCCGCTGCGCCAGGGCCGGGTGCAATTCTCCGCCAACGGTGTGGGCGGGTCCTTCATGGCGCAGGAAGGTGTCTTTCAATTCGGCGCCGAAAACTGGGGCCCTCAGCCCGTCCGCGTGCTGAGCGCGAACAATGGCGGGGTCGTCGGCCTGTCGATGGGTGTCGCCGCGGAGGTCTGCGAAAGCGTCGGCAAGCCGGGTTGCGAGGGGTTCGAGTACAGCGACCTGCGCGGCAAGCGTGTGGCCTATGTGCGCGGCGCGCCGGCCCTGAACGTTAACAACGAGGCGTATCTGGCCTATGGCGGCCTGACCTGGGACGATGTGGAACGGGTCGAATTCGGCGGCTTCGGCGACAGCTGGGCGGCGATGGTCGACGGCTCGGTCGATGCGGCCTTCGCCTCCACCAATTCGGGCCGCGCCTACGAGGCGGAATCGGGTCCCCGCGGTATCTACTGGCCGCCCATCGACCCGAACAACGCCGAAGGGCTCGCCCGGATGCAGTCCATCGCACCGTTCTTCGCGCCGATGACGGCGAGCGTGGGCGCCGGGATCGACGGAACGGACGGTGTTCCGACGGCGGGCTATGCCTATCCGGTGCTGATGACCTACGCCGCGCAGGACGCCGATCTGACCTACAATATGACCAAGGCGATGGATGTCCTCTTCGACAGCTATGATGGCAACGCGCCGGGTATCGGTGGCTGGGCGCTGGATTCGCAGAACTTCGAATGGGTGGTCCCCTACCACGAAGGGGCGATCCGCTATTACCAGGAGATCGGCGTGTGGAGCGACGCCGCGCAGGCGCACAATGACAACCTGATCGCCCGGCAGGACGCGCTGAAGGCGGCCTGGGACGCATTGGTCGCCGAAGGTCCCGACGATTGGGAAGCCGCCTGGGGCGAAAAGCGGCGCGCCGCGCTGGAAGCCGGCGGGTTCGAAATCGTCTTCTGATCCCTGGCCCCCCCGGGTCACGGGCAGGCGGGCATATGCGCCCACCTGCCCATTTGCAAGGGCGCGAGGCCCCCAGACGCGATCGGACATATCATGACAGACACGGCGCAACCCCAGGATCGCGGCGCCGCCGCGCTGGAGGCCGAGCAAAGCGCGGGCAAGTTGGAATTCACCGGCGCGGCGCGTTGGACGATCATCGTCTTCACGCTTGCCGCCATCGGCATCGCCATCAACCAATTGTTCGGCCTGCGCATCGGCGGCTATGCCTTTCTGGAGGCGATGTACCTCTACATCCTGGCCGGTCTGTTCCTGAGCCTCACCTTCCTCGCGTTCCGCGCTTACGGCCCGCCCTCGGCGCGGGTGCCGTGGTACGATTGGATCCTGGCCGCCGCGACGCTGGCGATCACGGGCTTCTTCGTCGCCACCGCGGGTCAAAGCCTCGACAGTGGCTGGGAATACGCGCCGCCGGACCGCGCGGTCTGGGCGTCCATCGCGCTTTACGTGCTGATCTTGGAAGGAACGCGCCGCGCGGGCGGTTTGGTCCTGTTTGGGATCGTCCTGCTCTTTTCGCTCTACCCGACCTTCGCCGATCAGGTGCCTGACCCGCTGAACGGGTTTTCGCAAAGCTTCACGCAGGTCGTCCCGTTCTTCATGATTTCGTCCGAGGCGTCGTTCGGCATCCCGATGCGCGCTTTTGGCAATCTGGTGATCGGCTTCATCCTCTTTGGCGCGGTGCTGCAATTCACCGGCGGCGGCAAATTCTTCAACAACCTCGCCATGTCCGTCGTGGGCGGCTACCGCGGCGGCGCGGCGAAGGTCTCGATCTTCGCCAGCGGTTTCATGGGCTCGATGTCCGGCTCTGTCATCTCCAACGTGCTGACGACGGGCGCGGTGTCGATCCCGGCGATGAAGAAGACCGGTTTCGCCCCGCGCTACGCCGCCGCGACGGAGGCCTGCGCCTCCACCGGCGGGGTGCTGATGCCGCCCATCATGGGCGCGACGGCGTTCATCATCGCCTCCTGGCTGGGCCGGCCGTACGTGGAGATTATGCTGGCTGCGGCGATCCCCTCGCTACTCTATTTCTTCGGCCTCTTTGCCCAGATCGACGCCTATTCGGCCCGCCGCGGCCTCAAGGGCCTGCCCCGGTCGGAGCGGCCTTCGGCCCTGGCCACGCTCGCGGACGGATGGCTTTACATCGCGGTCTTCGCGCTGCTGATCTACCTGATGGTCGCCTTCCGGTGGGAGACGACGGCGCCCTTCTACGCCGTTGCGCTCCTTCTGGTCGTCAACCAGTTCCGGCCCAAGGATCGCGTCTCGCTGCACGGGTTCTTCGGGATCATCGTGTCCGTGGGCCGCACCCTGGCGGAGCTGGTGGCAGTGCTGCTGGGCATCGGCATGATCGTTGGCGCCTTCCAGGCCACGGGCCTCACCGGCCCGCTCGCGAACGAGCTGGTCTTCGCCGCGGGCGATTCCATCGCGATGCTGCTGCTGATGGGCGCGCTGACTTCGTTCATCTTCGGGATGGGGATGACGGTCACTGCCTGTTACATCTTCCTCGCCGTGATCCTGGCCCCCGCGCTGGTGCAGGCGGGGCTGAACGAGCTCGCCGTCCACCTCTTCATCCTCTACTGGGGTATGGTCAGCTTCATTACCCCGCCCGTCGCGCTCGGCGCCTTTGCTGCGGCGTCCATGGCGGGCGCGAACGCCTTCAAAACCAGCTTCGAGGCGATGAAGCTGGGCGGTGTGATCTACGTCGTGCCGTTCTTCTTTGTCCTGAACCCCGCTTTGATCGGGCAGGGCGCACCGGGGGAGGTTGCCATCGTCCTCTTCTGCGCGCTGATGGGCGTCTGGTTCATCTGCGGCGGGCTGCAGGGCTATATCAGCTTCGTCGGCCCGCTCCATTCCACGGCGCTGAGCGCGGTGATGCGCGTGGCCTTGATCCTGGCGGGGCTGATGGTTGCCGCGCCCACGGGCGGCGTGGCGGGCCTGAACCACGCGGTGCTGACCGGCGCGGGCTTTGCCCTCGCCGCCGCGCCCTTCCTCGTGGCCTGGCGCGCGGGGCTGGCCGCAGGGGAGGCGCCGCCCGCGCCGCTCTGAGCGGTCGCCATGCGCCGGGGCGAGACACGATGGCGCGCCCGGCCCGCCCCCTCTGGCCCCGGACGCGGTTTCGGGGTTTTGTGCCCCGCAAACGGAGGGGCCGGGCATCACCGATCTGTGGGAGGGATTGCGCCACGCGATGTGGCTGATCGTCAGCTTGGACGCAGAGCTGGCCGACATCGCGCTGCGCTCGCTCCAGGTGACGCTGACCGCCCTGGCACTGGCCTGCCTGATCGCCCTGCCGCTGGCCGCGTTGCTCGCGGTGCGGCGCTTTCGCTGGCGCCGCGCGGTGATTGCCCTGATGAACGCGCTGATGGGCCTGCCGCCGGTGGTGGTGGGACTGATCGTCTACATCCTGCTGTCCCGCTCCGGCCCGCTGGGCGCGTTGGGGCTGCTCTTCACCCCGACCGCGATGATCATCGCGCAGATGGTCATCATCGTCCCGCTCGTCGCCTCCATCGCGCACCAATCCATGCGTGAGCTTTGGGCCGAATATCACGACCTCCTCATCTCCATGAACGTCACGCAGATGCAGAAGATGCGCACGCTCCTTTGGGACGCGCGCCGGGCCTTGCTGACTGCCGCGTTGGCCGGCTTTGGCCGCGGGATCGGGGAGGTCGGCGCCATCATGATCGTGGGCGGCAATATCGACAACGCAACGCGCGTGCTGACCACCGCCATCGCGCTGGAGACGGGCAAGGGCGAGTTCGCGCTGGCCCTCGCGCTTGGCTTTATCCTGATCGCGCTAGCGCTTGGCGTGAACCTCGCCATCCACTGGGCCGGCCGGACGGAGCGGGACAGCCGGTGGTAGCGCCGCTGTTCCCCCTGCGCCTGAGCGGTGCGGAGACCGCGCGCCGCGGCAAGCGTTTAGTCGGGCCGATCGATCTGTCGCTGGACGGAGACGAGGTCGTGGCCGTCATCGGGCCCAACGGCTCCGGCAAGACGACCCTTCTGCGCCTCATGCACGGCACCGCGCGCCTGACAGCGGGGCGGGTCGATTGGGCCTGTTCGCAGGACGCGGCGCGCCATCACCAAAGCTTCGTCTTCCAGCGCCCCGTCATGCTGCGCCGTACGGTCGAAGAAAATCTGATCTTCCCCCTGCGCCTGCGCGGCGTGGCCAAGGCGGCGGCCCGCGCCGCGGCGCAAGACTGGGCTGGGCAGGTGGGTCTGGCGCCCCATCTGGAGCGCCGCGCGCTGGTCCTGTCGGGGGGCGAGCAGCAAAAGCTCGCCATCGCCCGCGCGCTGATCACGGATCCCGCGCTGGTCTTTCTGGACGAGCCGACGGCGTCCCTCGACGGCGGCGCCACGCGCGAGGTCGAAGAGATCCTCGCCCGCGTCCGCGCCGCTGGCACCGCGCTGATCCTATCGACGCACGACATGGGCCAGGCCCGGCGCATCGCCGACCGCATCGTCTTCATCCTCGGCGGGCGCGTGCACGAGACCGGCCCCGCCGCCGCCTTCTTCGACGCGCCCCAGACGCCGGAGGCGCGCGCCTTCCTCAGCGGAGATATCGTGGAATGAGATATGTTCTGATCCTAACCCTCGCCTTTATGGCCAGCGCCGTGCAGGCGGGGGAGACGCTGCGCCTGGCGGTCACTACCTCGTTCCACAATTCCGGCCTCGCGGACGTTTTGCTGCCCGAGATCGCGGCCGATCTGGACCTGGAGGTTCAGCTGCTGGTCGTCGGAACCGGCCAGGCCCTGCGGCTGGGCGAGGCGGGGGACGTGGACGCGATCCTGGTCCATTCCCGCGCGGCGGAGGAGGCGTTTGTCGCCGCGGGTCACGGCACCCACCGGCGCGAGATCATGTATAACGACTTCGTCCTGATCGGGCCGGCCGCGGACCCCGCCGGCATCGCCGCCGCCACAACCGCGGTGGGCGCGCTGGAGCGGATCGCGGGCGCAGCCGAGCCCTTCGTCAGCCGCGGCGACGACAGCGGCACCCACAAGCAAGAGCTGCGCCTGTGGGCCGATGCGGGCCTCGCGCCGGAGGGGTTCGGGCGCTGGTACAAACCCGTGGGCGCGGGGATGGGCGCAGCGCTGAACACGGCCTCCGGCCTGGGCGCCTACATCCTGTCGGACCGGGCGAGCTGGCTTAATTTCGGCAACAAGGGCGGGCTCGCGCTGCTCTTCGCCGGGGATCCCGCGCTGTTCAACCAATATGCCTTCCTGCCTGTGAACCCGGCGCGGCATCCCCACGTCAAAACCGCCGCGACTGCCCATCTCGAAGCATGGCTGACCTCGGACCGGGCGCAGGCATTGATCGACGGCTATACGCTCGATGGTCAGCAGCTCTTCGTCTTCAACGCCGCGGATTAGCGTTCGCCCCGCCGGTAGGGGGCCATCAGGGCCGCCGGCACCCGCGCGCGCCGCGCCATCAGTGCGAGCGCGACGATGGACAGGACGTAGGGCAGCATCAGGAACAGCTGGTAGGGCACGCCGTCCACCGCCGTCTGTAGCCGCAGCTGGAAGGCATCGAAGAACGCGAACAGCAGCGCGCCCAGCAGCGCCCGACCCGGACGCCACAGTGCGAAGACGACGAGCGCGATGCAGATCCATCCGCGCCCTTGCACCATCGTCGGGAAAAACGAATTGAACGCGGCCAGCGTCAGAAACGCCCCCGCCAGCCCCATCAGCGCGGAGCCCGCCATGATCGCCCCAGTGCGCAGCCAGATCGGGTCGATCCCCTGCGCGTCCACGGCGTGCGGGTTCTCGCCCGTCATCCGCAGCACCAGGCCCAGCGGCGTGCGGTAGAGGACCCAAGCGATCAGCGCCACCAGGGCAAGCGCCAGATAGGTTGGCGCCGTCTGCGCGAAGAGCACTGGCCCTACGAATGGCAGATCCGACAGGACCGGGATCGCCAGCGGCTGGAACGGCGTGACCGTCGGGGGCGAGGTTGCCGTCGGCACCGCCAGGCGAAAGACGTAGTAGGCGATGCTGGACGCAAAGAGGGTGATGCCCAGCCCCGTCACGTGCTGGCTGAGGCCCAACGTCACCGTCATCCCCGCGTGCAACAGGCCGAAAACCGCGCCGCAGAGGGCCGCGACCAGCAGCCCGGTCCACAAATCCCCGCCCGCATAGACGGTGAGCCAGCCGATCATCGCGCCGAAGGTCATGATCCCCTCGATCCCGAGGTTCAGGACGCCCGCCCGCTCGCATAGCAGAACGCCCAGCGTGCCGAGGATGAAGGGCGTCGCGATGCGCAGCACCGCCTCCCACAGCCCGGCGGAGGCCAGGATGTCCAGCAGCGCACTCACCGCCGCACCCGGTATTGCGCAAAGAACAGAGCGACCAGCATCGTCAGCAGCGACAGGGCCACGGTCACGTCCGCGATGTAAGAGGGGATGCCGAGCGCGCGGCTCATGCTGTCGGCGCCGACGAACATCACGGCGGTGAACAGCGCCGCGCCAATCACCCCGATCGGGTGCAGCGCAGCCAGCATGGCGATGATGATGCCAGAATAGCCGAAATTCGGCGACAGGTCCGTGGTCACGTAGCCTTTGAGGCCCATCACCTCCACCGCGCCGGCTAGGCCTGCCAGCCCGCCCGACAGGCAGCCGACTAGCACCAGCGTGCGCGCGACCGGCACGCCGGCAAAGGCGGCTGCCCGCGCGTTTAGCCCCGTCGCGCGCGCCTGCATCCCGAAGACGGTGCGCGTCTGCACCCACCAGATTACCACGGCCAGCGCCAGCGCGATCAGCAGGCCCGCATGAAGGCGCGATCGCTCGACCAGTTTGGGCAGAAGGGCACTGTCCGGCACGGGCACCGATTGCGGCCAACCGAAGGCCAGCGGGTCCTTCAGGGGCCCCTCGATCATCATGGAGACGAAGAGGATCGCAACGAAGTTCAGCAGCAGCGTCGTCACCACCTCATCCACGCCCAGCCGCAATTTCAGTAGTACAGGCACCAGCAGCAGCGCCGCGCCGGCCAGAGCGCCGACGATCAGGCAGGCGAGGATGCTCAGCACCGCGGG
>JBCDFL010000015.1:0-28450 GCA_039178165.1 Pseudomonadota bacterium | reverse complement strand
GAAATACGAAAACCCCGAAAGCCCCGACGCCCTGCCCGGCGCAATCCACCTCAACCGCCACGATTGCATCCACGTGCTGCTGGGCCGCGGCCTGCATGTCCAGGACGAGGCCTTTGTGATCGGCGCGACGATGGGCGCGGCCTCCGACATCACCGAAGAGGTGATTGACTTCTTCATCGACGTCTCGACCACCCAATACCCCAAGCACTGGCGGTTCGAGCTGCACCATATCGCGTCCTTCAAGCTGGGCGTGGGCTTTGCCATCGACAATCTGCCCGCCAAGGACCTGCACCTGATCCCGCTGGAGGACGAGCCCTGGCAGTCCAAGACCGTGCGGCAGGCCCGGCGCGATCTGGGCATCGTGAAGGAAGAGCTGCGCGCCTATTTCCGCAAGGCCGAGCTGCTGGTGCCGGGCACGCGCGCCTCCCGCCGGCTCGACACCTCCGCCCAGCGCCCGGACGTGCATCTGCGCCAGGACCGCACGCCCCGTTAGGGCCGCGTCAACGCCCCGGGCCTAAGACACGCCCCGTGCACAACAGCAGACCTTGTTCGGCCCTCCGGGGCCGAGAGAGCTCGCTTGGCAGACAGGTCGCCCCTTGGTGCGGCGCCGCGCTTTTTCCCCAGATATGTCCCAGGACACATGCCCCCCGCACCGGCGCGCCCGGCACGCGGGGCGCTTGGCGTGCCCGCACGACAGGTGCGCTTGTGCCGCCCTTGACCTCCCCCGGACTGCCTGTTCAATAGGCAAACGCTGTAGGAGGCAAGGCCCGCATGTTCACCCCCGCCATCACCGGCACTGGCGTCTTTACCCCCAGCCAGACCATCACCAATGCCGAGCTGGTCGAGGCCTTCAATCGCTACGCCGACTCCTGGAACGCCGAGCATGCGGAGGCGATCTCCGCGGGCGAGGTGGAGGCCAAAGCCCATTCCTCCGAAGAGTTCATCCTCAAAGCCTCCGGCATCGAGCAGCGTTACGTGATCGACAAATCGGGGGTTCTGGACCCGGGTGTCATGCACCCTCTCCTGCGCCAGCGCAGCGACGACGAGCCGTCCCTGATGGCCGAAATGGCGCTGGACGCCGCGCACAAGGCGCTTGCCCAGGCGGGCAAGACGGCGGCGGATGTGGACGCGGTGATCTGCGCCGCCTCCAACATGGAACGCGCCTATCCCGCCGTCGCGATCGAGATTCAGCAGCTTTTGGGCGTCCAGGGCTTTGCCTTCGACATGAATGTCGCTTGCTCTTCGGCGACGTTCGGCCTGCAAGCCGCCGCCGACATGGTCCGCTGCGGCTCCATCCGCTCTGCCCTGGTGGTGAACCCAGAGATTTGCTCCGCCCACCTCGAATGGCGCGACCGGGATTGCCACTTCATCTTCGGCGACGTCGCCACCGCCACGCTGATCGAGCGGGCCGAGGACGCGGCGGGCGCGTATTTCGAGATCAAATCGACCCGCTGCGCAACCGAGTTCAGCAACAACATCCGCAACAATAACGGCTTCCTCCGCCGCTCGCGCCCCGACGGCGTCGCCGACCGGCGGGACATGCAATTCATGCAGAACGGCCGCAAAGTTTTCAAAGAGGTGCTGCCCATGGTCAGCCAGCACATCGCCGGGCACATGGCCGACGAAGGGGTCGAGGCGAGCGACCTAAAACGCCTCTGGCTGCACCAAGCCAACAAGTCGATGAACGATTTCATCGGCAAAAAGGTCCTGGGCCGCACCCCCGCCCCCGAAGAGCAGCCGAACATCCTGCAGGACTACGCCAACACCTCCTCCGCCGGGTCGATCATCGCCTTCTCGCAATATTCCAGCGATCTGGCAGACGGCGATCATGGCCTGATCTGCAGCTTCGGTGCGGGCTATTCGGTGGGATCAGTGATCGTCCAACGCCACGGCTGACACGGGGCAACCAGCCCATCCGGCCCTAACGGAGCCCCGCTATGCCTCTCCTCCTGATCGGCGCTGGCCCCGGCGTCAGCGCCGCTATCGCCCGCCGCTTTGGCAAGGACGGCACGCCCGTCGGCCTCGTCGCCCGGAACCCGGACCGCCTGACGGCCCTCACAGCGGACCTACGCGCTGAGGGCATAAACGCTGTCAGCGCCTCCGCCGATGCGGGCGATGTCGCGGCCCTGAGCCAAGCCATCGCGGACCTCACCGCGCAGATCGGCGCGCCGACAACGCTCGTCTACAACGCCTCCGTCATGGTTCCCGGCACCCCGCTAGACCTCACGCCAGAGCGGCTGACCCAGGACATGGCCGTCAACGTCACGGGCGCGCTGATCGCTGCCCAAGCCGTCGCCCCCGCAATGATCGCCGAGGGACGCGGCACGATCCTGTTCACCGGCGGCGGGCTGGCGCTGGAACCCTATCCCGAATGGACCTCCCTGGCTGCCGGCAAGGCGGCCCTGCGCAGCCTGGCTCTGTCTCTCTACAAGGACCTCGCGCCAAAAGGCGTGCATGTCAGCGTCCTGGCCATTTGCGGCATCGTCGCGCCCGGCACACCGTTCGACCCGGATATCATCGCCGCCGAATACCACCGCCTCGCCACGGCGCCGCGGGGCCTTGCGGACCGCGAGGTGATCTTCCAACCGCCCGGGACCGATCCGCATTACAACGACCCGGACCGGCTGCACGCAGCGACCACGCTGCAGCCGCTGCGGCAACGGCTTACATAACCAGCTCGTTGTCCTTCTCCTCCTCGCGGCTTTCATCATGCGAGGCCAAAGCGATGCCAAAGGTCAAAATCCCGATTCGCCCCGCGGTCATCAGGACGATCACGATCAGCTTGCCCAGATCGCTCAACTCTCCGGTCAGGCCCATCGACAGGCCAACTGTCCCCATGGCGGAGAAGACCTCGAACAAGACCACCTCGAACGCCGCGACGGGCTCGGACAGCAGCAGCAGGAAGGCCGCGACGCTGGCGATGGCCATGTAGTAAGCGAAGGATGCCGTCGCGTTTTGCAGCCGCTCGAGCGCGATCTCGCGTTTGAAGAACCGGATCCGGTCGCGGCCCTTGAGCGTGGAGCGGACCAGCCCCATGAGCGCGGCGAAGGTCGTCGTCTTCAGCCCCCCGCCCGTGCCGGCGGGGGAGGCGCCGATAACCATCAGAAAGAACATCAGGACCAGAATGGCCGAGGACAGCGCGCCGATGGGATGGGTGTTGAAGCCCACCGTTGTGGAGGCAGTCATGAGCTGGAAGAACGCCGCCATCAGCCGCTCGGACGGCGGCAGGGCGGTCAGGGTCGGCTCCAGCAGGTAAAGGATCACCGTCCCGATCAGCAGGAACATCAGCGTGATGCGTACGATCACCTTGGAGGTGAAGCCCAGATGGCTCGCGCGCCCCGTGAGGTGCCGCGCCATGTCCAGCACGATCAGGAATCCCATCGCGCCCAGGATGCTGAGCGCGCTGAGTACCGCGTTGATACCCACATGATCGCGAAACCCCTCGAACGAGGTCGCGTTAAGGCTGAACCCCGCGGTGCAGAAGGCGGAAATGGCGTGGAAGATCGCGCTCCACCCCGCGTTCTCCACCCCCTCAGCGCGGAACATGGCCCAAAGCGCCAGCGCGCCCAGCGCCTGCACAACGACGGTGAACAGCACCACCGACATCACGAAGGACCGGGGGGAGATCGCGTCGGGCAGGTTGAAGACCTTTTGCGTCGCCCGTTCCCGCACCCGGCCCATGTTGGAGGTCACCGACAGCACGATGAAAGAGCCGAGCGTCATGTACCCAAGGCCCCCCACCTGGATCAGGGCGAGGATCACCAGCTCACCGAAGAAGGTGTAGCTGCTGCCGGGATCGACCGTCACCAGCCCGGTGGTGGACACGGCGGAGGTCGCGATAAAAAGATTGTCGATGGCGCCGATGCGTTCCGCCTGCGCGACCGGCAGGCTCAGAAGGACCCAGCCCAGAAGGATGTAGCTGACATAGCCCATCAAAAGCAGCTTGGCCGGGCTCATCCGCAGAAGGGCGAAGCGCGCGCGGGCCTGTCCGCGCACCAGAGGGTCCTGGACCGAGGGGCGGGCTGGTCCGCCGCCGGGCGCGCGCGCGTCTTCTTCCGTCCCCATCGCAGGTCCCTTTTCCGCAGTGCCCACAAACGCGGCGGTCCGCGCGCGGGTTCCCGGGCCGGGGTCAGACGTTTTTCAGGGACACCCGCTTGTGGACCTCTGCGGCGCTTTCCACCCGCTCCGAATAGCGGTCGACGAGGTAGTCCGACCGGCCGCGGACCATCCAGGTGAACTTCACCAGCTCTTCCATCACGTCGACGATGCGGCGGTAGAACGGGCCTTCGGGCAGGCGCCCGTCCTGGAATTCCAGCCAGGCCTTGGGGATGCTGGATTGGTTCGGGATCGTCACCATCCGCATCCAGCGGCCCAGGATGCGCATCTGGTTGACCGCGTTGAAGCTTTGCGAGCCGCCCGAGACTTGCATCACCGCTAGCGTCTTTCCTTGCGTGGGGCGAATGCCGCCCTGCAAGGACAGGGGCAACCAGTCGATCTGCGTCTTCATCAGGCCCGTCATGGCGCCGTGGCGCTCGGGGCTGGACCAGACCATGCCTTCGGACCAGGTGGCCAGCTCGCGCAGTTCCACCACTTTGGGATGCTCCGGGCCGGCGCCATGGACCGCATCGTCCACCATCGGCAGGCCCGCGGGATCGAACATCCGCGTCTCGCAGCCCAGATGGCGCAACACGCGCGCGGCCTCTTCGGCGGCGCGGCGGGAATAGCTGACATCGCGGTTGGAGCCATACAGCAGCAAAATGCGCGGCGCGTGGCCGGGATCGCTGGGCGCCTTCAGCAGGTCGACGTCGATCCGGGTCAGAGCCTCCGCGATCAGCGCGGGCAGGTCCTCCGGCGTGGGCGCGCCCGCCTTGGATTGGTCGTCCATCAGGCGCTTTCTTCTTCGAGGTGGAGTTTCATGTCGATCAGCACCTGTTGTAGCAGCGTCGTCTCGCGCAGCAGGCGCTTGGCCTCGTTCACCGTGATCACACCGTCCTCGATGCTTTGCTGATACTCCGTCATCAGCATGGCAAAGCGCTGTGACAGCGCGATGACATCCGCGTTCACACTGCCCCGCCCGGCGGCGTTGGGCTTGCGGTCGTCGAAGTTGATCTGCCCGCCCACCAGCTCCGCCAGCGCGGCGGTGACGTGGGGGTAGGAGGCCGCACGCTCCAGATGCACGACCGTGTCGACCGGCATGAAGCGGTCCGCATGTTCGGGATTGTCCGAGTAATAGCGCCCCAGCGTAGCCTTGGATTTGCCGGTCATCTCGCAGGCCGGCTCGATCCCGATATCCTTGACCAGCGCCTCGGTGTGCTTTTTCAGATAGCTGCCAATTCCAGCGATATTCATCCCGTACACTCCGTCCCAAAGCCCCGTTGGGGAACATGGGCATTCTTTTCCCATTAATGGCGGGCCGTGCCAATGGCATTGCGCACACATCCCGAGCGGTAATCGGGACGTCAAGAGTGCCCATGGCCCCCAGCAGAGGGCCGCTTGGGGCGGGGTGGGGCGCCGTGTGATGCGGCGTGTCCCCACCCGGCTCCGCCACCACTCACACCGGCGCAGTCTTGGGGCCGGGCAGATGGCGCCGCCGCGCGATCTGCCCGCTTGCGCCCGCGCGCCGGGCCGCGCTAGGCACCGGCCATGGCCAAGCTCTACTTCCACTATTCGACCATGAATGCGGGCAAATCGACCGTCCTGCTTCAAGCGGCGCACAATTACCGCGAGCGCGGGATGGAGACCTATCTGCTGACCGCCGCCTTCGACGATAGGGGCGGCACGAGCCGGGTGGCCAGCCGCATCGGCATCGACGCGCCGGCGGACACGTTCCGCGCGGATGAGGATTTGTTCACCAAGATCGAGGCGCGCGGCCCCGTGGCCTGCGTTTTCGTGGACGAGGCGCAGTTCCTGTCCAAGGCGCAGGTCTGGCAACTCGCCCGCGTCGTTGACGATCTGGGCTTGCCGGTGATGTGCTACGGCCTGCGCGTCGATTTCCGAGGCGAGCTCTTTCCCGGCTCCGCCAGCCTTCTGGCCCTCGCCGACGAGATGCGGGAGGTGCGCACGATCTGCCATTGCGGCAAGAAGGCGACGATGGTCGTGCGCCAGGACGCGGAAGGCCGCGTGCTGCGGGACGGCGCGCAGGTGCAGATCGGCGGGAACGAAACCTATGTCTCCCTCTGCCGCCGGCACTGGCGCGCGGCGATGGAAGGGGCGGAGTGAAGCGGTTCGTCCAGGGGCTGCTGATCGGCGTTGCGGGTTTTGCCCTGGTGATCCTGATCGGCATTCCGGGCGTGTCCCCCGGCGCGCTGGCCCGCATGGACCGCGCGGGCGTTGACGCGTGGAAGGCCGCGCGGGCGTCCTTTACTGGCGATGTGGCGGCGCGCGCCTGCGCCACCCAGGACCACGTGCGCGCCGCCGCCGACGCGCGCGGCTGGGACGTGGAGACGGTGATCGTCGGCTCCGAGCCGCTGCCGGAGCGGCTGAGCACGGCGCGCTACGCCCTGCGCATCCACACGCGTCCGCCTTTGCCGTTTGCCAAGGACCCGGGCGATGTGGAGGGCTTCGACGCCGCGGGCTGCCTGATCCGCTAACTTGCCAATCCTCGCGCCGCGGCGCAGGCTGGTGGTATGCTCCTCGCCAATCGCAACTATCGCCTGCTGCTGGGCGCGTCCGGCACCTCGAACCTCGCCGATGGGATCGCCGCGCTGGCTCTGCCTTGGCTGGCGACCCTGCTGACCCGCGATCCCGTGATGATCGGCCTCGTGGCCTTTGCGGGCCGGGTGCCGTGGCTGCTGCTGTCGATCCCGGCGGGGGTGATCACCGACCGCGCGGACCGGCGGCGCCTGATCGTGCAGGCCGACATCCTGCGCGCGGTCCTGTGCCTGGCGCTGGTGGCGCTGATCCTCGCCGCGCCTACGGGCGGGGGCGGAAGCATCGCGCTGCTGGCGGCGCTGGCCTTCGGCTTCGGCGCGGCGGAGGTGCTGCGGGACAACGCCGCCCAGACCCTCATGCCCGCCCTCGTGGAGGCGCCGCAGCTGGAGCGCGCCAATGGCCAGCTGTGGAGCGTGGAGACGGTGATGGGCCAATTCGTCGGCCCGCCCCTCGCCGGGCTGCTGATCGCGCTTGCCGTGCCGGCGCCGTTCCTGGTGGATGCGGCGGCCTTTGCGGTGGCGGCGAGCTTGGTGTGGTGCATCACCCTGCCCCCGCGCCTCGCCCCGCCGCGCCGGCGCTGGCAAACGGAGCTGCGCGAGGGCCTCGCCTGGCTGTGGGCGCGGCCCGTGCTGCGGCGGCTCGCGCTGTCGCTGGGTGCGATCAACGCGCTCTATGCAATGGGCACGACCGTGCTGGTCCTGCTGGCGCAAGAGCGGCTGGGCCTGGGCGCCGCGGGCTACGGCTGGCTGCTGACGGCGGGCGCGGCGGGCGGCGTTCTGGGCGGGCTCATCTGCCCCCGCGTGGTGGAGCGGCTGGGCGCGCAGCGCAGCCTCAACCTGTCGCTGATGGCAATGCCCCTGCCGCTGATCGTCCTGGCCTTCGCCCCGCACTGGAGCGTCGCGGCGGCCGCCCTCTTCGCCGAGGTGGTGATCGGGGTGCAGTGGAACGTCGTCACCGTCTCCTACCGCCAGCGCACCATCCCCGACGCGCTGCTGGGGCGGGTCAATTCGGTCTACCGCTTCTTCGGCTGGGGCACGATTTCGCTGGGTGCATTGGGCGGCGGCCTGCTGGTCGCCGCACTGGAGCCCGCTTTGGGCCGGGACGGCGCGCTCTCCGCGCCTTACCTGCTGGGCGCCGCGGGCACCTTCGCCTTGTGGCTATGGGGCCGGACGCGCCTTAGACTGGGTTAGAGGGCGCGCGCCCCTCCAGCACCGCGACGACGTTGTCCACCGCCATGCGGCCCATGGCGATGCGCACCTCTTCGGCAGCGGTGCCGAGATGGGGCAGCAGCACGGCGTTCTCAAAGGCGCGCAGGGCGTCCGGCACCTGGGGTTCATGCTCATAGACGTCGAGGCCCGCGCCGCCGATCTGGCGCGCGTCCAGCGCGGCGATCAGGGCAGCCTCGTCCACCACATCGCCGCGGGAGATGTTGATGAGATGCGCGTGGCGCTGCATCGCGGCTAAGACCTTTGCGTCCACCAGATGCCGCGTCTCCGCCCCGCCGGGAACGGCGACGACCAGGACATCTACTTGGCGCGCGAGGCCCTCCAGGCTGTCCACCTGCGTGGCGCCCTCCACAACCTTCGCCGAGCGGTTGTAAAACCGCACCTCCATCCCGAAGCCCAGCCGGCAGCGCTGCGCGATCGCCTGCCCGATCCGGCCCATCCCGACGATGCCGACGCGCTTGCCGGTCACGTGCAGGCCCAGAAGCTGCGTGGGGTGCCAGCCGGGCCAGGCGCCCGCGCGGACCATCCGCTCGCCTTCCCCGGCGCGGCGGGCGGACATGAGCATCAAAGTGATCGCGATATCCGCGGTCGCGTCGGTCACGGCGCCGGGCGTGTTGGTGACCGTGACCCCCGCCCCGCGCGCCGCCGCCACGTCCAGATGGTTGTAGCCGACGCCGAAATTCGCCAGCACGCGCGCCCGCGGCTGCGGCACATCCGCGAAGACCTCTGCACTGAACGCATCCCCTAGCGTCGGGATCACCGCGTCGAAGTCGGTCAGCGCGCGGCGCAGCTCCTCCGCCGAAAGGGTCGTGTTTTCTGCGCGCATCTCTACCGCATAGCCCGCCGGAAACGCCTCCAGCACCGCCTGCGGCAAGGGGCGGGTCAGCCAGACGGCGCTCACTGCATCCGCTCGCCGTTGGGGACCTGCCGGTCTGGTGCCAGAAGGACGATCTGCCCCTCCGCGTCGGCGAAGCCCAGCACCAGCACCTCAGACATGAAGGGGCCGATCTGGCGCGGCGGGAAGTTCACGACGCCCGCGACCTGCCGGCCCACGAGGGCCTCGGGCGTGTAATGGGGGGTGATCTGGGCGGAGGTCTTGCGCTCCCCGATCCCGGGGCCGAAGTCGATCCACATCTTGATCGCGGGTTTGCGCGCTTCTGGGAAGGGCTCGGCCCGCAGGACGGTGCCGACACGGATGTCGACCTTCAGAAAGTCGTCAAAGGTGATCTCAGCCATCGCGCAGCTCCTTTGATCTGCTGGTCGCCGCCGCCACCGCGCGGGGTAGCAGCGCGGGAAAGCCGTTGCCTTCGTCCATCAGCACCTCCAGCGCGGCCTGGGTCGTGCCGTTGGGGGAGGTGACGTTGACGCGCAGCTGGGCGGGGTCCTCGTCCGCCGCCTCCGCCAGCACGCCGGCCCCGGCGACCGTCGCCTTGGCCAGTTGCAGGGCGAGGGCTTCGGGCAGGCCCTGCGCCACGCCCCCCGCGGCGAGCGTTTCGATCAGGTGAAAGACATAGGCCGGGCCGGAGCCTGACACGCCAGTGACGGCGTCCATCTGGTCTTCGCGCTCCAGCCGCACGACCTGGCCCACGGCGCTCAGCAGCGTCTCCGCCTGGTCCAGCCCGCCCGTCCCCGCGGCGGCGTTGCCGACGATGGCGGTGATGCCCTGGCCCACGGCGGCCGGCGTGTTGGGCATGGCGCGCACGACGGGCGTGCCGGGGCCCAGCGTGTCTTCGAAAAAGGCGATGGGCGTGCCCGCCGCGACGGACAGGAACAGCGTGTCGCCCCCACCCCAGGCCGCGAGGCGCGGCAGGGCCTCGGCCATCATTTGCGGCTTCACGGCGACGATCACGATGCCGGGGGGCGCGGCGGGCAGATCCAGCGCCACACCGGTGCCGCGCAGCCAATCCGACGGCGCGGGATCGAGGACGGACACGGCGCCGGCCGGCAGGCCCTCCGCCAACCAACCGGCGAGCATGGCCGAGCCCATCTTGCCGCAGCCCAGAAGCGTGACGCCCCGCGCCGCGATATCGTTCATCTTCATGCGATTGCCCCCTGCTTTCGGGGGCGGAGACTAGGCGCGGCCATAGGCCTCCGCAATGGCGACCTGCAGCGCGTCCTGGGGGGAGCGGCCGCCCCAGATCACCATCTGCAGGGCGGGGTAGTACCGCTCCGCACTCATCACCGCGGCGCCGATCATGGTGTCGATCTGCGCGGGGCTGGCCACCTGGCCGCCCGCCAGCACCAGGCCGTAGCGGTAGACCATCAGCTTTTGCTCGGCCCAGTAGGTGAAAGCGCCGGCCCAGCACTGGTCGTTGACGTGGTTCAGCAGCGCGTAGAGCTGCGGCAGCGTCTCTTCCGGCGGGTCCATATCGAAGGTGCAGACCATACGCAGCGTTTCGTCATAGCCCGACCAGGCGAGCGTCAGGGAATAGGTGCGCCACTGTCCTTCCACCGCCATGGCGATCTGATCGTCGGCGATGCGGTCGAAATCCCATTCGTGATGGGCCGCGATGCCTTCGACGATGTCGATGGGATGGATTTCGTCTTCCAGATGATGCTCGGAAAGGGCCATGGTGCCACCTCTTTTGGTTATAGCGAGGGGGCTGGCAGCGCCCCCAAGCGCTAGGTGCCTGCTCGAGACTTCGGAGCGACCCTCCGTGCCTCTACAAGATATGGTGCAGGTGGTGGCGGCGTCTGGCAAGCCTTATCTGGCCTTTATCTGGGGATAGGCGCAATAAGTTGGGGACAACGCGGCGGGACGCGCAATATCGCGGCCTCGGCAGCGCCTAAACGCAAAACGCCCGGCGCGGGGACCGGGCGTTTGGTGCGTGGATGACTTGTGGCGGGCTTACTTGCCTTCCAGCGCTTCCAGGCGGGCCTTGAGCGCCTCGTTCTCCTCGCGCGCCTTTTGGGCCATGGCGCGGACGGCGTCGAATTCCTCGCGCGTGACGAAATCGCGGTCGGCGAGCCAGCGGTCGATCATGGACTTCATCGCCGTCTCCGCCTCTTCCCGCGCGCCTTGGGCGACACCCATGGCGTTGGTCATCAACTGGCTGATGTCGTCGAAAATCTTGCCGCGCGCTTGCATTGGGAGCCTCCGGGTTGGGTCGTGGTTTCTATATGGGCTGTGGGGCGGGGTCCGCAAGGTTGGCCGGCGCGTGGTTACTGCTGCACCGGTGGGCGGGGTTGCTGCCGCGCCGGTGGGCGCGAGATGGCTGCCGCGCCGATGGGCGCGAGGTTGACGCGCTCACCCGCCCGCTTCACATAAGGCGCGCCATGATCCGGATGCTCCGTTTTCCCGATATCTCGCCCGAGATTTTCAGCATCACCCTCTTCGGGTTCGAGTTTGCGCTGCGCTGGTACGCGCTGGCCTATATCGTCGGCATCGTCATCGGCTGGCGCCTGGTCGTGATGGCGGCCCGCGCCCCGCGCCTATGGCCGAACGAGCGGCCGGTGATGACGCCCGCGCAGATCGAGGACCTTCTGACCTGGATTGTCGTTGGTGTCATTATCGGGGGGCGGCTGGGCTACGTGCTGTTCTACCAACCGGGCTATTATGTGGAGAACCCGGGCGAAATCCTCGCAATTTGGCAAGGCGGGATGGCCTTTCACGGCGGGCTTCTGGGGGTCGTTTTAGCCGGCTGGCTGTGGACAAAACGCCAGGGCCTGCCGCGGCTGAGCGTGGCGGACGCAGTGGTGCTGGGCGTGCCGCCGGGTCTGCTGCTGGGCCGTACGGCCAACTTCATCAACGCGGAGCTGTGGGGCCGGCCCACCGATCTGCCCTGGGGCGTCGCCTTTCCGGGCCAGGCCGCGCAGGCCTGCGGCCAGGCGCTGGGAGAGATCTGCGCCCGCCACCCCTCGCAACTCTACGAGGCGCTGCTGGAGGGGCTCCTGCTAGGCGCGGTACTGCTGTGGCTGGTCTGGCGCCGCGGCGCGCTGCGCACGCCCGGCCTGCTCACCGGCGCCTTCTTTGCCGGCTACGGCGCGGCGCGCTTTGCGGTCGAATTCGTGCGCCAGCCCGACGCGCAATTCGTGGCCCCCGGCAACCCGCTGGGCTTGGCGTGGCAGGTGGGCGGATACGGGCTGACGATGGGGCAGATCCTGTCGCTGCCGATGATTGCGGTCGGCCTTTGGCTGATCTGGCGCGCGCCGCGCGTGCCGGTCGCGGCGTGAGCCTGCGAGACGCGCTGATCGCCCGCATCGCGGCGGAGGGGCCGCTGCGCCTCGACGCCTATATGGCCGAGGCGCTGCTGCACCCCGAACACGGCTATTACACCACGCGCGACCCGCTGGGCGCGGTCGGAGACTTTACCACCGCGCCGGAGATCAGCCAGATGTTCGGCGAGCTGATCGGCCTGTCGCTGGCGCAAGCCTGGCTGGACCAGGGCGCGCCGGCGCCCTTCACCCTCGCGGAGTTGGGCCCGGGCCGCGGCACGCTGATGGCGGATGCTTTGCGGGCCTGCGCGCGGATGCCGGGCTTTGTGGACGCGGCGCAGGTCACGCTGATCGAGGCGTCGCCGACCCTGCGCGCCGTGCAGGCCAAGACCCTCGCCGCCCACGCGCCCGTCTGGCTGGACGATGCGCATGGCCTGCCGGAGGCGCCGCTGTTCGCCATCGCCAACGAGTTTTTCGACGCCCTGCCGATCCGCCAATTCCAACGCGCGGGCGGCGGCTGGGCCGAGCGGATGGTGGGCGCGGCGGAGGGCGCGCTGCACCTGGGCCTTGGCCCCGCGCAGCCGCAGCCTGCGCTGGCGCACCGCCTGGCCGACACGAACGACGGCGATCTGGTGGAGGACCGGCCCGCCGCCGCCCCGATCCTGAACGCACTGAGCGCCCGGATCGCGGCCCATGGCGGCGCCGCGCTGATCGTGGATTACGGCGACTGGCGCAGCGCGGGCGACACGCTGCAGGCTCTGCACGGGCATGCTCCGGTCGATCCGCTGGACGGCCCGGGCACCGCGGACCTGACAGCCCATGTGGATTTCGAGGCGCTGGCCACCGCTGCCGCCCCCGCGCGCTACAGCCGCGTGACACCGCAGGGCGTGTTCTTGGAACGGCTGGGCATCACGGCGCGCGCGCAGGCGCTGGCGCAGCGGCTGGAGGGCCCGGCGCTGGAGGCGCATATCGCCGCGCATCGGCGGTTGACGCATCCCGGCGAAATGGGGACGCTCTTCAAAGTGATGGCGCTTTACCCCGAGGGGGCCGCGCCGCCGCCTGGGACAGAGCCATGAGCCTCGACATCATCACCTCGGACGCGCTGGGCGGCTTGCGCCACGGGTTCTTCGGGCGCGGCGGCGGGGCATCGTCGGGTGTGTTCGCAGGGCTCAATTGCGGCACCGGCTCCTCCGACCAGTCGGAGATCGTGGCGATCAACCGCGCGCGTGTCGCCGATGCGATGGGCGTGGCGCCCGATCACCTGCTGGGCGTGCGGCAGGTCCACTCGGCCACAGCCGTGCCGGCGCACGGGCCCTGGGCCGACAAGCCGCGCGCGGACGCGATGGTGACGCGCAAGCCCGGCGTCGCGCTGTCGATCCTGACCGCCGATTGCCAGCCGGTCCTGTTTGCCGACGACGCGGCGGGGGTCATCGGCGCGGCCCATGCCGGCTGGCGCGGCACGCTGGACGGTGTGCTGGAGGCGACGATCGACGCGATGGAGGCCGAAGGCGCGGCGGCCGAACGGATCACCGCCATCATCGGCCCGTCGATCAGCCAGCGCGCCTATGAGGTCGGTCCCGATTTCTACGACACCTTCCTGGCCGAAGCCCCCGAAAGCGCCCGCTATTTCGCGGCCCGCGAGGGGGATCGCATGATGTTCGATCTGCCGGGTTACGGCCTGCACCGGCTGCGCGCGCGGGGCGTCGGGCACGCCGAATGGACGCGGCATTGCACCTATTCGGACCCCGCGCGGTTCTATTCCTACCGCCGGTCGGTCCACGCCAAAGAGGCCGATTACGGCCGGCTGATCGCGGCCATTGCGCTCTGACAGCGCCTGCCCCGGATTTTCCGAAATCTTTCATCGAATTTGCCCGAATGTGCCCCGATCCCGCCCCAAACCGGGGCGAGTGTGCGGCCAACCAAACACGAAGGCCGAGCACATGAAGACCCGTTTCCTGAAATCCGTCCTGCGCACCGCTGCATCGCAAAGCACCGACGTCTTGCCCTATAGCCGCGGCGCGCGCCGGGCGGCGTTCATCGCCAAGCGCAAGGCGCCGCCGCTGCGCAAAACGGCCTAGCGCCGCTCGATTCGCGCCGCGCGGCCCCCGCCCAATTGTGGCAATGCCGGGGCATGCGGCGGAACAATCCAGACATCTTGCGCGCATTGGCGCCCGAGAGCGGTCCAATGTCCGCGCATTTTTGACAGTCTATCCGTTCCCCGGCGATTGCGTCCCTCATAACGCAAATCGCCCGGGATGCGCGCAATCGGTGGGGGCCGACGCATCCTGTGGCCGGACAGATAGGTTGACGGACACATGTTTTCCCCCGCCGCGCTGCGCCAGGACGCGCCCGCCACATTCACCATGGAAATCGCCGCCCTGCGCATGGACGGCGCCCGCCACATCGGACAAGTCAAAGTGCCCGCCTTGCCGCTGTTCGAGGCGGCGTTTTCCGCGCTGGGCCGCGGCACGGTGCTGGACGGGCGGGACGGCCCCATCGCGATCGAGGATATCCAACCCGGCGACTGGCTGCGCACGGCGGCGGGCGATCCCGCGCAGGTCGTGTGGATCGGCACGTCGACCTTCGTGCCGGCCGATACCGGGCGCCGGATGCCGCTGGTGCGGGTGATGGCCGACACGTTCGGGATGAACCGGCCGGAAAGTTATCTGACCCTCGGCCCCGCCGCGCGGGTGCTACAGACCCCGCCGCGGCTGGTGGGCTTGACGCCGGGCGCCCGGCTGCTGACGCCGGTGCGCGAGTTCGTGGACGGTCTGAACGTGATCGAAGTGGTGCCGCCGACGCCCGTGCGGCTGTTCCATCTGTGCCTGACGCGCCACGCCGCGATTCGGGCCGGCGGACTGGAGATCGAGACGTTCCACCCAGGCAATGCCGCCTTGCGCGCCGTGCCGCACCGGGTCCGAGATCTATTTCTGAGCCTCTTTCCCCGGATCGCTCACGCGTCGGAATTCGGGCCCCTGGCCCATCCCCGCGCGCCGGAGGCGGAGCGGGACGCGGCCTAGGCGTCCTCGCTCAGCCGGGCCTCCAGCACGTCGAAGGGCACGCCAGGCTCGTCCTTGGCGCCGCGGATGACGAGGGAGGTCTTCACGCTGGCCACGTTGGGCGTGGTCAGCAATTGGCCCGTCAGGAACGACTGGAAGGACGACAGGTCCGGCGCCACGCATTTGAGGATGAAATCGACCTCGCCATTCAGCATGTGGCACTCGCGCACCAGCGGCCAGGCGCGGCACTGCGCCTCGAAGGCGCTGAGGTCCGCTTCGGCTTGGCTGGCGAGGCCGACCATGGCAAAGACCTGCACCTCGAACCCCAGCTCGCGCGCGTCGACCTCCGCGTGGTAGCCGCGGATCAGGCCCGCTTCCTCCAGGCTGCGCACGCGGCGCAGGCACGGGGGCGCGCTGATGCCGACGCGTTTGGCCAGCTCTACGTTGGTCATGCGGCCGTCGGCCTGCAATTCGGCGAGGATTTTACGGTCGATGGGATCGAGTCGCGTACTTGCCATGAGCGCCCCTTTCTGTTTGCGGTTGTTATATAGAGGCCGCCTGCACGCGCAACAATGTTTCGCATCTTGGCAATTTTCTTAGGTCAGACTGCCTGCAAAACGGGCATGCATCACATGCAGGTCAAAGCCCTTTCGGCCCCCGGGCGGCGCGTCTATATCAGGTCAAACGCCGTCTGAAGGGGGATGCGAGAATGGCCCAGACACGCCGCACCAAGGTTCTGATCATCGGCTCCGGCCCCGCCGGCTATACCGCCGCCGTCTATGCCAGCCGCGCCATGCTGGAGCCGATCCTGGTTCAGGGGATCGAGCCCGGCGGCCAGCTGACCACCACGACGGAGGTCGAAAATTGGCCCGGCGATACCGAGGTGCAGGGCCCCGACCTGATGATCCGCATGCAGGACCACGCCAAAGCCATGGGCGCCGAAATCATCGGCGACATCATCACCTCCGTCGACTGGTCGACCCGCCCCTTCGTGGCGCAATCGGACAGCGGTACGGAATACGTGGCCGACGCGGTGATCCTGGCGACCGGCGCGCGGGCCAAGTGGTTGGGCCTGCCGTCGGAGGAGAAGTTCAAAGGCTTCGGCGTCAGCGCCTGCGCGACCTGCGACGGCTTCTTCTACCGCGGTCAGGAGATCGTCGTGATCGGTGGCGGCAACACAGCCGTGGAAGAGGCGCTGTTCCTGACCAACTTCGCCTCCAAGGTCACCCTCATCCACCGGCGGGACGAGCTGCGGGCCGAGAAAATCCTGCAGGACCGCCTGTTCAAGAACCCCAAGATCGAAACGCTCTGGCATCACCAGCTGGACGAGGTCTACGGCACCGACAGCCCGCTGGGCGTGGAAGGCGTGAAGGTCAAACATGTGGACACCGGCGCGATCACCGACATCCCGGCCAAAGGCGTCTTCGTCGCCATCGGCCACGCGCCGTCCAACGAGTTGGTGAAGGACGTGCTGGAGACGCATATGGGCGGCTATGTCGTGACGAAGCCGGACAGCACGGAGACGTCGATCCCCGGCGTCTTCGCCGCCGGCGATATCACCGACTACCAGTACCGCCAGGCCATCACGAGCGCCGGCATGGGCTGCCAGGCCGCGCTGGAGGCCGAGCGCTTCCTGGCCGAGCACGAGGACGTGGACAAGGACACCTCCCTCCCCCTGGGCTACGGCGCCGTGGCGGAGTGACAGGCGCCCTGCCTTTTCCGCAGACCGCCTTCGACAGCGATGTGGCCCGCTACCGTGATCTGACGGGGCGGGTCATGCCGGACCTCGCCCGTGCGCGGGGCTGGCCGGTGGAAAACGATCATTGCTTTCAGCGGATCGTTCTGGACCATGTTACGGGCGGGGTGTGGTACGACCACATTGCCAAGCCTGCGTACAAGAACCTGACCCCCGACCAGGCGCGCCGCGCGGCGGCCCTGGCCGAGGATATCGTCGCGGGCCGCGCCGATTTGAGCGCGCTGAACGCGCAATCGCTGGTCTGGCGCGGCAAGGCGCGCGGCTAGAACTGGAAGGTGATATCGTCCAGATCGGCGGTTCTGAGGCCAAGGAAGGTGAGCGTCGCCGCCTCGAAAGAGACCTCTAGCGCCGGGGTGCCGCCCAAGCTGACCTCGCGCGCGGTCAGGTCCGCCGCGCTGAGACCGAGCGTGTCCATCACAACGATATCACTGCCCACTTCGAAGTCGGTGATGATGTCGGCGCCGCGCGCCTCGGCAAACAGGAAGCGGTCAGCGCCCGCGCCCCCGGTCAGCACGTCGTTGCCGCCACCGCCCGTGAGGTAGTCGCCGTCCGCACCGCCCTGGAGCGTGTCGTCGCCGTCCTGACCGTAGAGCTTGTCGCGCCCGTCCCCGCCGATCAGCAGGTCGCCGTCATCTCCGCCATAGAGGAAGTCGTCCGCCCCGCCGCCCGAAAGCGTGTCCTGGCCGGCATCTCCGTAGAGGCGGTCGATCTGCCCGCCGCCGCTGAGCGCGTCGTTACCGCCCTCTCCGTAGCCGCGGTTCTCGCCGTGCCCGAGCGTGAGGACGTCGTCGCCGTCCCCGCCGAAGGCCGTATCGGCCCCGGCGCCGCCGTCCAGCAGGTCGGCCCCGGTGCCACCGAAGAGCTTGTCGTCGCCATCTGCGCCGCTCAGGGTGTCCGCGCCCGCCCCTCCGTCCAGCCGATCGTTGCCGGCGCCGCCCAAGAGCGTGTCCGCGCCGCCGTTGCCGTAGAGGTGGTCGCCGCCACCGTCGCCGTTCAGCACGTCCGCCTCCGCGCCGCCGGACAGGTAATCGTCCCCGTCCCCGCCGTGCAGATCGTCGGCGCCCGCCCCGCCACAGAGCCGGTCGGCGCCCGCCTCCCCGTCCAGCGTGTCAGCGCCGTCTTGGCCCATAAGGCGGTCGTCATCGGCCCCGCCCTCAAGCAGGTCATCGCCGGTGCCGCCGCGCAATTCGTCATTGCCCGAGTCCCCGCGCAGCACGTCATCGCCCGCCTCGCCCCAGAGGCGGTCATTGTCCGCGCCGCCCGCGAGGTCATCGCCGTCGGCCCCGCCGCGCAAGCTGTCATTGCCCGCGCCGCCAGAGAGCGTGTCGGCGCCATCCTCGCCGCGCAGGGTGTCCGCGCCGTCCCCGCCGGAGAGGGAATCCGCCCCCGTCCCGCCCAGAAGGCGGTCGGCATTGTCGCCGCCGCGCAGGTCGTCATCGCCGGCGCCGCCGCGCAACGTGTCCTGCGCCAGGCCCCCGTCGAGCGTGTCGGCCCCGTCGCCACCACTCAGCAGGTCGGTGCCATCGCCCCCGTCCACCAGATCGTCGCCCTCCCCGCCGCGCAGCGTGTCGCTGTGACCGCCGCCGCGCAGCACGTCCGCCCCGGCCCCGCCGTGCAGGCTGTCGTCGCCCTGGCCGCCGTCGAGCAGATCGCCGGCCGCGCCGCCGCGCAGCACATCGTCCCCGGCCCCGCCGTCGAGTGTGTCGGCGCCGTCATTTCCGCGCAGCGTGTCCTGGCCCGCGCCGCCCGCGAGGGTGTCGTCACCCGCCAGCCCGCGCACCAGATCGTTGCCGTCCCGCGCGTTGATCTGGTCCGCCGCGGCGCCGCCGAGCAGCAAGTCCGCGCTTTCGGTGCCGGGTGTATCTTCGGCCGGGATCACGTCGACGGCGGCAAAGCTGTCCCCGCGGCGCATGCCGTCGAAATAGGCGGTCAGCGTTTGGGCGCCCCAGTCCGGGTTGCGTTCGGTGTTGGCGGCGTAGACCCCGAACTTGGCGTAGATCGCGTCGGTGATCTGGTTGGCGCCGACGTCCGTGACGATCTGGGTGTAGGGCGCTGCGGGATCGGTGCGCAGCCAGATCGTGACCCGCCCCTCCGGCCCGCTGGACCAGTCGGCCTCCAGGATCAGGTCAATCCACACCCCCTTGGCGTCCTGCCCCGACGCCCCGCCGGGCACCAGGACATAGCTGCGCAGGCCGACATCCACGTTGAAGACCGCGACCAGATCGCCGTTTGGCGCAAGCTCGAACACCAGGGAGGGGGCGGGATGGAGCACGGCATCGGTTGGGACATTGTGGAACTGCCCCAAGATGAGGTTCGGGATATCGCCGCCCGCGCCCGCGGCGGGGTTTGGCGTGCCGGACCCGATCTGCATCGACCAGCCGTAAAAGACCGGCGTGCCGGCGGCGTTGTGGGCAAAGCTGGCGTCCTCCTCGCGCAGCTCGCTGCGGCGCACGATCTTGCCGCCGTCTTGCCGCTCTTCGGCAGTGGCGGCGCTGGTCTCCGCCCGCAGCATCTGCCGGCCGTAGCGGGCCGCAACATCGCCGTCGCTGCGCACGGCGCCCAGCTCCCCCGCCGCCACGTTGCCGGGATCGGAGACGCGGAAATGCATCCGCCCGGGATCGGTGAAATAGTCGCTCATGTCGGGGGGTCCTTTGTCGTTCGGCGGTACGCTAGGCGCCGGGCCGCGCTCATGACGCCCGCAAAGGAGGGGCACGGCTGGCCAAAAGCATAGGGCGCGATGCGAAAGGGATCGGGCATTGACCCGCTGCGCCCAGACCGTCACGTTTTACCTCAAAAGCAGGGAAAGGACGGGCATGGGCGGGCTTTGGGCCGGATCGTGGGCAACGCGGGCGCGGATCGTGTCGGGGCTGATCCTGATGGCCTATGCGGCGGCGCATTTCGTCAACATCGCCGCCGGCCTGATCTCCGGCCCGGCGATGGAGGCGGCGCAGCAGGCGCGGCTGCTGGTCACCCGTTCGCTGCCCGGCACGGTGCTGCTGTACGGAGCGCTGGGGGTGCACGGGGGGCTGGCGCTGGCCAAGCTGGCGACGCGCCGGACGCTGAAGATGGGGCCCGGCGAGGCGGTGCAATACGCGCTGGGCTTCGCCATCCCGCTGCTGCTGGTCACGCACATCGTCTATACCCGCGGGGCGCACCAGGCTTTCGCGGTGAACGACACGATGGCCTATCTGGTCGGGCTGATCTGGGGCACGTCCGACGGCTGGCTGCAATCGGCGCTGCTGCTGGGCGTGTGGGGGCACGGATGTCTGGGCGTGCATTTCTGGCTGCGCGGGCGGGTGTGGTATCAGCGGGCCAGCTACGCGTTGCTCGGCGGGGCGGTGCTGGTGCCGGCGCTCGCCCTCGCCGGGTTTCAGAGCGAGGGGCGGCGCCTGGCCCTGGTACTGCAAGATCCCGGCGCCCGGCTGGTCCATGTCGAGGCGACGAATTTCCCGGACCGGGAGGCCTTCGCCGCCTTAGGCCAGATCGACGGCTGGGCGCTCTACGCCTTTCTAGGTTTGGTGGGCGCGGCGGGGCTGATCCACGTGCTGCGCCGGATCGCGGCGGCCCAGTCCACGGTGACGATCATCTTCGAGGATGGGCCGCAGATCAGCGCACCGCGGGGGATGACCCTGCTGGAGATGTCGCGCAACGCGGGCGTGCCGCACACCTCGCTGTGCGGGGGCAAGGGGCGCTGCACGACCTGCCGGGTGCGCATCCATGCGGGCGCGCATACCCTGCCCGATCCCTCGGACGTGGAGGCGCGCAGCCTGCGCGCCACAGACGCCGCGCCGGGCCAGCGTCTGGCCTGCCAGATCCGCCCGACCGCGCCGATCACGGTCAGCCGGGTCTTCCTGCCAGGTCAGGGCAAGGCGCGCGCCCATGCCAGCCAAGGGCAGGAGCGCGACCTGGCGATCCTGTTTCTGGACATGCGCGGCTTTACCGCGCGCACGGCGGGGCAGCTGCCCTACGACGTCGTCTTCCTGCTCAACCGGTTCTTCGACGCGATCGTGCCGGCGATCACGGGCGCGGGCGGGACGGTCGACAAATACCTGGGCGACGGGCTGCTGGCGGTGTTCGAGGAGGACGATCCCGCCACCAGCGCCCGCGCCGGCCTCGCCGCGGCGAAGGCCATCGGCGCGGCGCTGGAGCGGTTCAACGACGGCATGGTGGCCGAAGGCGCAGCGCCGGTGCGCATCGGCATCGGGCTGCACCTGGGCGACGTGGTGCTGGGCGAGATTGGCGCGCAGGGCAACGCGCCACGGACGCTTATCGGGGACGCGGTCAACACGACCTCGCGGCTGGAGGCGGCGACCAAGACGCAAGGGGTCGAATTGCTCGTCTCCCGCTCCGTGCTGGAGGCGGCGGGCCTGGCGGCGGACGGGTGGGACCTGATCCGGCTGGAGCTGCGCGGCGTGGCCCATCCGCTGGACGCGCTGCCCGTGGCGCGGGCGATGGACGCGCCGGCGTGAACGCGTTGGCCGGTATCCCGCACCTGCCGCGCACCCCGCTGGTCGGGCACACGCTGGACTTCCTGCGCGATCCTTACGGCCTGCACGCCCGGTCGCGGGCGCGGCTGGGGCCGGTCTACCGGATCGACCTGCTGGGCGATTGGCGCGTGACGCTGGGCGGGGCGGACGCGCTGGGCTTTATCCTGGGGGATCGGGACAAGCTCTTTTCCAGTGCGGGCGGCTGGGACGTGCTGTCGGGCCTCTTTCCCGGCGGGCTGATGCTGCGCGATTTCGACGATCACCGCGCGCACCGGCGCCTGATGCAGACTGCCTTTCGCAAGCCGGCGCTGGATGCCTACCGCGATGCGATGGGCGCGGCGATGGGCACGCTGCTGGAGCGGTGGCCGCTGGACCGGCCCTTTCGCTTCTACCCGGCGATCAAGGCGCTGACACTGCAGATGGGCGCGCAGGTCTTCATGGGACTGCCGCTAGACGATGCGCGCGCCGGGGCGCTGAACTCGGCCTTCGCGGCGGAGGTCGCCGCGTCGGTCGGCGTGATCCGCAAGCCCTGGCCGGGCACCAAGATGCGCCGCGGCACCCGTGCGCGGCGGGTCCTGATCGACACCTTTCGGGAGATGATTCCGGCGCGGCGCGCGGCGCCCGGGCCGGATTTCTTTTCGCAGATGTGCGTCGCCACGGATCAGGACGGCACCGGCTGGAGCGCGGAGGAGATTGCCGATCATTTCAATTTCCTGCTGATGGCCGCGCACGACACTACCGCCGCCAGCCTCAGCAAGGTGGTCTGGGCGCTCGCCGCCTACCCGGACTGGCAGGTGCGGGTGCGGGACGAGGTGGCGGCGTTGGACGGCGGGCCGCTGGACGATGCGGCGCTCGCCTCGATGGAGGTGACGGACCGCGTGTTCCGCGAGGCGCTGCGCCTGTTGCCTCCCGTGCCCTTCATCCCGCGCCAGGCGGTGCGCGATTTCGAGTGGGAGGGCCGCACCTATCCCGCCGGCACCTATGTCAGCGCTCTGCCCGGCCCGGTGATGCGCGATCCCGCGTTCTGGCCCGAGCCGGAGCGGTTCGACCCAGACCGCTTCGCGCCGGGCCGGGCGGAGGACCGCGCACACCCCTACGCCTGGGCGCCCTTCGGCGGCGGGGCGCATAAGTGCATCGGGCTGCATTTCGCGACGCTGCAGGTGAAGCTGTTCGTCGCGCTCCTGATGCGCCGGGCGCGGGTCACGCCCGCGGTCGCCCTGCCGACACGGTGGGCCGCCGTCCCCATCCCGAAACCGCGCGACGGCCTGCCCATCGTGCTGAGAGCCCGGACCTGACGCCGGCGCAGCCGGCAAATGCCGCTTTTCTGCGGCGCGGCAAGTTTGTTCTGGACTGAACGTATCTTGTCCGATATGCGTTCAGCGATGAACAAACCCGCCACGCCTCCCATGCCCCAGCCCGACGAAGGGGACCTCTTCCGCCTTCTGCGGCAAGTGCAGCGCGATCCGGGCGCGTCCCAGCGCGCCATCGCGGCCGCGCTCGGCATCTCGCTCGGGCGGCTCAACGGTTATCTACGCACCGCGACGGAGGCGGGCCTCATCACCCTCACCGACCGCGCCGGCACCGACCGCCGGGCGCGCGTCGCCTACGCCCTCACCGAGGCAGGCCAGGCCCAGAAAGACCGCCTGATCGACACCTTCCTCGCCCGCAAGTTTGCCGAATACGAGGCGCTGCATGCCGAACTGACCGGCTCTGTCAGCGACTTGGTCCCTTTGAAGTACAGGAGCACTCTGATGCAGAACAATTTGGCCCCCATCCCCGAGCTGTATGTCTCGTATGACAGCGCCCAGAAGCTGAAGGTCGAAGCGGCCGATCTGGTCAGCCACGACCTGACCCCGCGCCAGATCTGCGATCTGGAACTGCTGATGAACGGCGGCTTCAACCCGCTCAAGGGATTCCTGACCGAAGAAGACTACAATGGCGTCGTGGAAAACATGCGCCTGTCCACGGGCGAGCTGTGGCCGATGCCCATCACGCTCGACGTCGGCGAAGACTTCGCCAACGGTCTGGAGATCGGCCAGGACATCGCCCTGCGCGACCAGGAGGGCGTGATCCTCGCCACCATGACGGTCACCGACCGCTGGGAGCCGAACAAATCCAACGAGGCGGAGAAGGTCTTTGGCGCCGATGACGACGCGCACCCGGCGGTGAACTACCTGCACAACCAAGCGGGCAAGATCTACCTCGGTGGTCCGATCACCGGCATCCAGCAGCCCGTCCACTATGACTTCCGCGCCCGCCGCGACACGCCGAACGAGCTGCGCGCCTATTTCCGCAAGCTGGGCTGGCGCCGCATCGTGGCCTTCCAGACCCGCAACCCGCTGCACCGCGCGCACCAGGAGCTGACCTTCCGCGCGGCCAAGGAGGCCGAGGCCAACCTGATCATTCACCCCGTCGTCGGCCTGACCAAGCCGGGCGATATCGACCACTTCACCCGCGTGCGCTGCTACGAGGCGGTGCTGGACCAATACCCGGCCTCCACAACCACCATGTCGCTGCTGAACCTGGCCATGCGCATGGCCGGCCCGCGCGAGGCGGTCTGGCACGGCCTGATCCGCAAGAACCACGGCTGCACCCACTTCATCGTCGGCCGCGACCACGCCGGCCCCGGCAAGAACTCCGCCGGTGAAGACTTTTACGGTCCCTATGACGCGCAGGACCTCTTCCGCGCGCATCAGGAGGAGATGGGCATCGAAATGGTGGACTTTAAGCACATGGTCTATGTGCAGGAGCGCGCCCAATACGAGCCCGCAGACGAGATTGCGGACAAGGACAACGTCACGATCCTCAACATCTCCGGCACGGAACTGCGCCGCCGTCTGGCGGAAGGGCTGGAAATCCCCGAATGGTTCAGCTTCCCCGACGTGGTGAGCGAGCTGCGCCGCTCGCGCCCGCCGCGGGCCAAGCAAGGCTTCACCGTGTTCTTCACCGGATTCTCCGGCTCCGGCAAATCGACCATCGCCAACGCGCTGATGGTCAAGCTGATGGAGATGGGCGGGCGCCCGACGACGCTGCTGGACGGCGATCTGGTGCGCAAAAACCTTAGCTCCGAGCTGGGCTTTTCCAAAGAGCACCGCGATCTGAACATCCGCCGCATCGGCTATGTCGCATCCGAGATCACCAAGAACGGCGGCATCGCCATTTGCGCGCCCATCGCGCCCTACGCCGCCACCCGCCGCGCGGTGCGCGAGGAGATCGAGGCCTTCGGCGCCTTCTGCGAGGTGCACGTCGCCACCACGATCGAGGAATGCGAAAAGCGGGACCGCAAGGGCCTCTACAAGCTGGCGCGGGAGGGCAAGATCAAGGAGTTCACTGGGATTTCCGACCCCTACGACGTGCCGGAACACCCCGAGCTGCGGATCGAGACCGAAGGCACAGATGTCGATTACTGCGCGCAGCAGGTGCTGCTGAAGCTGCAGGAAATGGGCCTGATCGCGGCCTAATCGCACCCCGGGGCAGACCCGCCCCCACCCGCGGCGCCGCTTGATCGGCGCCGCGGCTTGGCGCAGGGTCGGGCGATGAAGACACTCTTTCGCCTGACCGCCCTCGCCCTCCTTGCCCTTATCGCTTATCTGGCCCTGTGGCCGGTGCCCGTTGCGCCCATCGCGTGGGAGGCGCCGGAGGATCCGGGCTATAGCGGGGCCTTTGCGCCCAACGACCGCCTGTCCCAGCTGCAGATGATCGACCTGCCCGGCACCTACGGGCCGGAGGATGCCGATATCGGCCCGGACGGCGCGCTTTATGCAGCGGTGCATGACGGGGGGATCGTACGCATCGACGGCGACGGCAATGTCACGCCCTTTGCGCAGACCGGCGGGCGGCCTTTGGGTGTCGAGTTCGGCCCCGATGGCACGCTGTATGTGGCCGATGCCTATCGCGGGCTGCTGTCGGTGGACACGGACGGCACGGTGCGGACGCTGGCGGACCGGACCAGCGAGGGCAGCCCGATCCTCTACGCCGATGATGTGGATATCGGGCCCGATGGCAGCCTCTATTTCTCGGACGCGTCGACCCGCTTTGGCGCGGAGGCGAATGGAGGCACGCTGCCGGCCTCTGTCCTCGATCTGGTGGAGCATTCACCCAGTGGCCGCATCCTGCGCCACGACCCCGCGACGGGGGAGACGCGCGTTTTTGCGGACGGGCTGACCTTTGCCAACGGCGTCGCGGTCACCGACGCGGTCTACGTGGTGGAGACGGGCGCCTACCGCGTCTGGCGCTACCCGTTGGAGGGCGGACCGGGCACGGTGATCTTGGACAACCTTCCGGGCTTTCCCGACAACATCAATCCCGCGCCGGACGGCACGTTCTGGATCGGCTTGGTGAGCCCGCGCAACCCGGTGATGGACGGGCTGAGCAACCGGCCCGGCCTGCGCGCGGCCACGATGCGCCTGCCCGCTGCGCTGCGGCCCGCGCCGACGCGCTACGGCTTCGTGCTGCGCATGGCGGCGGACGGCACGGTGGTCGAGACGTTGCAAGACCCGGCGGGCGGCTACGCGCTGACCACCGGCGCGGTGACGCTGCCGGATGGGCGCATCGCCGTGACCTCGCTGACCGAGCCGCGGCTGGGCATTCTGCCCGCGCCTTAGGCCTGGGGCCCAGACTACTCCCCTGCAGCCAACATTCGGGCGGCGGACAGGCGGTAGTCGCGCTGCGCCTGCGCCTGGGCCTTGGCGCGCAGCAGCGCGGGCCGCATCGCGTCGTAGCGGCCCGCATCGGCGCGGGCGATGGCCTGGCGCAGCTCGGCGGCGGAGGTGCAGACCATCATGCCGTGTGGATCGAAATACCGCTCGATATCGGGCGCGCCCCAGTAGATCGGCACCGTCTCGCACAGCAGAGCGTCGATCAGCTTTTCGCTGAAATAGCCCGGCGCGCGGATATTCTCGATCACCACGGAGAAGCGGTAGGGGGCGAGCGCGTCGCCTTTATGATCGAAGGGCTTGTAGGCGCGGCCCATCAGGTCGAGGGACGGCGCCGTTTCCGCGATCTCGTGGCGCAGACGGTGGCCGTCGAGGTCCCGTTTGGCCGAAGCGATCAGGGAGACGCCCCGGCTTTTGGTCAGATCGCGCTCCGCATAGTCCGGCACCCAGGTGGAGGCTGCGGCCAGGAACCGCGCGTTGGGCAGCCGGCGCAAGGTGACCGGATCATGGGTGAAGACGCGGTGAAAGCGCCGCCACACCAGGCGCAGCAGGGCCAGGTGGCGGGCGTGGATGATCCGCGGCTCCACCACCATCACCGACAGGCGCGCGGCCAGCCGCGGCGGGGACAGGTACATGGACGTCTTGGGGTAGATCAGCACGTGGTCGTCCGCCCTCAGATCGGCCAGCATGCCGTCCGGCGCCGCGCCGCCCAGCGGCCAGTCGACCTGCGCCAGGGGCAGCGCGCCCAAATTGCGGTCCACCGGCGTGCCGTAGGGGACGAGCGCGACGCGCGGCTCAGCCATCGGGCAGTGCCACGGTGCCGGACATCAGGACATAGCCGCTGCCGGTGACCTCAACGCCCGTGATCGCCTCCCGGGGGCCCAGCACGCGCACCTGCGCCAGACCCGGCCGGCCCATATCGTGCCCCTGCGCGGCTGTGAATTGCGGACTGTCGATAAGGCCATGCGCCCAAACGTAGGCGCCCAGCGCGCCCGTGGCGGAGCCGGTGAAGGGATCCTCGGGCGGGTTGGGCGGCGGCAGGACCAGGCGGGCAAAGGTGTCCCCGGCGGGCGCGCCGGTGGTCGTGGCCCAGAACGGCTCCATCACGCCGGCGCCGATATGGTCCATCATGTCCTGCAGAGCCGCGGCATCCAGCGCAACCCGCCGCACCGCCTCCGCGTCGCGCAGCGGGGCGATGACGAACGGCAGGCCGGTGCTGACGATTTGGGGCGGTGCGATCAGGTCGCTGGGCGTCAGGCCGCCGACCCGCGCCACAAGCGCCGGGTCGAGCGTGGCGCCGAAGGTGGGCGCGATCTGGCGCATCGTCACGCGCAGGCCGTCCACACGCACGGGCACGAGGCCAGCGCCGGTTTCGAGCGTCAGATCGCCGTCTCCGATCAGGCCGCGGTGGCGCATGGCCGCGACGGTGGCCACGGTCGGATGGCCGGCAAAGGGAATCTCGTTACGCGCCAGGAAGTAGCGTACGCGGATATCGGCGATGTCCGACGGGCCGGTGAAGGTGCATTCGACCAGCGACGTCTCCCGAACGAAAGCGCAGGCGACATCTTCGGCCACGTCACCGTAATCGTGCACCACCGCGCAGCCATTGCCGCCGAAGGCGCGGTCCGCGAAGGCGTCGACCCAGTCAAAGTCGTGGCTCATTCCGCGACCCCGGCCCAGCGGCGCGCGTCGCCGTAATGGCGGCGGATGCGCTCGAACTCCTCCTCGAACGCGGCGATGGACATGCCAAACACCTCCCGGAACGCCGCGTCGCGGTCGGCGAGGCGCCCGAGGGCGGAGAAGTAGTCGAACAGAGCCTGATCCCCGAACCGCTCCGCCAGCACATAAGCGGCGAAACGGGCGACGCCGTAGGTGCGCCCGGTGGCGAGCGATCCGTGCACGCTCAGCTGAGAGAGCGGGGTTTGGTTGCGGCGCGCGGGCTCTTGCAGCTCAAACAGGCGCGTGCCGTCCGTGGCGCGGCCGTTGCGAAAGACCTCTTCGACCCATTCGGCGCTGCCTTCGACCATCCAAGCGGGGCCGAGCAGCCAATCCCCCTGCCCCAGCGGGCGGGCGGGCCGGTTATTGGCCAGCGTGTACTGCACCTGGTGCATCAGCTCGTGCACCATCACGGCGCGGGCCTGAGGCGTCGTCACAGGACCCTCGTTCCAACACAGCGCGATCATCGCCCGGTTGGCAACGCCGCCGACACGGGCGGGCGGGCAGGTCCGGTCCCCAGTAAAAAAGAGCGTGCGGATGCCCGCCGCATCGAATTGCGCGGTGAGCGCGTCGGGGTCACCAGCGGCGACAAGCGTGAACGTCGTGGGCGGGGTCAGGCCGAATTGCGCTTCGATGAAGGCGGCGGCCTCGGCGTGCATGGCCCGCAAGGCCGCAGCGCCTTTTTGCGTCTCCGTTTGGATGCCGGGCGCCGCCTGAGCCGCGCCCGCGAGAACCAGAAGGCTAGTGCACAGCCACCGGCGCCAAATCGTGCTGGCGCGCGAGAACGAAGGCCATCTTGCGGTCG